>JAJPXY010000027.1:0-7467 GCA_021205205.1 Clostridiales bacterium
ACCTTTCACAAGCGTTGGCTACAAAATTGATTTCCGTGGGCGGCCACATTTGGGGATTGACAAAACGCAGGCCGCAGTGGTATCATAGAACAAAGGTTCTAATATCGCCACAGCGTTCTGTTTGAGGGTACGACCATGCTTTCTGTGCTGCACATCGAGAATATCGCCGTCATCGAGTCGGCGGAAATTCAGTTCGACAGGGGATTTAACGCCCTGACCGGCGAGACCGGCGCAGGCAAGTCCATCGTGGTAGACGCCATTGGCACGGTTTTGGGCGGGCGCACCTCCCGGGACCTGATTCGCACCGGGGCAAGATCTGCGCTGGTCAGCGCCACCTTTACGGAACTGCCGAACCTGGACTGGTTCGCGGAAAACGGCGTATGGCCGGACGAGGAGGGCAACCTGCTGTTGCAGCGGGAGCTGCGCCTGGACGGAAAAAACCTCTGCCGCCTGAACGGCCGTCCGGTACCGCTGGCCCAGCTGCGTGAGCTGGGGCGGCAGCTGCTGAACATCCACGGCCAGCACGACGGCCAGCAGCTGCTGGACCCGGAATGTCATCTCTCCTATCTGGACAGCTACGGGGAGACCTCTCACCTGCTGGCGGAGTTCCAGCGGGCGTATCACCAGGTCGCCGCGCTGAAGAAACAAATCAGCGCCCTCCAGATGGACGAGGCGGAGAAGGCCCGGCGCATCGACTCGCTGACCTACCAAATCGACGAGCTGGAGCGGGCCAACCTGAAGCCCGGCGAGGACAAGGAGCTGACCGAGCGGCGGAATCTGCTCCGCAACGCCGGGAAGCTGATGGACGCCATCGACACGGCGTATTACGCCCTCTACGGCGGCGACGACCGGGACGGAGCCATCTCCCTGGTGGAGACCGCAGAGGAGGCCCTGCGGGCCGGTGGACGGTACAGCCAGGAGCTGGCCGGCCTGGGCGAAAGCCTCTCCGAGCTGCGCTACAGCCTGACCGACGCGGCGGACCGGGTGCAGGAAAAAAAGGAGGGGCTGGACATCTCGCCCAGCGAACTGGACGAGCTGGAAAGCCGTCTGGACCTGATTTATCGGCTGCGGAAGAAGTACGGGGCGACGGTGGAGGAAATGCTGGCCTATCTGGAGCGCTCCAAGCAGGAGCTGGAGACCATTCAATATTCCAGCGACCGCATCGAGCATCTGACCCGGCAGCTGGTGGGCGCGCTGCGGGAGGCCGCCGCCCGGGGCAAGAAGCTGACCGCGGCCCGGAAGGAGTGCGCCCGCTCTCTGGAGCAGCGGATTCAAAAGGAGCTGGCCGACCTGGATATGCCCAAGGTGCGGTTCCAGGTGCAGTTCTCCCCCAAGGAAGGCTCCTTCCACATGGACGAAACGGGCATGGACCAGGTACAGTTCCTGATGTCCGCCAACGTGGGCGAGGATTTGAAGCCCATCCACAAAATCGCCTCCGGCGGCGAGTTGTCCCGCATCATGTTGGCCCTGAAAAACGTGCTGGCGGAGAACGAGTCCATCACCACCCTGGTTTTTGACGAGGTGGATACCGGCGTCTCCGGCCGGGCGGCCTCCAAGGTGGCCCGGAAGATGGCCGACGTGGCCCGCCACAAGCAGGTGCTCGCCGTCACCCATCTGCCCCAAATCGCGGCCATGGCCGACGTACACTTCTCCGTGGAGAAGGGGGAGCGGGACGGCCGCACCTACACCGACGTGGAGCGGCTGACACCCCAGCGGCGGCGGGAGGAGCTGGCCCGACTGACCGGCGGCAGCGTAGTCACCCCCGCCCTGCTGAAAAGCGCCGGGGAACTGCTGGAGCAGTCGGAGGCGTACCGAAAGGAGCTGCGCGGCGAGGGGCAATAACGCCTATCGCCCAGCCGATAAAAAACAACGGAGGATTGCAAAATGACAAAGCTGACGCTAAAAATTGACGGAATGATGTGCGGGATGTGCGAGAGCCATGTGAACGACGCCGTCCGCGGGGCCTTCCCCGTGAAAAAGGTCACCTCCTCCCACAGCAAGGGGGAGACGGTGATTTTGACCGAGGCGGACATCCCGGAGGACCAGCTTCGGGCCGCCATCGACAAGACAGGGTACCGGGTGCTGTCCGTAACGGCGGAGCCTTACAAAAAGGGCGGGCTGTTCGCCCGGTTCGCCAAATAAACTGCCAAACCAAAAGGAACCGTGCCACTTTGCTGTGACGCGGTTCCTTTTTTGCGCTTTTATACCACCTGAAACAGGTAGAATTTCAGATAGTCCGTCTCCGGTACGTTCCAGAGGATGGGGTGGTCGGGGGCCTGTTGGCGCTGCTCGATCTGCCGCAGAGACACCGCCGCGTCCCAGGCGGCGGCGCGCAGCATCCCCTCGAACCGCTCCTGTGTCATGAAGTGGGAGCAGGAGCAGGTGGCCAGGTAGCCGCCCCGGGGCAGCAGCTTCATGGCCCGGCGGTTGATCTCCTTGTAGCCACGGGTGGCGTCCTCCACCGTGTCCCGGCTCTTGGTGAAGGCCGGCGGGTCCAGGATGATGTAGTCGTAGTCGTGGCGCTTCTCCTCCCCCAGGCGGGTCAGCAGGTCGAACACATCCGCCACCTCGAAGTCGATGTTGGTCAGGCCGTTGCGTTGGGCGTTGGCCCGGGCCATTTCGATGGCACTGGCGGAGATGTCCACACTGTGGACGTGTTCCGCCCCCGCCAGGGCGGCGTTGAGGCCGAAGGAACCGGTGTGGGTGAAGCAGTCCAGAACCCGCTTGCCCTTTGCCAGCCGGGCCGCCGCCTGGCGGTTGTACTTCTGGTCCAGGAAAAAGCCGGTTTTCTGGCCGTTTTCCACGTCCACCAGGTAGCGCACGCCGTTCTCCGTGATTTCGGTGACGGCGCTCTCAGGCGTGGGCAAGCCGGGGAGCGGATACCAGCCCTTTTGCTGCTCCATCCCCTCCAGCTCCCGGATAGACACGTCGTTGCGGAGGAAAATGCCGCGGATGTCCTCCCCCAGGTCGGTGAGGACCTGGTACAGGGCCTGAAAGACCATATCCTGCACCCGCTCCATGCCCAGGCTCAGCACCTGGACGGAGAGCAGTTCCCCGTACCGGTCCACGGTCAGGCCGGGCATCTGGTCGGCCTGACCGTGAATCAGGCGGCAGCATTGGAAGTCAGCCCCCGGCATGACCGTCTGGCGGTAGCGGACGGCGTACTCCACCCGCCGCCGCCAGAAGGCCGCGTCAAATCGGTCGTTGGCGTTCCGGCTCAACAGCCGAACGGTGATTTTGCTGTTGCCGTTGTAGAACCCGGTGCCCATGTAGGCCGTCCCGGCGAACACGTCCACCAGGCCGCCGTTTTCCGGCGACCCGCTGGTGGACTTGATCTCCCCGGCGTAGACCCAGGGGTGGCCCCGCTTGACAGCCCGCTCGGCCTTGGGCGTGATTTGGACAGACGGATACCCTCGCAGTTGTCTCATGGCTTACCGCAGGTTGTCCACTGCGGCCCGCTCGATGGGCAGGCAGCCGGTGTACCGCTGAATAAAGGTGTTGAAGCCCTCCACGTCGGCGGGGTCGGGTTCCAGGGTAACGCCGGTGTTGCCGCCAAAGACCTGGCTGTCCAGGAAGTCAGAGAGGGACTGCCCTTCGGTCTTGTTCATCATATAAGCGGCCAACAGGGCCATGCCCCACGCGCCGCCCTCTCCGGCAGTCTCCATGACGGAGACGGGGGCGTTCAGCGCGGCAGCCAGCAGCTTCTGTCCCACCACAGGGGTCTTGAACAGGCCGCCGTGGCCGGTGATGCGGTCGATGCGGACGTTCTCGTTGCTCAAAATGTCGTTGCCCACCTTGATGGCCCCCAGGGAGGTCAGCAGATGCACCCGCATGAAGTTGGCCAGGTTGAACTTGCTGTCCGGCTGGCGGACAAACAGGGGGCGGCCCTCCTCGAAGCCGGTGATGGTCTCGCCGGAGAAGTAGTTATAGGCCAGCAGCCCGCCGCAGTCCGGGTCGCCCTCCAGGGCCTTGTTGTAGAGGGTGCCAAAGAGCTTGGTCATGTCCACCTCGATGCCGAAGCTCTCGGCAAACTCCTTGAAGAGGTTCACCCAGGCGTTCAGGTCGGAGGTACAGTTGTTGCAGTGGACCATGGCCACGGCGCTGCCGTCGGGAGTGGTCACCAGGTCGATTTCGGGATAGGGCTTGCTCAGGGGCTTCTCCAGCACCACCATGGAGAACACGGAGGTACCGGCGGAGACGTTGCCGGTGCGCTGCTTGACGCTGTTGGTGGCAGCCATACCGGTGCCGGCGTCGCCCTCCGGCGGGCAGAGCGGGATACCGGCCTTGAGCTTGCCGGAGACATCCAGCAGCTTGGCCCCCTCCTCGGTCAGGACGCCCGCAGGCTCCCCGGCGTTGAGCACCTTGGGCAGCAGGTCCCGCAGCTTCCAGGGATAGCCCTTGTCCGCCACCAGCTCGTCGAACTGGCCGATCATCCGCTGGTTGAAGTCGCAGGTATCACTGTCGATGGGGAACATACCGGAGGCTTCGCCCACGCCCAGCACCTTCTGGCCGGTGAGCTGCCAGTGAATGTAGCCGTCCAGAGTGGTGAAGAAGTCCACCTGGGGGACGTGTTCCTCCCCGTTCAGGATGGCCTGATAGAGGTGGGCGATGCTCCACCGCTGGGGGATGTTGAACTGGAACAGCTCGGTCAGCTCCTTGGCGGCGGGGCCGGTGATGGTGTTGCGCCAGGTGCGGAAGGGCACCAGCAGGTTCCCCGCCTTGTCAAAGGCCATGTAGCCGTGCATCATGGCGCTGAAGCCGATGGCGCCGATGGTCTCCAGCCCCACGCCGTACTGCGCCGTCACGTCCTGGGCCAGCTGGGCGTAGGCATCCTGGAGGCCCGTCCAGATGTCCTCCAGCGAGTAGGTCCAGATGCCGTTTTCCAGCCGGTTCTCCCAGTCGTGGGCGCCGGAGGCGATGGGGCTGTTGTCCGGGCCGACCAGCACAGCCTTGATGCGGGTGGAGCCAAACTCAAGACCCAGCGCGGTTTTCCCGGCCAGAATGGCCTCTTTTGCTCCGATTGTCGAATTACCCATAACAAATCCTCCTGAAAATCACAGTTTGCTCCGGCAGCACCCGCCGGAGGGGCGGAGAGGGCCGCGTGTGCGCAGTCGCCCCGCCGCGCTCGTTTCGCTCTAAGATAAATATACACGAAACCACCCGTTATTTCAAGCCCAGTTTTATCATTTTACCCAGTTAATCGATTTATTTGGGCCGGCTTTCTGTCCGCGTGTGTAGCAGGGTTTTTCAGGGGTATTTACAAACTGTTTAGGAAAGGAACAACACATTTTGTTATAATGAAGTTTACGAAATAAAGGGGGAACCGCTATGAGCGCTTTTGTCCGCTTTGAAGACGTAACCAAAATTTACAAGACCGGCTCGGTCGAGGTCAAGGCTCTGAGCAATGTCAGCTTTGAGATCGAAAAGGGGGAGGTCTGCGTCATTGTGGGCGAGTCCGGGGCGGGCAAGACCACCCTGTTGAACATCCTGGGGGGCATGGACGCCCTGACCAGCGGCAAGGTCATTATGGACGGGGTGGACATCGGCGGCTTCAGCCGCAGCCAGCTGGAGAATTACCGCCGGTACGACATCGGCTTCGTGTTCCAGTTTTATAATCTCATCCCCAACCTGACCGCCCTGGAAAACGTGGAGATCGCCGCCCAGCTGTGCAAGGACCCCCTCCCCGCCCAACAGGTCCTCCGGGCCGTAGGGCTGGAGGAGCGGATGGACAACTTCCCCGCCCAGCTCTCCGGCGGCGAACAGCAGCGGGTCTCCATCGCCCGGGCGCTGGCCAAGCGGCCCAAGCTGCTGCTGTGCGACGAACCCACCGGCGCGCTGGACTACGAGACCGGCAAGTCCATCCTCAAGCTGCTCCAGGACAGCTGCCGCCGGGACGGCATGACCGTGGTCATCATTACCCACAACAGCGCCCTGTCCGCCATGGCGGACCGCATCATCCGGGTCAAGAGCGGTACCATCCACTCCACCCGCCGCAACGACCACGTCATCCCAGTGGAACAGATCGAGTGGTGAAGCCATGACGAAGGCACTGCGAAAAAACATCCGGCGGAGCATCACCGGCAGCATCGGGCGGTACATTTCCATCGTCCTCATCATCCTGCTGGGGGTGGCCTTCTTTGCCGGGTTAAGGCTGACCCGTCCGGCCATGACGGCGGTGTTCACCGACTACATCGAAAGCTCCAACCTGTTCGACCTGCGGCTGCTCTCCACCTGGGGCTTTGACGATGACGACGTGGAGGCTGTGGCCCAGGTGGACGGCGTGGAGTACGCCGTGGGGTCTTACTACGCCGACTTCATTTGGCAGCAGGACGCGGACACCCTGGTCTACCGGGCCCAGGCCCTGAACGACGGTATCAACGTGCCGGAGCTGATCGCCGGGGAACTGCCCCAGGCCGGGAACGAAGTCCTGGGGGACTCCCGGTGCTTCACCGAGGACATGATCGGTCAGACCATCTCCCTGGAGGACTGCAACGACGAGGACACCCTGGAGGACTTTGCCTATACGGAGTACACCCTCGTGGGCATCTGCCGGACGCCCCTGTACCTGGACACCTCCCGCGGCACCACCTCCCTGGGCAACGGCAGCATCACCGGCTTTGTGCTGTTGGAGCCGGAGGGCTTCGCCAGCGAATACTATATGGAGATCTACGTCACCTACACGGAGGACCTGGAGCTTTACAGCGACGAATATGACGACGCCATCGACTCCCTCTCCGACGACGTGGAGGCCGCCGCCACCCAATCGGTGCAGCGGCGGGTGGATAGCACCATCGCCGACGCAGAACAGGAGATCGCCGACGGAGAGCAGGAGCTGGCGGACAAAAAGGCCGAAGCGGAGGAAGAACTGGCCGACGCCTGGGCGGAGTTAGAGGACGCCCGCGTTCAGTTGGAGGACGCCAGGGCCGAGCTGGACGAGGCAAAAGTGACCCTGGCCGACGCCCTCCAGGAGCTGGAGGACGGCGAGGCAGAGCTTGCCGACGCGAAGCAGGAACTAGACGACGCGAAAACGCAGCTGGACGAGGGCGCGGCGTCCATTCAGAGCGGCTACACCTCCTGGGAGAGCGCCCTGGCCGCCGGGTGGGACGCCTACAACGAGGGACAGGACGCTCTGGACGCGGCCATCGCTGAGGGCGAGGCCACCCTGGCCGACAGCAAGGCCCAGTTAGAGGCGCTGGAGGCGACCCTCGCCGACGGCGAGAGCCAGCTGGACGAGGGCACAGAACAGTACGAGGAGGGACTGGCCCAGTGGCAGGAGGGTTATGACCAGTACATCGCCTCTCTCACCGAGTACGCTGAAAATCAGGCCGCCTACGAGGAAGGGCTGGCCCAGTACGAGGCCGCGCTGGAGCAGTTTGAATCCGCCGCAGGCATGACGCTGGACGAGGCACTGAACGCCGGCGATGCGCTGGAAGCCACCCGCCAAGCCCTGGAGTCCACCGCCGCCGC
>JAJPXY010000027.1:7567-49964 GCA_021205205.1 Clostridiales bacterium
CCCTGGAGTCCACCGCCGCCGCGCTGGACGAGGCAAAAGCGACGCTGGAGGACACCAAGACCCAACTGGATGCGCTGGAGGAAGCGCTGGCCCTAATGGACCCGGACTCCGAGGAGTACGCTGCCGCGCTGGCCCAGTGGCAGGCGGGCACCGAGCAATATGAGGCCGCCCTTGCCGAATACGAGGAAAATCTGGCGGCCTATGAGGCGGGGCTGACCCAATACGAGGCCCAGGCGGCGGCAGCCGCCGAGATGATACAGACCGCCCAGCAGCTGGACGAGACCCGCCAGACGCTGGAAGCTTCCGCCGCCGCGCTGGCAGAGGGCAAGGCCCAGCTGGACGCCGCCAGCGAAGAACTGGACACCCAGAAGGCCGTGTTGGACGCAGCCAAGGCCACCCTGGACGACAGCGAGGCCCAGCTGGACACCCTCCGCGCCGCGCTGAAAGAGGGCTGGAGCCAGTACAACGCCGGGGTGGCGGAGCTGAACACCCAGAAAATCACCCAGCAAAACAAGCTGGACAGCGCGAAAGCCTCCCTGGAGGAGTTTGAGGCGGGCATTGCGGCCTATTATGAGGGGCTGGACAGCTACAACGAGGGAGTGCAGACCCTGGCCGACAGTTGGGCGGAGTATGAGGACGGTCTGGCCGAATACGAGGACGGCGAGGCGGAGTACGCCGATGGGCTGGCGGAGTACCAGGACGGGCTGGCGGGATACGAGGACGGCGTGGCCGAGTTCGACCAGGAGATCGCCGACGCGGAGCAGGAGCTGGCCGATGCCCGGAAAGAGCTGGCTGACCTGGAGGACGTGGAGCTGTACGTGCTGGACCGCAGCACCAACAGCGGATACGTCACCTTCGAGAGCGACTCCCAGATCGTGGACCGGCTGGCTGGGGTATTCCCGGTGTTCTTCTTCCTAATCGCGGCGCTGGTCTGCTCCACCACCACGACTCGGATGGTAGACGATGACCGCACCCAAATCGGCACCATGCGCGCCATGGGCTATAGCCGCGGCGCCATCCTGACCAAATACTTGCTCTATTCCGGCACGGCGGCGGCACTGGGCTGTCTGCTGGGCTTCTTCCTGGGCGGGTGCCTGTTCCCCTTCGTCATTTGGAAAGCCTATCAGATGATTTACAACATCAAGGGCTTCCTCTTTGTGTACGACTACTCGCTGCTGGCGATCTCCATGGCGGCGTCGCTGCTCTGCTCCGCCGGAACCACCTGGTTCGCCTGCCGCCGTACTATGGAGAGCACCCCCGCCGACCTCATCCGCCCGGAGGCCCCCGCGGCGGGCAAGCGCATCTTCCTGGAGCGTTTCACCCCGCTGTGGTCGCGCCTGAAATTCCTGCATAAAGTGACCCTGCGGAACATCTTCCGCTTCAAGAAGCGGATGTTCATGATGATTTTGGGGATCGCGGGATGTACCGCCCTGGTGCTGACCGGGTTTGGCATCAACGACTCTATTGCCGATATTGCCAACTACCAGTACGACGACATCCAGAAGTACGACCTGACCGTCACCTACGACGACCCCATTACCCAGGACGACCTGGACTGGACGGAGGAAAATTGCGGCGACCAAATCGAGACCCAGGCGGTGGCCCGGATGTGGTCCGGCGACCTGACCGGCAGCGAGGCCACCAAGACGGTATACTACGTCGCCTCGGACGACGATTCCATCACCCAGCTCTTTGACCTGCACCTGGACGGCGAGACTGTGGCCTATCCGGGAACGGGTGAGGTCCTCATCACGCAGAAGCTGGCCACCCTGGCCGGTGTGGAAGTGGGCGACACCGTGACCCTCACCGTCAACGACAGCACCCGGTGGGAGGCCACTGTGGTCGGCCTGGTGGAAAACTATGTCTACAACTACGTCTACATGACCGGTGAGACCTACGCCGCCGTTTTTGGCGAGGACTGCGAGCCGGAAACGCTGGTACTGCGGCTGAACGAGGACGTGGACGAGCACAGCATCGCCGCCTCCTTCTCCGGCCAGGACGCAGTCTCTAACGTCTCGGTGGTGTCGGACACCCGCACCGCCATCGACAACATGATGAACAGTCTGAACTATGTGGTGATTCTGGTGCTGGCCTGCGCCGGTGCGCTGGCCTTCGTGGTGCTGTTCAACCTGGGCAACATCAACATCTCCGAGCGGGCCAGAGAGATCGCCACCATCAAGGTGCTGGGGTTCCACGCCAACGAGACGGGAGCCTACGTGTTCCGGGAGAACTTTATCCTCTCCCTGATGGGTATTTGCTGCGGCCTGCCGCTGGGGGTGGCTCTCCACGCCTTTGTCATTTCGCAAATTCAGGTGGATATGGTCTATTTCAAGACCCTCATCAAACCCGTCAGCTTCCTGCTCACGGTGGGTATGGTCATCCTGTTCACAGTGGTCACCGACCTGGTCCTGCGGCGGAAAATTCGGGCCATCGACATGGCGGAATCGCTGAAATCTGTGGAATAAGCATTGCAAATTCCCGAAAAACGCAAAAAAGGGCGGCTGCCGGTTGGCAGCCGCCCTTTTGGGTTCAAATGAAGGAAACTTACTTCAGCTCGACCTTGCCGCCGACAGCCTCGACCTTCTCCTTCAGAGCGTCGGCATCTTCCTTGGAAGCGGCCTCTTTCAGAGTGGTGGGAGCGTTCTCGACAGCGGCCTTGGCGTCGGCCAGGCCCAGACCGGTGATCTCGCGGACAGCCTTGATGACCTTGATCTTGGACTTGGGGTCAGCCAGACCAGCCAGGACGACGTCGAACTCGGCCTTCTCTTCCACAGGCTCGGCAGCGGCAGCGCCAGCGGCGGGGGCAGCCATGGCGGCGGCGGAGACACCGAAGGTCTCCTCCAGAGCCTTGACCAGCTCGGACAGCTCCAGGACGGACAGAGCCTTTACTTCTTCAACGATAGCATTGATCTTCTCAGACATGGTAATTACCTCCTAAATAGAGTAAATTGTAAAGTAGGTGCCGGGATTCCCGGCGGGATTGGGCCGAATTATTCGGCAGCGGGGGCCTCCTCGGCGGAGCCGCCCTTGCTCTCGGCGATGGCGGCGATGACAGCGGCCAGGCTGGAGATGGGAGCCAACAGGGTACCCATGACCTGTGCCTGCAGGTCCTTCTTGGAGGACAGCGTGGACATCTGCGCGATCTCGGCGTCAGACAGCACCTTGCCTTCCATGAAAGCGGCCTTGATGTGGAACTTGTCGTCGCCCATCTTCTTGGCGTAGTCGGCGATGACCTTGATGGGAGCGATGGGGTCCTCAGTACCGGTGGCCAGAGACGTGTTGCCGTGCAGCACGTCGTCCAGGGCGGACAGGCCCGCGTCGTCCAGCGCGCGGCGCACCATGGTGTTCTTCACCACAGCGTAGGAAACACCGGCCTGACGGGCGATGTTGCGCAGCTCGGTATCCTGCTCCACGGTGATGCCGGAGTAATCCACCAGGACGCCGGACTGGGCGCTCTTGAGCTGATCCTCCAGGGCGGCGACGACGGCCTTCTTGGACTCCAAAACCTTTGCGTTAGGCATGATTGATTTCACCTCACAAAAAGAAAATCCTCCGCGTCGAAAGACAGGAGGACAGTAAGCAGCAAAACAGGGATGTCTTGATGCACTCTCGGCAGGCGGACAAGCCATTGATCTCACGAACCTGCTGTCTTTGAACGCAACTGATAGTATAGCATGGCAGAACGGGTTTTGTCAACCCGTTCCGCCATGATTTTTGCCAAAATGAGCGAAATCAGCCCAGCTTGGCGGGGTTCACCCGGACGCCGGGGCCCATGGTAGAGGCCACGGTGCAGGTGCGGATATACTGGCCGCGGGCGGCGGCGGGCTTGGCCTTGATGACCGCGCCCACCAGGGCGTCGAAGTTCTCCTGGAGCTTCTCGGTGCCGAAGGAGACCTTGCCGATGGGGCAGTGGATGATGTTGGTCTTGTCCAGACGGTACTCGACCTTACCGGCCTTCGCGTCCCGGACGGCCTTGGCGGCGTCGGGGGTGACGGTTCCGGACTTGGGGGAGGGCATCAGGCCCTTGGGACCCAGCAGACGGCCCAGACGTCCCACGAAACGCATCATGTCGGGGGTGGCGATGACCACGTCGAAGTCGAACCAGTTCTCTTTCTGGATCTTCTCCACCAGGTCCATGTCGCCCACGTAGTCCGCGCCGGCCTCCCGGGCGGCGTCGGCCTGGGCGTCCTTGGCAAAGACCAGCACGCGGACGCTCTTGCCGGTGCCGTTGGGCAGCACGATGGCGCCGCGGACCTGCTGGTCGGCGTGACGGCCATCGACACCCAGCTTCAGGTGCAGCTCGACAGTCTCGTCGAACTTGGCCTTGGCGGTCTTGCAGACCAGGTCCAGAGCCTCGTTGGTATCGTAAAGATTGCCTTTTTCAATCAGCTTCAGGCTGTCGTTATATTTCTTACCCATAGATCACATACCTCCTTAGTCGCCCACGACGACGCCCATGGAACGGGCGGTGCCGGCGATCATGGACATGGCGGCCTCCAGAGAGGCGGCGTTCAGGTCGGGCATCTTGGTCTCGGCGATCTTCTGCACATCGGCCTTGCTGATGGTAGCGACCTTGGTCTTGTTGGGCACGCCGGAGCCGGTCTCGATGTTGCACGCCTTCTTGATGAGGACGGCGGCGGGGGGCGTCTTGGTCACAAAGGTGAAGGAGCGGTCAGCGTAGACGGTGATGATGACCGGGATGATCATGCCCACGTCCTTCTTGGTGCGCTCGTTGAACTCTTTGGTGAACGCGGCGATGTTCACACCGTGCTGGCCCAGGGCGGGGCCGACGGGGGGCGCGGGAGTCGCCTTGCCGGCGGGGATCTGCAGCTTCACATAGCCGGTGATTTTCTTCTTTTTAGCAGGTGCCACGAGGAATACCTCCTTAATAATTTCAAACTCAGTTGTTTTGGGGCGGCTGGGGTCAGTCCTCCTGGATCAGCTCCACCTGGTCCAGGTCCAGCTCCACCGGGGTCTCCCGGCCAAACATGGACACGACCACGCGGACCTTCTCCCGGTCCACATCGACCTCTTCCACCACACCCAGGAAGGACGAAAGCGCCCCGCCTGCGATTTTCACGCTGTCGCCAACGTTATAGCCCACGGTAACTTCGCGTTTTTCCATGCCCATCGCCCGGATCTCTTCGTCGGTCAGGGGGATGGCCTTGTTGCCGGAGCCGACAAACCCGGTGACGCCCCGGATGTTCCGGACGATGTGCCAGGTCTCGTCGGTCAGGATCATCTTCACCAGCACATAGCCGGGGAACGTCTTGCGCTCCACGGTCTTGGGTCCGTTGTCGGTGATCTCGGTCACGGTTTCCATGGGAATTTCGACCTGCTGGATCAGGTCGCGCAGATTGCGGTTATCGACATGCTTGGTAATTGTGCTGGCCACCGTGTTCTCGTATCCGGAATACGTGTGGACCACGTACCATTTCGCAGTTTCAGCCATGTCGGTCTACCTCAGCCCTGGAACAGGTGGAGCAAAGCGTTGATGACCGCCGCGGCCACCGCGTCCAGCAGCCAGACGAACACGCCGATCACCAGGATGCAGACGAGCACAGATGCGCACGCCTTGAACAGCTCGTCCCGCTTGGGCCAGTGTACTTTTTTCAGCTCCAGCTTTGTTTCATGGGCCCAGTTTTTCAGAGAGCGCCAGCGGCGGACAAACCAATTAGGCTTTTTTTCCTTCTTGGACTTGTCAGCCTTGACCTCTTTTGCTTTTTTAGCCATGACACGCACCTTTCCTTATCAAGAACACACTCACTTGGTTTCTGTATGTTCCGTGTGCTTTTTGCAGAAGGGGCAATACTTCTTCATCTTCAGGCGGTCAGGGGTGTTCTTCTTGTTCTTCATGGTGTTGTAGTTTCTCTGTTTGCACTCGCTGCAGCGCAGCGTGACCTTCACACGAGCAACGCCTTTTGCTTTGGCCATATTCGGCACCTCCTTAGGTTTTTGAGATCTGCTTCGGTCAACACAAAAACGCCGGAACTCCGGCAGATTGACCTGAAACAGGCTGGTACTGTCGAACTCCGGCGCAATTTTCCGCAGGAATCCCTGCGGCAGGTTGTAAAAACGGGTTCGGCAATCGGTTCTGCCTCCCTGCGCTGGTCTGCTTGGGGCCTGGAAAGGGAGGCTATGGGCTAAAAAACCCACAACAACATACCCGCTTTCCCGCAGGTGATATTACTATACCACGCCGCGGGTCCGTTGTCAACCTTTTTTTGCACTTTTTCCCGGGGCGGGGCGGCAGGCCGCAGTGCCGACGATCGCCGGGCGGGCGGCTTGTGAGAATCTGGTTTTTTTGAGGTGTTGTAAAAAGGTTGCCTGCCGGACATCTTTTGTGGTATAATGGCTTATCTTAAAAAGCGCTCTTTCCACGCCATCAGCTGTGGAAAGGACAAACGGTATCGCTAGAGGGAATTTCTATGGAGACTGATTACCTGAAAGAATTTTTGGTCCTGTCGGAGACGGGAAACTATCTGCAAGCGGCTGAGGAACTGTTCATCTCTCAGTCCTCCCTGTCCAAACACATCAAGGCGCTGGAAATCGAGCTGGGCGTTCCGCTCTTTGACCGCACCTCCCGGAAGGTGGAGCTGACCGACTATGGTTCCTCCTTCCAGAAGTGCGCCCAGCAGATTTTGGACATCCAGTATACCTTCCAGCGGGATCTGAACAGCCAGTTGGCGGCCCAGCAGCAGACCCTTCGCATCGGTTCCATCCCACCGATGGCGCCCTACCGCATCACCGACATCATCATGAAGTACCAACGGGAAAACGAGCACTGTACCATCAACCTGTTCGAGGAGGAATCCTTCACTCTGAAGGAGCTGCTGCGGAAGAACAAGTGCGACCTGGCCTTCATCCGGGAGGAGGGGGATTCTAACACGGAGTTTGCCAAGTTCCCCTTCACTTCGGACCATCTGGTGGCTGTCCTGCCCGCCACCCATCCCCTGGCCGGGGAGACCGCCCTCCACCTGGAACAGCTGAAGGACGAACATTTTCTGCTGCTCCAGCCCGATTCCCTGCTCTACAGCATCTCCACCACCGCATGCCAGGAGGCGGGCTTCACCCCCAACATCGCCTACACCGGCAAACGGGCGGAGAACATCCTTGACCTGGTGGAGAAGGGCATGGGCATCTCGCTGTTGATGGAAAAGCCCATCCTGTCGCTGGCGACGCCCAAAATCTCCATCATCGACATCACGCCCACCATCTCCACCAACATCTACATCTACTACAAGAAGAACATCCCCCTGTCCGCCGCGGCGAAAAAGTTCCTGCTGGCGGCGCTGTGAAATGGCGCTGTTAGCCATTAGCCGTTGGCTATGTACTGCCAACGAAAAGTGAACAGCAAAGCCAGGAGAGGCCACCGGTTGGTTGCTTCTACTGGTTTTTTACTTGTCTGATCGATTCTGTTAAAGTGCTGTTCGCTGTCAGCAAGGCACCACCAGACTAGCAGCGAAGAGCTTACTTCGTGCCGCCCTGGTAGCCTTCGTTGACGAAGCTCTGCCAAGGCCATCTGCCGTGCATCTCCCAGCTGTCGCCGAGGATGTAGCCCGCCTGGGCGGTGATGCCGGTGCAGTCCGCCGGGTCCAGGGGCATATTGTCCGCGTTGCCGTAGACCTTGTCACAGGTGTAAGTCACGCCGTCCACGGTCACGTCCTGGATCTGGTCGTACACTCGCTCGAAGGAGCCGGTGTTGTTGACCACCTGGCAGTTGTTGTCCTCGCTGGCGTCGAACTCGGTGGCGTCATCCGCCGAGCTGGTGAACGCGGCCACGCCGTCCTCGTCCTCGGTGTAGTACAGGACAGTCCCGTCGCTCTGGGTATAGGTCAAAGTGTAGGTGGGAATGACGAACGCCTGGGACCACTCGGTCAGGCCGTCCACGCCGTAATAGGTCCAGTACTGGGTGCCGGTGGTGCCGCCGGTCATGATGTAGTAGCAGTAGACGCTGGCGATGTCATAGTCATGGGTGACCTCGGTGACAGTGTATTTCGCGCTGTCCCAGGTCAGGTTGTCCGTGGTCACGTCCACGGTCAGCGTTGTATAGACTGGGATGTTGGCCCAGTAGATGTAAGAGACGGTGATGGTGGTCTTGCCGGTGGAGGTCTCCACGGTGAAGTCGGTACCGGCCTCCAGCTGCAACTCGTCGCCATATTCGCTGGACAGCGTCAGGGTGAAGTCGTCCTGGGTCAGCGCGGAGGCGTCAAAGTCGATGGGCCAGGTGATGTTCAGGTCGTCGGGATAGGCGTCGCAGAGAACAGGCAGGTCGTTCTCAGTGGTGGTGCTCCACAGGGGCTGGGTGTCGTTGATGAGGCTGCCATTGCTCTCGATGGTGAAGGTGCGCCCGTAGGAGTAGACATGGACCCGGAAGGTGGCGTCCGCCAGGGGCAGACCGTTGTAGTAGAGGCCGCTGACGGTGATGTTGGCGTAGTAATTGCCGTTGCCGTCGCCGCCCAGGGGAGAGAAGTCGGCGGTGAAGTCCTCGGTGGTCATGGTGTAGGCCATCTGTCCGTCAGACCACTCGCCGGACAGCGTGTCGTCCTCAAAGGTGAAGTCGGTGAGATAGTAGCCGTCGCCCTCGGTCAGCGCCACCACGGAGTTGCTGCTGTCGATGAGGCTGTCGTCAATGCCGTCCAGGTTCAGGCAGACGGTGACGGTGTCCTCAGTGAAGGTGTACTCCGTTCCGCTCTCGCCCTCGATGGTGCCGTCCACGGCAACTTCGGGGATGGTGTAAGAGCCGACAAACTCAGAGGCTTCGGTGTACTGGCCCTTGTTGTCGCCCTCCACCACCAGGGGGTTGCCGCCGGTGGGCTTTACATACAACTCACCCGCGCCGTTGGTGGGGAAGCTGGAGATTTTGGAGGCGTCCACGGTGATGGTCAGGGTGAAGTCGTCACCGTTGACGGCGGTTGCAACGCCGGTGTCATCGGGGAAAGCGGTCTCGCCGTTGGCGTCCACCAGCCAGCTGGTCACGTCGCTGTTGTCGGCCACGTCGAACTGCCAGCCGTCCTTGGCCTGCAATTCAATGGTGTACAGGCCGGTGTCAACGATGTTCACCTCGGCTGCGTTCAGCGATTCAAAGTAGTCGTTGCCGGACTCCTCGGCGGTCTCCTCTGCTGTTTCCTCGCTGTCCGCAGAGGTTTCCGACCCGGCGGCGCTGGAGTCCGCCAGCTCTGTCTCCTCTGTCACGCTGGAATCGGCGGAACTGGCGCCGGAAGAAGCGGAGGTGGAGGAGCAGGCGGTGGCCAGGCACATACTCAGAGCAACAAGGAGGCACAAAAGTTTCTTTTTCATGGTTCACATCTCCTGTTCTGTTTTCAGATTTTACGGGCCAGGCGGGGCCGCCCTTTCGGGTGGTCCCGCCTGTTTGGTGGGTTCTATTCTACTCTAGGAGGGAGCAGCGTGATTACAGGGACATATCGATGTTCAGGCCCTCGGAGTCTTTCTTGCCGCCCCAGATGAGGCCGCAGATCATAGCCAGGACGAAGCTGACCACCGTGGCGATGCACAGGGCGATGAAGCCGAAGTCGATGCCCTCGGGGTTGATGTAGCAGGGCAGGCCCAGGATGCCGGACGCGCCGAAGGAGTACAGCTTGGACCCGCAGAAGCCGCAGATCATGGAGCCGATACCGGCGGAGAGGAAGGTGCCGTACATCAGTTTCTTGCGGGGGAACAGGACTGCGTACAGGGTCGGCTCGTTGATGCCGAAGAAGGAGGAGATGGCGGAGGGGATGATCTGGCTGCGCTCTTCCGCGTCCTTGGTGCGGATGAGTACGCCGATGCAGGCGCCCACACTGGCGATGGCGCCGGTGAAGAACAGCGGGTGGATGATGTCATAGCCATAGGTGGCAATGTTCAGGTTGCACATAATGATGACGGGCATATGCAGGCCGCACATAACCAGCAGAGACCAGAAGGTGCCGATGATGAGGCCGGCGATACCGGCGTTCAGGTTGACAATCCAAGACATGAACCCGGTCAGGAAGCCCTGGAGCAGCATGGCGATGGGGCCAATGACCAGCAGGCCGATGGGGGCGGCGACGAGCAGGGTCAGGAACGGAGTGAAGAAGGAGCGGAGCATGGAGGGCAGGTGCTTGTTCAGCCACTTGAACAGCAGCGAGGCCACCCAGACGATAACGATGATGGGGATAACGGAGCTGGTGTAACCCACGGCGGGGAAGATCACAGGGATGCCCAGGAAGGTGGTGTACACCTCGGACTCGAAAATCGTTCCGGCAAACACAGTGTAGAGGGACTCGCCGGCGGTGATAGCCACCAGGTCAGGATAGACCAGCACGCCGCCCAGGACGATGCCGTAAATCTCTTTCAGGCCAAACTTGCGGGCCGCGGACCAGCCGATGGCGATGGGGAAGAAATAAAACAGCGCATCGCCCATGGAGTAGAGGATGGTGTAGGTGCCGCTGTCGGTGTCCACAACGCCCATGACCGTGGTCAGCAGAACCAGCAGGGCCTTGATCATACCACCAGCCATCAGCATACTCAGCAGAGGCTGGAAGATGCCGGTCATCAGCACCAGGAAGCGGCTGACGAGGCCCTGCTTCTCGCCGCTCTCGTCCTTCTTCTGCTCTACGTCGCCGGGGTCAACGGCGCTGAAGCCACCAATCTCCATCAGGACCTTGTAGACCTCGTCCACCTGGGGACCGATGACCACCTGATACTGGCCGCCGGTCTGGATGACCTGGATGACGCCCTTGGTGTTAGTCAGCACCTGAGTGTTGGCCTTGCTCTCATCCTGGAGCTTGAAGCGCAGGCGGGTGACGCAGTGGGTGACGCTGATGACGTTGGACTTGCCGCCCACGTTCTCAATGATGGTCTCGCACAGCTTCTGGTACTTGGAGCCGGTATCCACGGTGGCGGCGGCGGGGGCGGCCTCCTCAGTGGCCTCGTACTCCACCACGGTGGTCTGGCCCTGCTTGACGCTGGAGCCGACGCCGGTGACGGTGAAGTTGACCTCGTCGCCGTTGGTCAGCACCATGGGGGTGATGAGGTTGACCCCCTGCTTTTTCATGAAGGCCCGGTCGATGCGGATGAGCGGGGTGCCCACCTTGACCTGCTGGCCCATCTTGACCAGCATTTCCAGGCCCTTGCCGCCCAAGTTGACGGTGTCCAGGCCCACGTGGAGCAGCAGGTCCAGGCCGCCGGTGGTGTGGATGGCAACCGCGTGGTTGGTCTCGGCCACCAGGGTGATCTCGCCCGCAGCGGGAGCGTAGACCGTGTCGCCGTCATAGACGAAGGCGACGCCGTCGCCCAGAACCTTGGCGGAGAAGGTATCGTCCGGCACCTGGGCCAGATCGACGCACTGTCCGTCAACGGGAGCGACCAATTTCAGTTTTTCAGCCATTTTTGAACTCTCCTTTTCTGTTTAGATGCTGTTTGACACTTGAATATATTTCTGGATGAGCTTTTCCGGCTCGCCACGTGGGACAGGACTGTCCTTGGTCTCAAAGGAGAGGCCGTATTCCGCCGCAGGCAGAAAATACTCATAATATCCGTTGGTATAGCCACAGACCACCGCTTCCACCGGGCAGTTCTGCTTCATCTGGATGCCGAACGCGCTGCCCAGCTCGCCGGGGAACACAAAGATTTGCAGGCCCCCCAGGCTGATGACCCAGGCTTTCGCGTCCAGGTGGAACCCGTTGTCGTGAACGGTGTGGAACAGGGTCTGAACGGTGAGCCGGTTCAGCTCCACGTCCTGCTCCACAGGGATGGCGGCGATCTCCTCCGCCATGCCGGCGGAGACCCGCTCCAGCTCGACAAAATCCTTGCCCTGGCGCTCGTTGCGGTTGCTGCAATCGCCTGCCGCGCCCACCACCATGGCCGGGTAGAACCCAAAGACGTCGCCCAGCTTTTTGCTGACGTTGCCCGCCCACTCGGCGGTCAGCCAGGTGTTGTCGGCGCTGATGACGGTGGAGTGGACCGCCCAGTTGACAAAGCCCGCGAAAGCAGTTCCGCTTTCATCGAAGAACTTGACCACCGCCACCTCGTTGTCCGCCATCTGACCGGGGTGGTTCCGGTTGCCGTAGTAGCCGGTGATAACCTTGCGGCCGATTTTGGCGGTGGCGTCGCGCAGGTTGGCGGCGCACTCCTCATAGCTGCGGCAGATGGTGTCAATGAGGAAGTCATAGTACCGCTGGTCGTACTTGCCGGTGTACCACCCTTTGTGGTAGCCCACCACGGAGGAGTGGTTGTGGGTGGCGGCCAGCAGCAGGCAGTCCCGCTCCAGGCCGTACTTGTTCAGCATCAGGGTCTTGACGTCCTCGGCCATGGGTTCCTCGAACTCCAGGAAGTCCGCAGAGAACAGGAACAGCCGTTTGCCGTCCTGCTCGAACAGCAGGGAGTTGCAGTAGATGTCGTCATGGATGCCGCTGGACGGCTCCATGCGGTTGGGGCTGCGGAACCCGATGAGGTAAAACGGGTCCTGTTTGGGTGAGAGGCAATGCCTCGCGCAGCCAATTTTCATGTTGTTCCCTCCTTTTGGATGGATTTTAGCGTCTCGATGATGTGCCGGGCCATTAATTCCGCAGAGCCGCAGGCGAACTTGGAGTTCATGGCCTCGTAGGTGATGCGGTCATAGGCGGTGTGCTCCGGCATATACTTGTCCCCGCCGTTGACCATCGTAGCTACAATGGTCAGCGGATAGGGGGAGTCCTTCTTGATGTCGATGGCGGTGGTGCTGGACAGCTCCGGCCCCAGCCCCACCAGGGCCACATGGCCCAGGGTGAAGTAAGACACCGTCACCGTCCGCTCCCCTTCCGGCTGGAAGTCATAGGATTTGGTGGGATGGATGTCCCGCAGGTTAGGGGCGATCTTCTGGCCGGGGCAGCAAAGCTCTGTCTGCCGCAGAGCGGCCTCTCCCGGCTGGAAGGGCTGCTTCACCCGTTCCATGGCCTGCACCACCTGCACTCCCAGCTTTTTGCCCAGGGCGTTCACCAACACAAAACCCTCGTCCCCGATGTCCGTCTCGTCGATGGAGCCGTCCCGGTTGGGGATGTTGTGCTTGGCCTTGAACAGCGGGGCCTGGTCTCCGGCGGCCCCCAGCAGGAACAGGGCCACGAAGCCGTCGCCGTACTGCTCCTCAATGAACCGGCTGGCGGCGCCCACCAGGTCGCCTGTGACCTGGCTGTGACCGTCCGCCCCCTTGGAGTGGTCCATCACGGAGGACTGCACATCGCAGCTGTAGAGGACGGCTTTGGTCTGCCCGTCAGGGCGGAGGAACTTGACGAAAGGAACGGTCTTGTCCGACTCTCCCAAATCATCGGCCCCCAGCCACCAGCCCCGGGCGGTGAGCATATCCCGGTTGACGTTCACGGCACAGTAGGCGTTGCCCATCACGGGCTGGGTCTCCTCCAGACTGGCCTTCGCCTGGGTGATGGCGGAGACCATGGCGGCGGTCATGGAGTCAAAGAGAAACTCGTTCTTCCGGGCCACCTCGCCGCCCTCCCGGGCCAGGGCCTCCTCCGAGCGCAGGTGGGGCGCGGAGAAGGTGTGGCTGACGCAGAGCCAGACATTTTCCTGTGGAATGTCCGCCGCCTCCGCCGCCTGCGCACGGAACGCCTTGATCGCGTAGGGCCGTAGGGAGGTGGCGTCGAAGCACACGATTAGGAAGGGAAGCCCCGCATCCAACAGCAGAGCGCGCACGTAGAGGTCGTCGTGGACGCCGCCGAAGCCCTCGATGGGGAACAGGGTCTCCGGCAGTTCGATTTTTGCCTTTCCGGCGCCTACCTGCATGGCTGACGCCCCCTTTCTTATTGGATATTGTAGAGCCGCTGGGCGTTTTTGCAGAGGATCAGGTCCTTCTCCTCATCGGTGAGGTCCAGGGCCTGGACGAAGGCCGGGCCGCCCAGCAGCCACTCCCGGCGGACGGGGTAGGAGGTGCCAAAGACGATGTGGTCCGCGCCCAGCACCTTGACGGCACACTCCAGCTGCTCCTTGCCCCATGGCTGGGCGTGGGACATCTCAAAGTAGATGTGCTGCTGGTACTGCTCCTTCACGTTGCTCTGGCCCACCTCGAAGCGCTGGACCTTGTCCTTGGCCTTGGACTGCTGGGGGAAGAGCATACTGGACAGGGCGAAGAACCCGCCGCCCAGCATAGAGTGGACGAAGGTCAGGTTGGGGCACTTCTCGAAGAACCCGCTGAACACCTCCCGGCCAATGGCGGTGGCCTGGTCCACGCAGCGGCCATAGGACCGGCGCAGGTTGTTGTAGTCGCAGAGCATCTTGTTCTCCACCGGCACGGGGACGTGGTGGACATAGACGGTGGTCGGCTGCTCGTTGAGCTTGCGGAAGAAGGGGGCGAACTGTTCGTCGTCCAGGTAGCAGTCGCCGTAATGGGCGCACATCTGGACGGCGGTCATGCCCAGCTCGTTCCGGCAGCGGTCGATCTCGTCAAAAACGTCGGGGTTGTCCTGGGGCGGCACCACCATCAGGGGGACCAGCCGCCCGCCGCTGCGCTTCTGGTAATCGGCCATGCCGTCGTTGAAAATCTTACAGGTGGCCAGGCTCATCCACTCGTGGCAGCCGGGGATCTTCAGCACCGCTTTTTCCACACCGGCCTCGTCCAGGTCGGCCAGCATGGTCTCCAGCTTGTAGTCGCCCTGCACGTAGTTCAGGCTCTGGTAGCCAGTTGGCTTTTCGATGACGATCTGGCGGGTGCCGTTGTCGTTGACCTTGAGATAACCGTTGGTGCCGTAGTTCCGGGGGATCTCGGAGAGGAAGGTGTTCAGGGCTTTCTCGTCCTCAAACACGCGCTCCGGGAACCAATAGAGGTTGGCGTCGATGATCATGGTTTACCGCTTCCTTTCAGGTTTTTTTGGTTACTTCTCTCTTGCTGTGTCTATCTTACCGCTAAGAGGGGACTTTGGTCAATTCACTTTCGGAAACGTGCTATTCCCAAACGTGGGCCGAGGACGGCGGCTGGCGAGCCGCTTCGCCCTCCGGAGCAGCGCGCGGCGAAAATACCCGCTCCGGCCCAAAAACGTGCAAAAAAGCCGCCCCCCGGCTGGACAAACCAGCGGCGGTGGTGGTACAATAAACAAAGCGATCGAATATGAGCGGTTGGCTGCTCGTCAGGGCCGCAAAGCCAGGAGCGAACAGCAAAGAACTACTTTCAGAAAGGAGGCTGGGCCATGCGCGTTATGGCCATTGATTACGGGGACGCCCGGACGGGAGTCGCCGTCAGCGACCCCACGGGGACGCTGGCGGGGTACACGACCGTCATCGCCAGCTGGAAACAGGAAATCGTGGTGGAGCAGCTGCTGCACCTTATCGCAGAACATCAGGTGGACGAGCTGGTGCTGGGCTACCCCAAAAATATGAACGGCACCTGCGGAGACCGGGCAGCCAAAAGCGAGGCCCTGGCGGCCCTCCTGCGGGAGCGGACGGGTCTGCCCGTGACCCTGTGGGACGAACGGCTGACCACAGTGGACGCCCACCGCATCCTCTCTGAAAACGGCCGCCGGGGCAAAAAACGCAAGCAGACGGTGGACGCGGTAGCAGCCACGCTGATCCTGGAAGGGTATCTGGGATTTCGGCGCGGCGGATGACCGCAGTCGACCGAATAAAAGGTCAAACGAGAAAGGAGAAGCACCGACATGATGCTGGACACCAACAACAACCGGGTGCTGCTGCGCCTGGAGGACCCGATGGGCAATACGCAGGTCTACGAACTGCTGGACATGGTGGAATACAACCGGGAGGCGTTCGGCGTTTTTCTGCCCGCCGAGGACCACGAGGGGGATGTAGCCATCCTCCGGCTGGTGGGCAAGGACGACCAGAAGGCAGAGTGCTACGCCCCCGTCAACGACGAGGACCTGGAGCAGGCGGTCTTTGACCTGTTCCAAATCAAAAACCTGGACGCCTTCGACTTCGGTGGGTCCAGCTTTGAACTATAACGGGGGAAACCGATGAAACGCAGCGAGATCAACCGGGCGCTCCGGGAGATGGAGGCCATGTGTGCGCGGGAGCACTGCTATCTCCCGCCGTTTTGCCGCTTCACCCCGGAGGAGTGGCGGGAAAAGGGCCATGAATACGACGAGGTTCGGGACTGTATGCTGGGCTGGGACATCACCGACTACGGCAGCGGCGACTTCGATAAAGTCGGCTTCTCCCTCATCACCATCCGCAACGGGAACCGCGCCATGCCGGAGCGCTACCCCAAGGTCTACGCGGAAAAGCTGCTCTACCTGAAGGAGAGGCAGTATTCCCCGAACCACTTCCACTGGTACAAGACCGAGGACATCATCAACCGGGGCGGCGGCAACGTCCTCATCCGGGTGTACAACTCCCTCCCGGACGAGGAGATCGACTACAATCGCCCTGTGACGGTCCACTGCGACGGGCGCACCTTCACCGTCCCCGCCGGGACGCAGATCAAACTGACCCCCGGCGAGAGCATCCACATCCAGCAGCGGCTGTATCACGACTTCTCCGTGGAGCCGGGGACGGGGCCGGTGCTGCTGGGCGAGGTCAGCCAGTGCAACGACGACAATACCGACAACCGGTTCAACCCACCCACCGGGCGGTTCCCCGCCATTGAGGAGGACGAGCCGCCCTACCGGCTGCTGTGCAGCGAATATCCGCCCGCGCCTTAATTTGCTTTTCTGCTTAAAACGTGCGCTTCAATCGCATCATAGCGGCGGTTGAGCAGCCTCCAGATGATACCGCTGCCCACAAATCCCACCAGGCACCCGGCCAGCACGTCCGTGGGGTAGTGTACCCCTACGTATAGCCGGGAGAAGGCCATCAGCGCCGCCAGCGCCAGCGTCACCCACCGCAGCCACCGGAACCGCTCCCCTTTCAGTCCCATCCAGTAGGTGTGGGCCGCCGCGAAGGAGGAACAGGCGTGGCCCGAGGGAAAGGAGTACGAGGTGGGCTGTTCCACCAGGGTGGTCAGCCCCTCGATGACCCAGAAGGGCCGGGAGCGCTGCACCAGCTCCTTCAAAATCAGGTCGTTGAAGATGTAACACAGCAGCAGAGACAGCAGCGCCATCCACCCCGCCTTGCGGGTGTCCCGCCGGAACAGCAGCGCCACCGAGAGGATGATCCACATGGTGCCGCAGCCGCCGAAGATGGTCAGCGGGATCAGGAACAGAGACAGCGGGGCGCAGCGCAGGTGTTCCTGCAAAAACAGCAAAACATTCCCGTCCATCTGTTGAAAAAAAGCGAACATACGTGACCTCCTGGCAAAACAACTGCTGTCATGATACAACAGGGCAGCTTTCCTGTCTATTCTATTTTGGTTTTCGTTTACAAAAAATTTACCTGCATTGCGAGGTGACAGCCCATGCCGCAAATCATCTGCGTCTCCCCCCACCCCTGGGGCCAGGGGCCGAACCGGGTCGGGAACCTGGTGCGGTGGCTCCCCCAGGCGGAGGTGCTGTTTTTTGAACCGGCCCAGTCCCGTCTGTCCAGCCTGCGCCGCCCCAGGGAGGGCGGCAGGGTGGCAAAGCAGGTGCTGGCCTTCACCCTTCCCACTGGCGTCCCCGCCAATGAGGAGGCCCCCGCCCGCATCGCCCGGCGCAGCCGACAGAACGCCGCTTTCATCCGCCAGTGCATGGCGGAGCACGATTTTGACCGTCCGGTGCTGTGGCTCCGCTGCCCCGACCAGGTGGAGCTGGCGTTTCTCCTGCCGGAGTGCGGCGGACTGATTTACGACTGCGACCAGGACTGGTCCCGGCTTCCCCCGGAGTGGGAGGCCACGCTGGCCGGGGAGGCAGATGTGGTCTTTGCCGCCTCGGAGCAGTTGCAGGAGCATTTGAGTCAGTACGGCGACAACGTGGCCCTGCTGCCCAACGGGGTGGACTACCCGCTGTTCTCTCAGGCCGCCGCCTCCTACCCCACCGTCCCGGTGGACCTGTCCCGCATCCCCCAGCCCGTCTTTGGCTACCTGGGCCGGGTGGACGACTTCACTCAGCTCGGCCCCGCCTACCAGGCGGCCGCCGCCCACCCGGAGTGGAGCTTTGTGTTCGTCGGCCCCTTCTCCCGGCAGAACCCCGGCTGCTCCGCCATGCGCAGGCAGAAGAACGTCTTTCTCCTGGGGGAGAAGTCCCTCCCCTCTCTGCCCCGGTACCTGGCGGGCTTCGACGTGTGCTTCACCCTGCTGGACGAGCGGGACCCCGCGCCGCCTCTGGCCTCGGAGCAGCTCTATCAATACCTGGCCTCCGGCAAGCCCACCGTGACCATGCTCTCCGGCGACAGCGAACCTTTCTACGGCGACGTGGTGTACACCGCCCATTTCGACATCGAGTTCATCAGCGCCTGCGCCCTGGCGCTGGAGGAGGACGGCGACGCCTTCGCCCAGCGGCGCACCGCCTACGCCGCCGCCGCCGACTGGCGGCTGCGGGGCGACTACCTGGAGCAGATGTTCGACGCCAACGGATTTTAGCGGCGCGCCGCAGCCTCTCCCCTGCCCGTTCCTCCACGTTCAAGCGAAACGCTCAACGAGGCCGCCATTTTTTCGGCGGCGGTTGTTCAAGCGTACAAAGTTGAGCAAACGCCCCGCTCTCCCCTTGAAATGCCGCTGTTTTTGGGATAAACTAGTGCAAACGAGCATTTGGAGGGGTTGTTGTATGGCGAACGTGCAGCGCAGCGGGAACATTGTCGGTGCGGCGGCTGGTCGCTTTCTCTTTCCCCACTATCAGTCTATCCTATGACCCAAAGCAGGCAGATGTTCCACTCTGCTTGCTTTTTTTGCGGCGGCCAGGGCGGCAATGGCCGCACCGCCGTCCGTCCCTCTCATCCTATCGTTCAGGAGGTTTTTTCGATGAAAAAAGTTGCTGTGATCATGGGGTCCGACAGTGACCTTCCCGTCATGAAGGACGCTGTGGACAAGCTGAAGCAGTTCGGCATCCCCTATGAGGTCCATGTCATCTCCGCCCACCGCACCCCCGCCGCGGCGGAGCAGTTCGCCTCCACCGCCGCCGAGAAGGGCTTCGGCGTCATCATCGCCGGGGCGGGCAAGGCCGCCCACCTGGGCGGGGTGCTGGCCGCGTACACCACCCTCCCCGTCATCGGCGTCCCCATCAAGACCTCGATGATGGGCGGGTTGGACAGCCTGCTCTCCATCGTGCAAATGCCCTCCGGCATCCCCGTGGCCACGGTGGGGGTCAACGGCGCGGCCAACGCCGGTATCCTGGCCGCCCAGATGCTGGCCCTGGAGGAGCCCTCCCTGGTCCAGAAGCTGGCCGACTTCAAGGCCGAGATGGCCCGACAGGTGGCCGAAAAGGACGCGAAGCTCCAGACCGCGGAAATTTGAACCCAAAGCGCAGCGTATCCCAGCAGCCTATCCCATTTTTTGATTTTGAAAGGAACGATTCATCATGGAAAAACTGGAACAGCTCTATGAAGGCAAGGCCAAAAAGGTATTCGCCACCGACGACCCCAACGTGGTCATCGTGGACTATAAGGACGACGCCACCGCGTTCAACGGCCTGAAAAAGGGCACCATCGTGGGCAAGGGCGTCATCAACAATAAAATGTCCAACTTTATGATGCAGAAGCTGGAGGCCGAGGCGGGTGTGCCCACCCACTTCATCCAGCAGCTCTCCGACCGGGAGACCGCCGTGAAGAAGGTCTCCATCGTCCCGCTGGAGGTCATCGTCCGCAACATCTCCGCCGGCTCCTTCGCCAAGCACTACGGCGTCCGGGAGGGCATCGTCTTTGACGAGCCCACCATCGAGTTCTCCTACAAGAACGACGACCTGGGCGACCCCCTGCTCAACGCCTACCACGCCGTGGCCCTGAAGCTGGTCACCTGGGACGAGGTGAACCTCATCAAAGACTACACCTTCAAAATCAACGCTTTCCTGAAGTCCTACCTGAAGGGCATCGGCATCGACCTGGTGGACTTCAAGATCGAGTTCGGCAAGACCGCCGACGGCCAGATCGTCCTGGCCGACGAGATCAGCCCCGACACCTGCCGCCTGTGGGACGAGAACACCCACGAGAAGCTGGACAAGGACCGCTTCCGCCGGGATATGGGCAACGTGGAGGACGCCTATCAGGAGGTCATGCGCCGCCTGATGGGGGAGGCATGAGCGCCCTGTCCCCTCTTTCGCCCCGTTTGGGAGGAACCATGAACCACAACGCCATTTTACCTGAAAATCCCGATAAGCTCCACGAGGAGTGCGGCGTGTTCGGCATCATCAAGGCCCTGGCGCCGGGGGAGCCTGCGGGCAGCGACCCCAGCTTCTCCCGGGACCCGGCCTTTGACACCTACAATGCCCTCTATGCCCTCCAGCACCGGGGGCAGGAGTCCTGCGGCATCGCCACCTGCTCCCCCAACGGCATTTTGAGCCTGCGCAAGGGCAAGGGGCTGGTGCCGGAGGTGTTCGCCAGCCGGGACCTGCAAAAGATGGCCGGGGCCACCGCCGCCATCGGCCACGTCCGCCACGCCAACGACCTGATGGACGCCAACCCCAACAACGCCCAGCCCATCGTGGCCCACCACGCCTCTGGCTCCATCGCCCTGTGCTACAACGGTAAGCTGGTCAACAGCGCCGCCCTGAAAACCGAGATGGAGAGCCGGGGGGCCATCTTTCAGACCACCAACGACGCGGAGATTATCACCAACCTCATCGTGCGGGAGCACCTGCGCACCAACACCCTGGAGGACGCGGTGCTCAACGCCATGGAGTATATGATCGGCGCGTTCTCCATCGTGATGATGGACCGGGAAAAGCTCATCGCCGCCCGGGACCCCAACGGCATCCGCCCCCTCTGCGTGGGCAAGGTGGGGGACTGTTATGTGTTCTCCTCCGAGTCCTGCGCCATCCAGTCCCTGGGCGGGACGCTGATTCGGGACATCGCCCCCGGCGAGGTGGCTGTCGTGGACCGGGGCGAGCTGAAAAGCTATCCGTGCGCCGTGCGCCACGCCAAGTCCGCCCTGTGTATGTTCGAGCTGATTTACTTCGCCCGGCAGGACTCTGTCATCGACGGCGCGCCGGTGGGCGTGGTCCGGGAGGAAGCGGGCCGCTGTCTGGCCCGCTTCGCCAAAACGGAGGCCGATTTGGTGGTGGGCGTCCCCGACAGCGGCGTTGTGGCCGCCATGGGCTACGCCAAGGAGTCCGGCATCCCCTACGGCATGGGGCTGATGAAAAACCGCTACATCCAGCGGACGTTTATCCAGAGCCGAAAAATCCAGCGGAAGAAATCCATCCGCATCAAGCTCAACGCCATGAGCGCCGTAGTGAAGGGGAAGCGTATCATCCTGGTGGACGACTCCATCGTCCGGGGCGGCACCATGGCCCGCATCGTCCAACTGCTGCGGGACGCAGGGGCCACCGAGGTCCATGTGAAAATCACCGCGCCCCCCTTCGTCCACGCCTGCTATTACGGCACCGCCATCCCCAACGAGCGGCACCTGGCCGCCTACGGCAGGACGGAGGAGGAGGTCTGTCAGCTCATCTGCGCGGACTCCCTGCAATATATGCCGCTGGGCGGGCTGGAACATCTCTCCAAAAAGCTGAACCTGCGGTACTGCGACGCCTGTTTCTCCGGCAACTACGTCCTGCCCATTCCCAAGCTTCGCTCCGAACCGCTCTATTCTGTCACCTATCCCGAGGAGGAAACCGAAACATGAACACCAACAGCAAATCCGCTTCCTACGCTGCCGCCGGGGTGGACGTGACCGCCGGATACGAGGCGGTGGACCGCATCAAGCCCCTGGTCGCCTCCACCTATATCCCCGGCGTGCTGGGTGATCTGGGCGGCTTCGGCGGCCAGTTTGCCCCGGACTTCACCGGCATGAAGCGCCCGGTGCTGGTTTCCGGCACCGACGGCGTGGGTACCAAGCTGAAGCTGGCTTTTTTGATGGATAAACACGGCACCGTGGGCATCGACTGTGTGGCCATGTGCGTCAACGACATCATCTGCGGCGGCGCAATGCCCCTGTTTTTCCTGGATTATATCGCCTGCGGCAAAAACGTCCCCAGCCGCATCGAACAGATCGTCAAGGGCATCACCGACGGCTGCAAGATGTCCGACTGCGCCCTGATTGGCGGCGAGACCGCCGAAATGCCCGGTTTTTACCCGGAAAACGAATATGACCTGGCCGGGTTCGCCGTGGGCATGGTGGACGCGGACAAGCGCATCGACCCCGAGGCCCGGATGCAGGAGGGCGACGTGCTGCTGGGCATGACCTCCAGCGGCGTCCACTCCAACGGCTTCTCCCTGGTCCGCAAGGTGCTGGACATTGAGAACCACTGGGACGACCACTATGACGAGCTGGGCAACTCCCTGGGCGCGGAGCTGCTGCGGCCCACCGTCATCTACGTCCACGCCATCCGGCAGCTGCTGGCCGCCGGGGTGGACATCCACGGCGTCAGCCACATCACCGGCGGCGGCTTTTACGAGAACGTCCCCCGCATGATGAAGAAGGGACTGACCGCCGTCATCGACACCCGCTCCTTCCCTCGCCTGCCTATCTTCGACATCATCCAGCGGTCCGGGAACATCCCCACCCGGGATATGTACAACACCTTCAACATGGGCATCGGCATGGTCGTGGCCCTGCCCAAGGACCAGGCGGGCCTGGCCATGGGCACCGCCGTCCGCGCCGGGCAGCCCGGTTACATCATTGGCGACATCAAGGCGGGAGACGCCGGTGTGGAGGTCCTGTTCTGATGGTGCGCATCGCGGTGCTGGTGTCCGGCGGCGGCACCAACCTCCAGGCCCTCATCGACGCCCAGGCCAGGGGAGAAATCAATAACGGGCAAATCGCCGCCGTAATCTCCTCCTCCCCCACCGCCTACGCCCTGGAGCGGGCGGCGAAGGCCAACATCCCCGGCTATGTGGTGAACCGCAGGGACTACGCCGACAACCGGGCCATGACCGCGGCCCTGGCCCAGCAGCTCCAGGAGCTGGACATCGGCCTGGTGGTGCTGGCCGGGTTTATGTACGTCCTCACCGAGGAGCTGGTCCATGCCTACCCCAACGCCATCATCAACATCCACCCCGCCCTCATCCCCTCCTTCTGCGGGGAGGGCTACTATGGGCTGCACGTCCACGAGCGGGCGCTGGAGTACGGCGTCAAAGTTTCCGGCGCCACCGTCCACTTCGTCTCTGAGGAGTGCGACGGCGGCCCCATCATCCTGCAAAAGGCCGTGGCCGTCAACGAGGACGACACCCCCGCGACCTTGCAGCGCCGCATCATGGAGCAGGCGGAATGGGTCCTCCTGCCCCAGGCTGTGAGCTTATTCTGTGAAGGGCGGCTTTCCGTGGAAGGCCGCATCGTTCACATCCGCTGACGGTGCTGGAACGACTGCTGCACGGGTTCAACCGGCCAAAGGCGGCCTGGCCCGCGCATTTCGATACCATCGTCAGTCTGGGCTTTAACTGCGAGGTCAGCTTCCGCATCCGGGACCACCTGGACGGGAACCTGGACTCCTACCCCTTCTCCTGGTGCTACGTCTACGGAGACGCGGGCCTGCCCCGGTGCATGGAGTACCCGGAGACCATCCTCTCCGGCGGCGTGGAGCTGCAAAGCAACGGGATGTTCCTCTGCAAGACCACCCACCTCTCCTTCCACGGCAAGACCCCGTTGGAGCAGCTGCGGCTGCCCGACGGACGGGAGGATCCCCAGGCCGTGGTACAGGCCTTGCAGGAGCTGCGGGGCCGCATGGCCCACCTGGAGGATAAATTCCAGCGGCTGCTGGAGGGGGACCGCGCCACCCTTTTCGTGATGAAAAACGCCAAGATCGCCCTGGACCCGGAAGGGGCTATTAACGATGTGGCGGCCCTGGCCCTGTGGCTGGAGCAGCACTACCGGGGCGGGAACTATCTGTTGGTGGTGGTGACGGAGCGGGCTTACGCTCTCCCCCGGCTGACCCGGCTGGAAAACGACCACCTGACCTTCCGCACCGTCTCCTCCTTCGCCAAGGAGGGGAAGGCCCAGTCCGGCGGCGACCAGGCCGGGTGGGCGGCGATTTTCGACGAGTTCGACGGGGATCGGTACGCTCTGCGAATGTTTCAATAACCTTTGATTTTTTACGACTGTTGCGCGCCCTGGGCGCATTGGGAGGTTCCTATGAAAAAACTGGATATTGCCACCGAACTGAAAAACAACCCCTATCCCGGCCGGGGCATCCTGCTGGGCCGCAGCGCGGACAACACCCAGGCGGTCATCGCCTACTTCATCATGGGCCGCAGCGTGAACAGCCGCAACCGGGTCTTTGCCGTCACCGAGGACGGCATCCGCACCCAGGCGTTTGACCCCGCCAAGATGGTGGACCCCAGCCTGGTCATCTATCACCCCGTCCGGTACTACGAGGGCAAGACCATCGTCACCAACGGCGACCAGACCGACACCATCTGGAAGGCGTTCCAGGAGGGCCACTGTTACCGCCACGCCCTGCTGACCCGCACCTTCGAGCCGGACGCCCCTAACTACACCCCCCGCATTTCCGGCGTGGTGAAGCCCGACGGCAGCTATAACCTGTCCATCCTCAAGAGCGCCGACGGCGACCCCTCCTGCTGCTGCCGGTACTTCTACGAGTACGATGCCCCCGTGGCCGGGGAGGGCCGCTTCCTCCACACCTACATGGGCGACGGCGACCCTCTCCCCTCCTTCGAGGGCGAACCGGAGCGGGTGGGCATCCCCACCGCCACCGCCGGGGAGCTGGCTGACCTGCTGTGGAACAGCCTGAACAAGGAGAACAAGGTCTCCCTGTTCGTGCGGTACATCGACCTTGCCACTGGCAAAACCGACGATGTCATCAAAAACGTCAACGAATAATTATTTCTATCCCTTTTGCTCAGTTTCGACGTGAAACCCCTCCGCCACCGCCTGCGGCGGCGGCCCTCCTCCCCTTTCAGGGGAGGCAAGAGGGGTGGTCAGTTGCCAAACGATAGTTCTCCGTGGAAAACCTGTACTTTGCCCGGCAAAATCGCTGACGAAACAGCAACCACTATCCTGACTAATAGCTAAAGGCTAATAGCTGATAATTGCACATTGCTAATTGCTAATTGCTAATTTCTATCATGCTGAGCAATCATAACAACCAATTCACTCATCTGGGAGGCTGTGAACATGAAAGAACTGGAACTGAAATACGGCTGTAACCCCAACCAGAAGCCCTCGAAAATTTATATGGCCGAGGGTGAGCTGCCCGTCACCGTCCTCAACGGCAAGCCCGGCTACATCAACTTTATGGACGCCTTCAACTCCTGGCAGCTGGTGAAGGAGCTGAAAGAGGCCACTGGTATGCCCTCCGCCGCGTCCTTCAAGCACGTCTCCCCCGCCGGGGCCGCCGTGGGCAAGCCCCTCAGCGACATCGATCGGGCCATCTACTTTGTGGATAAGGACGCGGAGATCACCCCCATCGCCGCCGCCTACATCCGCGCCCGTGGCGCCGACCGGCTCTGCTCCTACGGCGACTGGGCCGCCCTGTCCGACGTCTGCGACGCCGCCACCGCCGCCTACCTGAAAAACGAGGTCTCCGACGGCATCATCGCCCCCGGCTACACCGACGAGGCCCTGGCCATCCTCAAAACCAAGAAAAAGGGCAACTACAACGTCATCCAAATCGACCCGGATTACGTCCCTAAGTCCCAGGAGCGCCGGGAGATTTTCGGCGTGGTCTTTGAGCAAGGCCACAACTTCCTGAAAATCGACGAGGAAATGCTGTCCAACATCGTCACCGACAGCAAGGACCTGCCCGAGGCCGCCAAAATCGACCTGATCGTGGCCCTCATCACCATGAAATACACCCAGTCCAACTCCGTCTGCTACGTAAAGGACGGCCAGACCATCGGCGTGGGCGCGGGCCAGCAGAGCCGCATCCACTGCACCCGTCTGGCGGGCGACAAGGCCAACAACTGGTGGATGCGCCAGCACCCCAAGGCGCTGGGTCTCCAGTTCGTGGACGGCATCCGCCGCCCCAACCGGGACAACGCCATCGACGTGTACACCTCCAACGAGTACGAGGACGTGCTGGCCGAGGGCGTGTGGCAGGAGAGCTTCAAGGTCAAGCCCGAGGTGCTGACCGAGGAGGAGAAAAAAGCCTGGATCGCCCAGATGAGCGACGTATCCTGCGGCTCCGACGCCTTCTTCCCCTTCGGTGACAACGTGGAGCGGGCCTTCAAGTCCGGCGTGAAGTACATCGCCGAGCCGGGCGGCTCCATCCGGGACGACAACGTCATCGCGGCCTGCAACAGCCACGGCATTACCATGTGCTTCACCGGTATCCGGCTGTTCCACCATTGACCAATTTGGGCAGGGGTACTCCCTTGCCCTTTTTCGGTTTATAGGTGACGCCGCACAATTCGGCAAAAGTGGATTGCGCAGAAAATTTTCGGCTGCGACTCGCATGGCCTAAAGGCCATAGCTCCCTGCATTTGCGCTAAAGAGGAATCGGCCATTCGGCCAGCGCTTCAGAACAAGGCGCAAAAACGCAGGACCAGGAGCGCCGCAGGCGCGGGCGTACCCCTTGAGGGTAATACTTTGTGTATTTCAAGTTTTTTCAACGCAGTTATGGCGGAAATTTGCCGCAAGACACCGCCGCTCTAATTGTGCGGGGTTACCTAATAGAAAAAAGGGGCTGTTCACGGTTGGGGAAATTGTGTATAATGGAAGTACAAAATAACCACTTTCGGAGGTATGCGATGAACCAAAAGGAACGGATGCTGACGGGCCTGCCCTACCGGGCTGATTTTGATGGGTTGCCGGAGGAACGGGACGCCTGCAAGCGGAAAATCTTCGCCTACAACCAGACGCCGCCCTGGGAACACGAGGCGCTCTCCACCCAGCTGCGTGAACTGCTGGGGAAGGTCGGTGAGGGGTCGTGCATTGAGCCGCCCTTCCACTGTGACTACGGCTGGAACATCGAGCTGGGCAGCGGCTGCTTCATCAACTATAACCTGACCATTCTGGACGTGGGCAAGGTGACCATCGGGGACAGCTGTCTGTTTGCCCCCAACGTGTCCATTTACACCGCGGGGCACCCCATTCACCCGGACAGCCGCCTCTCCTACTATGAGTACGGCATCCCCATCACCATCGGCAACCGCGTCTGGCTGGGCGGCAACGTGGTGGTGCTCCCCGGCGTGACCATCGGGGACGACGCGGTCATCGGCGCGGGCAGCGTAGTCACAAAGGACATCCCGGCGGGCTGGATCGCGGCGGGGAACCCCTGTAAGCTCATCCGGCAAATCACCGAGGCCGACCGTGACTATTATTTCAAAGACCGCAAATTCGACGTGACGGACTACTGACGAGGGCAATACTATGGCCAGACGAGACAAAATCAACTATTACCTGGACCTGGCGGACGTGGTCTCCAAGCGGGGGACTTGTCTGCGCCGCCGCTACGGAGCGGTCATCGTCAAAAACGACGAGGTCATCTCCACCGGCTATGTGGGAGCGCCCCGTGGGCGGAAAAACTGCACCGATTTGGGCTATTGCATCCGGGAGCAGCTGAAAATCCCCCGTGGGGAGCGGTACGAGCTGTGCCGCAGCGTCCATGCCGAGCAGAACGCCATCATCAGCGCCGAGCGCAACAAGATGATCGGCGCGACTATGTACCTGACCGGCCGGGAGGCCGTCACCGGGGAGTATATCAAGAACTCCAACAGCTGTTCCTTGTGCAAGCGGTTTATCATCAACGCGGGCATCAAAAACGTCTTTATCCGGGACACCGAGGACGAGTACCGGGAGATCACGGTGCAGGACTGGATCGACAACGATGAATCCCTGGAGGGGACGTTCGGGTACTAAAATGAACGTGTATCAAAAAAACAGGAGTGTTTTCAAATGAAAGTATTAGTAGTCGGCGGCGGTGGCCGCGAACACGCCATCTGCTGGAAGCTGGCCCAGTCCCCCAAGGTGACGGAGCTTTACTGCGCCCCCGGCAACGCGGGCATTTCCTCTGTGGCCACCTGCGTCCCCATCGGGGCAACCGACGTGGACGCCATGGTGCAGTGGGCAAAAGAGAACCAGATGGATTTCGTCATGGTGGCCCCGGACGATCCCCTGGCCCTGGGCATGGTGGACGCCATGGAGGCGTCCGGGCTGAAAGCCTTCGGCCCCCACAAAAACGCCGCCATCATCGAGGCGTCCAAGGCGTTCTCCAAGGAGCTGATGGCCAAGTACCACATCCCCACCGCCCAGTACCAGACCTTCACCGACGAGGCGGAGGCCCTGGCCTACATCGACCAGCAGGGCGCGCCCATCGTGGTCAAGGCCGACGGCCTGGCCCTGGGCAAGGGCGTCACCGTGGCCGCCACGGTGGAGGAGGCCAAGCAGGCCGTCCGGGACATGATGGAAGGCGGCAAGTTCGGCGCGTCTGGCTCCACGGTGGTCATCGAGGAGTGCATGACCGGCCCGGAGGTGACGGTACTGGCCTTCGCCGACGGGGAGCACGTGGTCCCCATGCTCTCCTCCCAGGACCACAAGCGGGCCTATGACGGCAACGAAGGCCCCAACACCGGCGGGATGGGCGCATTTGCCCCCTCCCCCAACTACACCCTGGAAATCGCCGAGCAGTGTATGCGGGAGATCTTCGCTCCCACCATGGCCGCCATGAAGGCGGAGGGCCGTCCCTTCAAGGGCGTACTCTACTTCGGCCTGATGCTGACCCCCACCGGCCCCAAGGCGGTGGAGTACAACGCCCGCTTCGGCGACCCGGAGACCCAGCCTCTGCTTTACCAGCTGGACACCGACCTGTTTGACATCTTCAACGCCTGCGTAGACGGCACCCTGGACCAAATCGACATCCAGTGGAAGGACGGCGCGGCCTGCTGCCTGGTGCTGGCCTCCGGCGGCTACCCTCTCAGCTACGAGAAGGGCCACGTCATCTCTGGCCTGGACCAGGTGAAGGACGCCTTTGTGTTCCACGCGGGCACCAAGTTCGGCCCCAACGGAGAGTACCTGACCAACGGCGGACGGGTGCTGGGCGTCACCTCCCGGGGCGCGACCCTGGCCGAGGCGGTGGACAACGCCTACGCCGCCGCAAAGCCCATTACCTGGAAGGATATGCACTTCCGCACCGACATCGGCAAGGTGTGGGTGGAGTAAAGCCCTAAAACGCGAAAATATCCCTCCAACCGCAGCTGCGGTTGGAGGGATTTGGCTTTTCAGTTCGCTTTTTCCGGCAGAAACAGCCGCACCCGGCCCATGGGCGTGACACAGTCTCCCTGCACCAGCAGGCCGCCGTCGTTGTACATGGCAAAGACGGGTTTCCCCCGCTCCCGGCGAACCCGGTCGATGCTGGCGTGCTGGAGGTCGGTCTCCCGGTAGTGGACCTCGATGTAAAACCGGTCCAGCATATCCATGCCGGATTGGTAGACGAAGCTGGGATAGTCCTCGTCCGGGGTGATGTGGTAGCGCTTCATCTGCACCATGGCCCCAGCGCTGCACCCCATGACGACGCCGTCGAACTGCTCGACCAGCTCTGTCAGCTTCCACCGGCGCAGCCGGTACATCATGTGGTCGGGCCAGCCGCCGGTGAAGAACAGGATGTCACTGTCCTGCATTTTCCGCCGGGCGGATTGAGGGGTGTCCCGGAACCAGTTGACCAGTTCCGCCTGCTCCGGGCCGATACCGTAGTGGGCGAAAGCCGGGAGCAGGTCCTGTCGGTGGCCCTCGGTGGCAGCTTGGACCTCGTCCATGCCAGCGTTAAAGGAAAGGGCCACCACCGTGGCCCGCATATCGGGCTTCAAAATCCGTTCCAGCCACGTTGCCGCCCACGGCTCCTGAAAGGCGTAGGTGTTCAGCAAAACGTTGGCCCTCATGCTATACACTCCCTTCTTTTGCGAAAACAGGCCCCTTTCCGCGCGGGAAAAGGGCCTGTCGAGATAGGAATTACTTCGCCAGACAACCCAGGACGATGCTCAGCAGCTCCTGCTTGCCCGTCCCCTTCTCCGCAGAGAAGGCCACCAGCGGCACATCGTCCGCCAATTCCAGCGTCTCCCGGATGCGGGCCAGGTTGGGTTCCACCTCGGACTTTTTCAGCTTGTCCAGCTTGTTGGCCACCACCGCGAAGGGACAGCCAGTGTCCTTGAACCACTGGGCCATGGTGCAGTCATCGGCGGTGGGCTTGTGCCGGGCGTCCACGATGAGCAGGCCCAGCGTGATCTGCTGGTCGGCGAAATACGCCTCCATCAGCTGGCCCCAGCGGTCACGCTCTGCCTTGGAGACCTTGGCGTAGCCGTAACCGGACAGGTCCACCAGATAAAAGCTGTTGTCGATGAGAAAATAGTTCACCTGGCGGGTTTTTCTCGGGGAATTGCCCACCCGGGCCAGGTTTTTGCGGTCCAGCAGCCGGTTGATGACCGAGGACTTACCCACATTGGAGCGCCCCGCCATGGCGATCTGCGCCCGCCCGTCGTGGAGGAAGTCCCCAGCCTTGGCAGCGGAACGCACATATTCCGCATTGTGAAGATTCATGGTTCCCTCACTGTTGAATGGTCAGGCCCTGTTCCGGCCCGTTGTGGTCCACAGGGAGCAGAGGGTTTTCCAGCTTCTGCTCCTCCGCCTTGCCGGTGGGCATGGAGATTAGTGCCTCGGCCAGCACCGCGTCCACCTGGGCGGCGGTGACAAAGCGCAGCGCCCCGGCCACGGTGGGGTCGATCTCCTCCAGGTCCTTCTCGTTGTCCCGGGGAATGATGACGGTTTTCATGCCGGCCCGGTAGGCCGCCACGGTCTTTTCCCGCAGGCCGCCGATGGGCAGCACCCGGCCCCGCAGCGTCACCTCGCCGGTCATGGCTACATCCGGCTTCACCGGCGTATTGGTCAGGGCGGAGACGATGGCTGTGGTGATGGTGACTCCGGCGGAGGGCCCGTCCTTGGGGACGGCCCCCTCGGGGAAGTGGATGTGGATGTCCCGGTCCTTATAGAAGTCGGCGGGGACGCCCAGCCGGTCCGCCGCAGAGCGGATATAGGAGATGGCGGAGTGACAGGACTCCTGCATGACGCTGCCCAGGTTGCCGGTAGGCTCTACCTTGCCGGTGCCGGGCAGCACGTTGACCTCCACCTCCAGCATTTCGCCACCCACCGAGGTCCAGGCCAGGCCGTTGACGACCCCCACCTGGGGGGTGCGGTCGTACCGCTCCCGGTGGTACTTGCGGACGCCCAGGAAGCTACCCAGGTTGTCCCCGTTGACGGTGACCCGCTTGGTCTCGCCACTGACCAACTGCATGGCCGCCCGGCGGCACAGCCGGGCCAGCTCCCGTTCCAGCTGGCGCACGCCGGACTCCATGGTGTACCCGGCGATGATTTCGCGAATGGCGTCGTCCGTGACCCGGAAGTTCCGACCGTTGACACCGTGGCGCTTCATCTCCTTGGGGAGCAGGTGGCGGCGGGCGATTTGCAGCTTTTCCTCGTCGGTGTAGGAGGACAGCTCGATGACCTCCATCCGGTCCCGCAGCGGGGGCGGCACCGCCCCCAGGTCGTTGGCGGTGGTGATGAACAGCACGTCGGACAGGTCAAAGGGCAGCTCCAGGAAGTTGTCCCGGAAGGTGGCGTTCTGTTCGGCGTCCAGCACCTCCAGCAACGCGGAGGCGGGGTCGCCCTTGTAGTCGCTGCCCAGCTTGTCCACCTCGTCCAGCAGGATCAGCGGGTTGGAACTGCCCGCCTTCTCAATGGCTTTGATAATCTGGCCGGGCATGGCCCCGATATAGGTCTTGCGGTGGCCGCGAATTTCCGCCTCGTCGTGGATACCGCCCAGGGAGATACGGGCCATCTTCCGGTTCATGGCCTTGGCCAGGGACGCGGCGATGGAGGTCTTGCCCACGCCGGGAGGCCCCGCCAGACAGATGATCTGCCCCCGCAGGTCCGGGGCCAGCTTGCGCACGGCGATGAACTCCAGAATACGCTCCTTGACCTTTTCCATGCCGTAGTGGTCGGCGTCCAGCACCTTCCGGGCCGCGTCCACGTTGACCCGCTCTTTTGTGCGCTTGTTCCAGGGCAGGTCCAGGCACACGTCCAGATAGTTGCGGATGACCGCCCCCTCGGCGGAGCCGAAGGGCTGCTTCGCCAGCCGTTTCAGCTCTTTGTTGAGCTTCTCCTCCACCTCCTGGGGCAGATGGGCCTGGGCGATTTTGTCGGCGTACTCCTGGAGGTCGCTGTCGCCCTCCTCGCCCTCGCCCAGTTCGCCCTGGATGACCTTCATCTGCTCCCGGAGATAGTAGTCCTTCTGGACCTGGTTCATATGCTCCTGCATTTTGTCGTCCAGGTCGTGCTCCAGCTCCAGCACCTCGCCCTCCCGCTTGAGGATGGCGTTCAGCTTCTCCAGGCGGCGGAGGGGCCGCACCTCGGCCAGAATGTCCTGTTTGTCCTCGCTGCGGATAGCGATGTTCTGGGCAATGAAGTCCGCCAGATAGGCCGGGTCCCGGCTGGAGATGACCGTCAGCAGCACCTCGGGGGCCATTTTGGGGGCCAGCTCCGCGTAGTGCTCAAAGAGCGCATAGGTCTGGCGCAGCACCGCTTCGCTGCGCAGGGTACCGGAGACGGTGATGTTGGGAATTTTCTCCACAGCGGCCACCAGGTAGGGCTTGGTCTCCCGCAGCTCCACCAGCCTGGCCCGGGACAGGCCCTCCACCATGATGCGCACGTTGTCCCCCGGCAGACGGAGCATCTGCCGGACGGCTACGATGGTGCCCATGCCATACAGGTCCTCCAGCTCCGGTTCTTCCACGGACAGGTCCTTCTGGGTCACCAGGAAGATGGTGTCCCCGTCCTCCATGGCAGCGTTCAGCGCCCGGATGGACGCCTCCCGGCCCACATCAAAGTGGACGGTCATGCTGGGAAAAATCGTCAGCCCCCGCAGGGCCATGGCGGGCATTTCTGTTGTGTTGGTGACAGGTTCGGAAAGCAGTTCTTCGTTCATGTTTTCACTCATGATTCAGATTCCTTCTGTAAAAGAGAAACGCGCAGAGGCACAGAGCGAATCCGCCCAGGCCCCTGCACAGAGCTTCTCCTGGGCGGCGCCGCCCTGGGGTTTGGTTTTTGGCTGCTCAACCGCCGTTCATCAGGATGCGTTGCCCCGGCGGCGCTTTTTGGCCTCCTGAGAGGCCGAGGACGCCGTGCGGCGGGGCGGGATGCGGCGGGTCTGGCTGGGGTCCCGCTGAATCAGCGGCTCCCCGGTGTGCCGGACGCAGTCGGCGGTGATGGTCACCTTGGTAATGGTGGGGTCGGAGGGGACCATGTACATCAGCTCGTTCATGGTGTCCTCCACCACGGCCCGCAAGCCGCGCGCGCCGATGCCCCGGTCCTGGGCGGCCTCCGCGATGACCTCCAGCGCCTCCGGCTGGAACTCCAGCTGGACCTGGTCGTACTCCATCAGCTTCTGGTATTGCTTGACCAGGGCGTTCTTAGGCTGGGTCAAAATCTGCACCAGCTGGTCCCGGTCCAGGGCGCTGAGGGTGGTGATGACCGGCAGACGGCCAATCAACTCGGGAATGAGGCCGAACTTCAACAGGTCATGAGGCTGTAACTCCTTCAACAGGGAGGTGGCCTGCTTCTCCTTCTTGCTCAGCAGCTCGCCGCCGAAGCCGATGCTGGTGCGGTCGGTGCGCTCCTCGATGATCTTCTCGATGCCGTCGAAGGCGCCGCCGCAGATAAAGAGGATGTTGGTGGTATCCACCTGGATGAACTCCTGATGAGGGTGCTTGCGCCCGCCCTGGGGCGGCACATTGGCAACGGTCCCCTCCAGGATTTTCAACAGCGCCTGCTGGACGCCCTCGCCGGAAACGTCCCGGGTGATGGAGGTGTTCTCGCTCTTGCGGGCGATTTTGTCGATCTCGTCCACATAGATGATGCCCCGCTCGGCCAACTCCACGTCGTAGTCGGCGGCCTGCACCAGGCGCAGCAGGATGTTCTCCACGTCGTCGCCCACATAGCCCGCCTCGGTCAGGGTGGTGGCGTCGGCGATGGCGAAGGGGACCTTCATCGTCTTGGCCAGCGTCTGGGCAAAGAGGGTCTTGCCGCAGCCAGTCGGCCCCAGCAGCAGGATGTTGGACTTTTGCAGCTCTACGCCGTTGTCCTCCTTCATCCCGTAGCGGATGCGCTTATAGTGGTTATAGACCGCCACGGACAGGGTGACCTTGGCGTCCTCCTGGCCGATGACGTACTGGTCCAGCACGGCGCGGATCTCCTGGGGCGTGGGCAGTTCATCCAGAAAATCGTCCCCCACGCCCTCCGGCTCGTAGTAGTCGCCCATAGTGTCGTCCAGAATGCTGTTGCACAGGCCGACGCACTCGTTGCAGATATACACGCCCGGACCGGCGATGATCCGCCGGACCTTATCCTGGCTTTTGCCGCAGAAGGAGCAGCGAATGGCGTGCTTGTCGTCGTTTTTCGCCATACTTGCTAGTTTCCTTTCCCTTTTTCGGTGGGGGAGCAGGGGCCGCGCGGCCTCCCCTCCCCCATTCAGGGCTTACCGGTTATAGATGACCTGGTCGATCAGGCCGTACTCTTTGGCCTCCTCGGCGGTCAGCCAGTGGTCCCGCTCGGTCTCGGCCTTGATGGTCTCCACCGGCTTGCCAGTGTTGGCCGCCAGGATGCTGTTCAGGTTCTGCTTGATTTTCAGGAAATGCTCCACGTCGATCTCCATGTCCGTGACCTTGCCCTGGGTGCCAGCGGAAGGCTGGTGGATCATAATCTCAGAGTTGGGCAGGGCGATGCGCTTACCCTTGGTCCCGCTGGAGAGCAGGAAGGCCCCCATGCTGGCGGCCATGCCGCTGCAAATGGTCTGCACATCGCACTTGATATACTGCATGGTGTCGTAAATGGCCATGCCTGCCGTCACACTGCCGCCAGGGCTGTTAATGTAAAGCTGGATGTCCTTGTCGGGGTCCTGGGCCTCCAGATAGAGCAGCTCCGCCTGGATGACCTGGGCCTGGGAGTCGTCCACCTCACCGGCCAGAAAGACAATACGGTCGTTCAGCAGCCGGGAAAAGATGTCGTAGGAACGCTCTCCACGGTTGGTCTGTTCCACTACATAAGGTACTAAGCTCATGAGATACTCCTTTGCTTGGTGGAATCTCTATCCAATTCTATGGAACAGGAGATTCCGGATGGGGACGCCGCCGCACGGTCTGCGCGCGGCGTTTCCCCTGGGAAACGCGGTTCGTCCGCCGGGCAGACCGCCCGGCAGAGACTATTATATCCCGTCAGCGGGAAATTATACCGTTTATTCGCCCTCCGCAGGCGCCTCGGCGCTCTGCTCCGCCTCAGCGGCAGGGGCGGACTCCTCGGCGGGCTGCTCGGTCACTTCGTCGGTCAGCTCGGTCACCACGGCGGAGTCGTAAATCAGCTTGGTGGCCTTGTCCATCTTGACGCTGTAGGCCAGCTGGTCATCGGAGATGGCAGCGCGGATCTTGTCCTCCTCCATCTCGTACTCCTTGGCCAGCTTCTCGACCTCGGCCTGGACCTCGTCCTCGCTGGCCTCGAGGCCCTCGGCGGCGATAACGGCCTCCAGCACCAGGTCCTGCTGAATACTGCGCAGGGCGGAGGGGCGCATATTCTCCCGGAACTCGGTCATGTTGCTGCCCATCATGCTCAGGTACTGCTCCAGGGTCACGCCCATGCCGGAGACGCGGCTCTCCATGTTCTGCATCTGCTTGTCCAGCTCGTACTCCACCATGGTGTCGGGGATTTCCATCTCGGCGGCCTCGATGACATGGTTCATCACGGCGGCCTCAAATGCCTGCTGGGCGTTGTCGGCCTTGCGCTTTTCCACCTTGGTGCGCAGGTCGGCTTTCAGCTCGTCCAGGGTCTCGAACTCGGAGACGTCCTTGGCGAACTCGTCGTCGATCTCGGGCACGTCGTCGGCCTTGACCTCGTGCAGCTTGACCTTGAACACGGCAGCCTTACCGGCCAGCTCCTCCGCGCCGTACTCGGCAGGGAAGGTGACATTGATGTCCTTCTCCTCCCCGGCGGACATGCCGACGATCTGCTCCTCGAAGCCGGGGATAAAGGAGCCGGAGCCAATCTTCAGGCTGTACTGCTCGGCCTTGCCGCCGTCGAAGGCCACGCCGTCCACAAAGCCCTCGAAGTCGATGACGGTGGTGTCGCCGTTCTCCACGGGGCGGTCAACGGTCTCCTGGGTGGTGGCACGGGAAATCAGGGGCTGCATCTCGTCCTCCACGTCCTGGTCGGTGACCACGACGGTGTCCTTGGCGGAGGCCACGCCCTTGTACTGGCCCAGCTTGACCTCGGGCTTGACGCCCAGGGTGGCGGTGAACTGGAAGCCGTCCTCGCCCACGTGGTCGATGTTCAGCTGGGGATAGCCCACCACGTCCAGGCCGGCCTCCTTGATGGCGTCCTCCAGGGCCTGGGGGTACAGGTCGTTGATGGCGTCCTCATAGAAAATGGTGGCGCCGTACATCTTCTCGATGAGCTTGCGGGGGGCCTTGCCCTTGCGGAAGCCGGGGACGGACATACTGCCCTTGGCCTTGCGGTAGACCTTGTCCACCGCGGCGTTAAATTCCTCCGCACCCACCTCGATGGTCAGGGCGACAGTGCTTTTCTCTTTCTTTTCCACGTTTTTCAGGTTCATGGGCCGTTTCCTCCTAGATGGCCCCGGGTGGGGCGCATGATTCATCGCGTCCGCCGGATCCTTACCGGTACCGGTGCTGACACGAATTTGATACAAAATCCTACAAGCGATAATTTTAACAGATATGCACGGAGATTTCCACCGTTATTTTGCATATTTTTTTAAAAATCTAAAATTCTTTTGGGCACGAAGTTCAGGCGGTCGGCGGAAATCAGGGAAAACCGCGTCCCGTTCCGCTCCCCCTCCACCGCAAGGCGGATGCTGGGGCCGTGGAGATGGGCGAAATAGCACTGCCGCACCTGGTACCGCTCCAGCAGCTCCAAGATCTCCGAGCAGCGGTAGCCCTGGTAGATGGGAGGATAGTGGAGAAAGACGATTTTCTCCCGGTCCCCCGCCGCCTGGAGGGAGGTCTCCAGCCGGATGACCTCCCGGCGGAGCATTTTCTCGTTGTGGCCGCCCTTTTCCTCGTCCAGGAACCAGCCGCGGGTGCCGCACAGAGCCACGTCTCCGTAGAGCAGGCAGTTGTTGTGGAGCAGCTCGAAGCGGAAGCCGTGCTCCTGAAAGAAGCGGTTCATCTTGCTGGCGGTGGTCCACCAGTAGTCGTGGTTGCCCTTGAGGAGGATTTTCCGCCCGCCGGGCAGCGCGTCCAAAAAGGCGAAGTCCCGCAGGCTCTCCTCCAGGGACATCCCCCAGGACAGGTCTCCGCAGAGTACCACGGTGTCCTCCGGCGCTACGCACTGGAACCCGGCCAGCAGCTTGTCCACATAGCCCACCCAGCTGCCGCCGAACACTTCCATCGACTTGGGGCTGCTCAGGGACAGGTGGGGGTCGCCGATCGCGTAAAGCGCCATACCGTCCTCCTTTACCGCAGGAACTCGTTGACCACCGTCTTCATCTCGCTCTTGTCGGTGTACGAGGTGAAGCGGACCTTTTTCTCCTTCAAGGTCGCCAGGGGCGCGGGGGCCGGTTCGCCGGTCTCCTCCGCCAGCTGGTCCAGCAGGGCGGTACCTGTCCGCAGATCATGGACGCCCAGAGAGTCCAGCACCGCGTCCCCGAACTTGAAGGGGCTGGCGGTGGAGGCCACCACGGTGACGGTCTCGTCCTCCGTCTCCTTCCGGTAGTCGGAGAGGACCTTGAAGGCCACGGCGGTGTGGGTGTCGATGAGGTAATCCTCCCCCCGCTTCATGGCGGCGATGGCGGCCTTGGTGGCGGTCTCGTCGGCGTACCCGGCGGCGAACTCCCGCTGGAGCTTTTGGAGAATGCTGTCGCTGACCTGATACCGGCCCTCCCGGTTCAGTTCCTCCATATAGGAGGCCACCAACTGGTCGTCCTCCTCCGAGAGCAGGTAGAGCAGCCGCTCCAGGTTGCTGGAGATGAGTATGTCCATGGAGGGAGAGACGGTGTTGTAGAACTGCCGGTTGCGGTCATAGACGCCGGTCTGGATGAAGTCAGTGAGGACGTTATTGCTGTTGGAGGCGCAAATCAGCTTGTTCACAGGCAGGCCCATCTGCTTGGCGTAAAACGCCGCCAGAATGTTGCCGAAGTTGCCGGTGGGGACGCAGATGTTGATGGCCTCGCCGGGCTGGATGGCCTCCTCCCGCAGCAGGTCGCAGTAGGCGGAGATATAGTAGACGATCTGTGGCAGCACCCGGCCCCAGTTGATGGAGTTGGCGGAGGAGAGAAAGTAGCCCCGCTGGGCCAGCTCCTCCCGCAGTTCCTCGTCAGAGAACAGGGTCTTGACGCCGGTCTGTGCGTCGTCGAAGTTGCCGATGACGGCGCTGACCCCCACGTTGTCCCCCTCCTGGGTGGCCATTTGCAGCTGCTGAATTTCGCTGACGCCATTCCTGGGGTAAAAGACCAGAATCCTGGTCTGGTCCACGTCCTTGAAGCCCTCCAGGGCCGCCTTACCGGTGTCGCCGGAGGTGGCCACCAGAATACAGACAGTCTTTTTCTCGTTGTTCTTTTTCAGCGAGAGGGAGAGCAGGTGGGGCAGCATTTGCAGCGCCATATCCTTGAAAGCGCAGGTGGGGCCGTGCCACAGCTCCAGACAATAGGTGTTGTCGTCCACCTTGCGCACCGGCGCCACCGCCTTGGTGTCGAACTTATCGGGACCATAGGCGGCCGACGCGGCGCGGCTCAGCTCAAAGGTGGTAAAATGGTCCAGGTACATCCCCATCACATAGACGGCCCGCTGCTGATAGCTCACGTCCTTCAGCATCGTCAGCGCGTTCTGGGGCAGGCGGGGGATCACCTGGGGGACGAACAGGCCGCCCTCCCGGGACAGGCCCTGGGCGATGGCCTCCGCCGGGGTGTATTGCAGGGTTTTGTTACGGGTGCTCACATAGTACATACTTGTCTCACCGTCCTCATCAGATTGTTGAAAAACAGGTCCTTGACCAGGGACTCCGGGTAGTTGTGCCGCAGCAGCGTCTCGTAAAACTCCGCCCAGCTCCACACGCCGGTATAGCCCTGGGGCAGCCGGTCACAGCCGTCCCAGTCGCCGCCCAGGGCCACGTTCTTCTCCCAGCCCAGGGAGAGGAAGTGTTCCAGATGGGCCAGCAGGGTGTCGCCGGTAACGGGGCCCTCGCCCAGGAAGGCGGCGTAGGCGTTCAGACCCGCTACGCCATGATTCTTCATTATGGCAGTAAATTGTTCGTCCGTCAAGTTCCTTGTATGAGAAAAGACGGCGCGGCTGTTGGAGTGGCTGGCGATGATGGGCTTGGTCGCCGCCTCCATCACGCCCCAGAACCCCGGGTCGGACAGATGGGACACGTCCACCAGCATCCCCAGCTGCTGCATTTTCTGCACGTATTCCACGCCCAGCGGGGTCAGGCCCTGTTCAGGGTGGTCCATGTGGCTGCCGGAGAGGGCGTTGGCGTGGTTCCAGGTCAGGTTCACCGCCCGGACCCCCTCGTCATAAGCCTCTTGCAGCCCTTTTAGGGAGCAGCCGATCAGCTCCGCGCCCTCTACCGAGAGGAACGCCGCCACCTTGCCCTGCGCCATGGCGTCCTTGGCCTCTCGTGCGGTGCGGCAGTGCTGAATGCGGTCACGATACATTTTGCACTCCTTCCGGAACACCTTGAACTCCCGCTTGACCACGGATTTGGTCATCGGCAGGGCCGAATCCCAGAAGATGGCGAAAAACTGGGCCTGCTGGCCAAAGCAGTCCACCCGGTCCAGGTCCCACTTGCCGCTGTTTCCCGCCAGCCGCTCCATAGGCATCCGGGCCAGGCGGCTGATGGTGTCGCAGTGACCGTCAAAAACAGATGGTTTCATTTGTGTCAACCTCCACTTCCGTCGAAGGCGTTGGGGTAATAGCAAATTTCCGGCTCAAGGGTATCCGTCCCCTGGGGCGCATAGACCTCCGCCACGTCGAACCGGGGCTGGCGGATCTCCTCCGGGTGCTCCTGTAAGTAGCTCTCCGCCGCCAGCAGCAGCTTTCGCTGCTTGGGCCTGTCCACCGCCTCCCGGATCTCCATATAGGTGCGGGAGCGGTGGGTCTTGACCTCCACGAAGTATAACTCCCTCTCCGTGGCGGCGATGATGTCGATTTCTCCGTAGGGGCAACGCCAGTTGGCCGCCAGGATGGTCACGCCCTGGCGCTCCAGCGCTCTGCGCACCTGCCGCTCTCCCCACTGGCCCAGCCGGGCCGATGCGCCGCCGGTCACAGCCTTTTCAGGAAGGTCCTGCGATGGATGGGACAGGGGCCGTACTTCCGCAGCATCTCATAGTGGAGCTTAGTGGGATAGCCCTTGTGCTGCTGGAACTGATATTCGGGGTACAGCTTCGCCATTTCCAGCATATAGTGGTCCCGGCTGACCTTCGCCAGGATGGACGCGGCGGCGATAGAAGCTGACAAGTTGTCTCCCTTTACAACCGTCCGGTTGGGGATTTGAATATTTCGGCTGCAATTCCCGTCGATGAGGGCGAAGTCCGCCGCCGGGTCCAGCTGCTGAATGGCCCGGTCCATGGCCAACATCCGGGCGTTGAGGATGTTGAGCTCGTCAATTTCCTGCTCGGTGGCCCAGGCCACCGCCCAGGCGATAGCCTGCTCCTTGATTTGCCCAAACAGCACCTCCCGGCGCTTTTCGGTCACTTTTTTGGAGTCATTCAGGTAAGGCAGGTCGTAATTCGGCGGCAGAATCACCGCCGCGCCGTAGACCGCCCCGGCCAGAGGACCGGCCCCGGCCTCGTCCGCGCCGCAGACGGATCTCCACCCGGCGGCGCAGCACTCCCGCTCGATGCTCCAGCGGTCGATCGGTTCCGTTTCCTGCTTTTTCATCGGCTGTTCTCCCCCGCCGTGGGCGGCGTTTCAAGTGTAAAGCGTCCCAGCTTGCCAGAGCGATATTCCTCCAGCAGCACCCGGCTCATCCGCTCGGTGTCCACCTCGCCGCCGGAAATCAGGAACCCCCGGTTCCGCCCGGCCTGCTCCACCAGCGCCCAGCTGTCGAAGTCCGGCGGGATGTCCAGCCTGTAGCGGGCGGACACCGCCTCCGGGTAGCGGCCGGCCAGCAGCTTCATCAGGTGGTTTGCCAGGGTCTCTACATCTAATATGGTGTCCTTCACCGCGCCGGTAAAGGCCAGATACATCCCCACGGTGGGGTCCTCGAACTTGGGCCAGAGGATGCCCGGCGTGTCCAGCAAGTCCAAACCCTCGTCCACGTTCACCCACTGCTTGCCCCGGGTGACGCCGGGGCGGTTTTGGGCAATGGCGGACTTCCGGTTGGCAACCTTGTTGATGAAGGTGGACTTGCCCACATTGGGGACCCCCACCACCATCACCCGCACGGGGCGGCCCAACAGGCCCTTCTCCCGCCAGCGTTCGATCTGGTCCTTTAAAATCGCCTTGACCACCGGGGAGAACTGCTTCACTCCCGCGCCGGTCTTGCAGTCCGTCTGGAGGACGGACATCCCCCGGCTGCGGAAGTACTCCGCCCAGCGCTGGTTCATGGCGGGGTCCGCCTGGTCGGCCCGGTTCAGCAAAATCAGCCTCGGCTTGCCCTCCACCAGCCCGTCCAGGTCGGGGTTGCGGCTGGCGAGAGGGATGCGGGCGTCGATGATTTCCACCACCAGGTCCACCAGCTTCAGGTTCTCCTGAATCAGGCGGCGGGTCTTGGCCATGTGGCCGGGGTACCACTGGATGGTCATAGCGTCCGATTTTTCCGGTGCGCTTTTTTTGGCGGGGCGGGCCTTGCGGGGGTTGTTGTTCGCCCCGCCCCGGTTCTTTTGCTTTTTCATGTCGTTCCACTCATCGTCTGAGCAAAAAAGGAGCGGTTGCCCACTCCTTTTTTCTGCTCCAGGAATTACGGCAACCCCGCGTATGCGGTCGTGCCTTACAGCTTCTCCTTGACCTTGGCGGCCTTGCCCACCCGGTCGCGCAGATAGTACAGCTTGGCCCGGCGGACCTTGCCGCGGCGGACAGTCTCCACCTTGACGACGTTGGGGGAATGGACGGGGAAGACCTTCTCCACGCCCACGCCGTAGGAGATGCGGCGGACGGTAAAGGTCTCGGCCACGCCGCCGTGCTTCTTGGCGATGACGGTGCCCTCAAAGACCTGGATACGCTCTTTGGCGCCTTCCTTGATTTTGACATGGACGCGGACCGTGGAGCCGATCTCGATCTTCGGCACGTCGGTCTTCATGTTCTGCGCGTTCAGCGTTTCAACGAGATTCATGGTTTGTTTCCTCCTGTGATTATAGGTGTTCATGCCCGCTGGGAACCTTGTCCCGCTCCACTTGGGGCTGTGGCAGAGGACCACCCTTTGTTCAGACCGGTATACTATATCACACCTGCGATGGAAATGCAAGAGATTTTCGCGGAAAAGCCAGGGCAACAGCATTTAAATTTAACCCAAAAGAATAGACAAAAACGCTTCAGG
>JAJPXY010000019.1 GCA_021205205.1 Clostridiales bacterium
TCCTCCAACCTCAGACTATTTTGCGAATCCTTTCTCAAAATTGATTTCCGTGTGGAAAGAAGGTTCTTCTCTTTACCGCGAAATTGCTCTTGCAATTTGCCCGGCTTTCGGGTACAATACTGGTGGAAAGGCTGGTGAACCCCTATGAGCGACAAGCCCAGGAACGACGCCGACGAGATGGGCGAGGCGTTTGGCCCCACCCTCTATTCCCTGACCAGCGAGGACGGGGAAGAGGTAACGCTGGAATACATCGACACCTTTGAATACAACGGCCAATGCTATATCGCCTTCCTCCCCGCTGAGTCCGATGGCGCGGAGCCGGACTTTACGGACGAGGACGAGGAGTACGGCCTCATCCTCATGCGCGTCATCGTCGAAAACGGAGAGGAGCTGCTGACCACCCTGGACTCCGACGAGGAGATCGAGGAGGTCTACCAGTACTACGTCGACAACTTCTTCGACGACGACGAGGAAGACGAGTAAAACACACAATCCAACATCACCGATCAGGCCCTGCGGGGTGCGTGATGATCCCTCATTTAAACCCACATTTCACAAAAGGGACGCAGGTTTCCCGTGATGGTTTGCAGACCTCCCGGCCAAAAACCGGAAGCTGGTAGCAGTAAAGTCATGGGGCCGCGACCCACCTGCCCGTTTGGTGCAGGTTTAATTGGGATCACACGGCCACTGCGGGGTCTTTTTCTCTTTTCTGGTTATCCCTTTGAATCAGCCGCGCGTTAGGAACCCCTCCGCCGTCAAGCGGCACTTCCGGGGCTTTGGCCCTCCCTGCACCACCGCCAAAGGCGGCGGCCCCCAAATTTGGTACAAAGTCGAACGCTGTCGCATAGGCTGGAGTGGTTCTTCCGCCGGGAGGGTATATTTCGGCGGAGACCGTGGGAAAATGAGAGTGACCTGTTACATAAGATTTCGCTGTAACAGGGAACCATTTACTGCGGAGTGTGAGAACGTGGATACCAGTGTCAGAAGAGGAGATATTTTTTACGCCGATCTCAGCCCGGTGGTGGGCAGCGAGCAGGGCGGCGTCCGCCCGGTGCTCATCATCCAAAACGACATGGGCAACCGGCACAGCCCCACCGTCATCGCGGCGGCCATCACGTCCCAGATGAACAAGGCAAAGCTGCCCACCCACATCGAGCTGATCGACCAGCACTGCGGCCTGACCCGGGACTCGGTGGTGCTGCTGGAGCAGATCCGCACCCTGGACAAACGGCGGCTCCGGGAGCGCATGGGCCACCTAGAGGGCGAGATGATGGACCAGGTGGACCGGGCCATCGCCGTCAGCTTCGGCATCCAGCCCCGGCTGGTCTGAACCGGAACAAAAGCAGGCAGGACAGTTTTTCAACCGTCCTGCCATTTTTGTTGTTTGGTCCTTTCTTGCACCATCGAATGTGCAGGGGCGGCCCGTGGCCGCCCGCAAAATCACCTGCTTGCCCAGGGTGGCCGAGGGCCGCTCCTACAAAAAGTGAGTGAATCCATTCTTTCTGACGCAAAAACGAACCGAATTTGTGATTTGAATTGCCTCACCCGTCACGCGGCGGAGGGGTGCTCCGAGGGCCGGGCCACCCGCTTCTGGGGCGCGCCGGTCACATCGTCCACCGCGTCGGTGGCGTCGTCTACCGCGTCTGCCGCGCCGTTGGCGATGTCATCCACCACGTCGACCGCATCGTCCACCGCGCCGCGCACGTCGTCGGCCACAGTGTTGCCGTCTTCGTCGGTTTTGTCTGTGGCGGCGTCGGTACCGTCGTCGCCGTTCTGGTTGGTGGCGCCGTTTTCGTCGGCGGTGTAGGTCTCGTCGCCGGTGATGGATGTGTCGGCGGTGTCACCGGTGTTGTTCCGGCTGGTGCATCCGGCCAGGGCAAAGACCAGCACCAGCGCCGCCGCCAGGGTCAATATGGTCCTTTTCATGAAAATTCCTCCTGTTTTTGTGGTAGAACAGGGCGGAAGCCGTGCAAAATCGGCCTGCCGTTCGTTCGACAGATTCAGTATGGTTCGCCGGGGCGGAAAATACCCGGCCAATTTTTTGCTGGCAGAAAAATGCAAAGGCGGTCTGCCGAATTGTCCGGTTTCCTCCCAGAAAAATGCAAAGAATTTGTATTGCAATTTACCGGGAACTGTGCTATCATTAATGATAATGAATCTCATTTTCAGACCGACGGGGCTGCGTATTCCCCGTTCCGGGAGGTGAAGGTATGCAAAGGCGATATTCCAGACAGCGGGAGCTGATTTTGAACTGCGTCCGCGGCACCACGGAACACCCCACGGCGGAGATGGTCTACCAGTGGCTCAAGCCGGTCAGCCCCAACCTGAGCCGAGGGACGGTCTACCGGAACCTGAACCTGTTGGCGGAGGAGGGCCTGCTGGAACGAATGCCCTTCCCAGTGGAGCGGTACGACGCCCGCACCGAGCCACACGCTCACTTCCGGTGCCGCCAGTGCGGCCAGGTCAGCGACCTGGACTTCCCCTATCAGCCGGAGATGGACGAGGCCGCCAACCGCCAGCGCGGCGGGAAGGTGGACAGCCACAGCCTGATTTTTTACGGGGTCTGCGCCGCCTGCGCAGACAGCGCGCCAGAGACCGCACAATGAACCCATGCGGCCCGGCATGAACGGGCCGCCACAGAGAAAGGAAGCTTTACTTATGAAAACCATTCACTACACACCGGTGGGCACCTGCTCCCGGGCCATCGAAGTTGACGTGGAGGACGGCGTGGTCAAGGGCCTGCGGGTGGTCGGCGGCTGCAACGGCAACCTGAAAGGCATCTCCGCCCTGGTGGTGGGCATGAAGGTGGAGGACGTGATCGCCCGGCTGGACGGCATCAAGTGCGGGTTCAAGCAGACCTCCTGCCCCGACCAAATCGCTCAAGCACTGAAGCAGTCTCTTTGAGCGCTGTTAGCCAGGTGCTGCAAACCAGAAGCGTACAGCAAAAAGAATACCCACAAAACCAAACACCGGCAACGAGTGCCGCGGGTCAACAGCCTGCGGCGCTTTTTGCGTCGGCTGACGGGAAATTTAGGCAACCGTCGCCTGGGCGCAGCGGGCAGGGAAAGCGTCTGAGCGGCGTTCCAGATTCGATTGTCCGTGAAAAAACATAAAATGAATTAAAAACGCTCATTTGGCAAGCTCTTTTATGTCCGTTGCGGTCAACTTTCTTTTAATAAGTTTATTATTTGCCATTGACGAAAGCCAAAAGAGGGCGTATAATAATACAGGCTGAAATTTATAAAACTCCAGCAAAAAAGCCGGGTCGGGTTTGTGGATTTCTGCCATAGGGCCGGGAAGATGGCGAAACAGATTTGACATCCACTCTGTCAAAAGGATGTCAGATGTATTTTTTTATTTGCCCGGCAAATAAAAGAGCAGTGGAGAGGGCGTCCTCTCCGTCGGGAACGTTCCTATCATATGAGCGTTTCTGTACAAATTTTTTCAGGGGTGAAAGAACTATGATCATGATCCAAGGCAAAGGCGTCTCCAAAGGCGTCGAGAAAGGGCCGCTGTATTTCTTCCAGCGTCCGGACACCACCATCGTCAAGACCACCGTCACCGACGTAGAAGCCGAGAAAGCCCGCCTGGCCGCCGCTCAGGCCGCCTCCATGGAGCAGCTGGAGGTTCTGGCTGAGAAGTGCCGGGAAGAGGCCGGCGACGAGGCCGCAGTCCTGTTCGAGACCCACGCCATGTTCGTGGAGGACGAGGACTTTGTAGAGTGCATGACCTCCGTCATGGAGGAGGAATCCTGCAACGCCGAGTACGCCGTGGAGCAGGCCGGTGAGCAGTTCGCCGCCATGTTCGCCGCCATGGACGACGCCTATATGCAGGCCCGCGCCGCCGACATCAAGGACGTGGCCCGCCGTATCCTGGACAACCTGATGGGCGTCGTGGCCGGTGGCATCGACTCCGACGTGCCCGTCATCCTGGCCGCCGACGACCTGGCCCCCTCCGAGACCCTGCAACTGGACAAGTCCAAGATCCTGGCCTTCGTCACCCAGGGCGGCTCCGGCAACTCCCACACCGCCATCCTGGCCCGCACCATGGGCATCCCCGCCGTCTGCGGCGCGGGCGACGCCCTCAAGCAGGACTACAACGGCCGGACCGCCTACATCGACGGCGAGACCGGCGAGCTGTTCCTGGACCCCGATGAGATCACGCTGACCGCCCTGAAGGAAAAGCGCGAGAAGCAGCTGGAGATGAAGAAGCTGCTGGAGACCATGAAGGGCCAGGAAGACGTGACCCTGGACGGCAAAAAGATGATGCTCTACTGCAACATCGGCTCCCCCGAGGACGTGGCCGCCGTGAAGAACAACGACGGTCAGGGCATCGGCCTGTTCCGCTCCGAGTTCCTGTATCTGGCCGCCTCCGACTACCCCACCGAGGACGAGCAGTTCGAGGCTTATAAGGAAGTCGCCGCCGCTATGAACGGCAAGCGCGTGGTCATCCGCACCCTGGACATCGGCGCCGACAAGCAGGTGGACTACTTCGACATGAAGAAGGAAGAAAACCCCGCCATGGGCGTCCGGGCCATCCGTATCTGCCTGAACCGCCCCGAGGTGTTCCGCACCCAGCTGCGCGCCCTCTACCGCGCCTCCGCCTATGGCAAGGTCGCCATCATGTTCCCCATGATCACCTCTGTCTGGGAGGTCAAGGAGTGCAAGCGGGCCTGCGCCAAGGTCATGGCCGAGCTGGACGACGAGGGCATCCCCTACAACAAGGACACCGAGCTGGGCATCATGATCGAGACCCCCGCCTCCGTCTTTGTGGCCGACGCCCTGGCCAAGGAAGTGGACTTCTTCTCCGTGGGCACCAACGACCTGACCCAGTACACCCTGGCCTGTGACCGCCAGGCCAACGACCTGGGCAAGTTCTTCGACCCCCACCACCCCGCCGTGCTGCGCGCCCTGAAGATGGCCACCGACGCCGCCCACAAGGCCGGTATCTGGATCGGCATCTGCGGCGAGCTGGGCGCGGACATCTCCCTGCTGCCCACCTTCCTGGCCATCGGCATCGACGAGCTGTCCGTCTCCCCCACCTCCGTGCTGCCCCTGCGGGCGGAGATCCGCAAGTCCATCGCCAAGACCTGCACCCTGGAAAAGCTGGAGTGCTGAGCGGCGGCGACACAATTATAAAACCAGCAACGAGGCCGACCCGCGCAAACGGGTCGGCCTCTCCCTGTGGCCGGGGCCGGGGAATGCGCACAGCTCAGAGCCTCAAAACAAATTTTTGTGAAATTCTCCCGTTTTTTCGACGGGTTCAAAGATTGCATATGGCCGCGGCTTGTGCTATAATCGCACTGATTGAACACCTTTGATTCTGAAACAGGCGCTCCACCGGCGGGACGCGCGCTGTGCCGCCCCGCTGCGGCTAACTGGAGGCCCAACATGAAAAAAGTCATCACCTACGGCACCTATGACCTGCTCCACTACGGCCACATCAACCTGCTGCGCCGGGCCAAGGAGCTGGGCGACTACCTGATCGTGGCCCTGTCCACCGACGAGTTCAACTGGAACGAAAAACACAAGAAGTGCTACTTCACCTACGAGCAGCGCAAGCAGCTGCTGGAGGCCATCCGCTATGTGGACCTGGTCATCCCCGAAACCGGCTGGGACCAGAAAATTTCCGACGTGAAGGAGTTCCGGGTGGACGCCTTCGTCATCGGGGACGACTGGGAGGGCAAGTTCGACTTCCTAAAAGACTACTGCGACGTGGTCTACCTCCCCCGCACGCCGGAGGTCTCCACCACGCAGATCAAGTCCGACCTGGGCCGCTGACCGGGCAACCGTAAGAAGAAGGAAATGTAGCCGTGTATTCAAAAACCATCCAAAAGCGGGAATATCACCTGGGGCTGCTGATGCTCCTGGCCGTGACCTGCGTCCAGTGTCTGCCCACGGGGACCAGTCTGCACCCGGTGAAGGCCCTGCGGGATTATGCCAAAATCGTAGGCTATCCCGCCCTGCTGTTTCTGTTCGGCAGCCTCTCCAGAGAGGTCATCAACACCCGGGAGCGGCTGGTGCGGTTCAGCATGGCCTTCGCGGAGCTGTATCTGGTGCAGAAGCTGCTGCTGTTCTGGCTGCGGAGCGCCACAGGGATGATGCCCAGCTTCGGTCTGCTCACCACGGGCGATTCGCCGTGGCTGTTCCTGGTGCTGGCGGAGTATCTGCTGCTGATGCTGTGGCTGGAAAAGACCCGCTGGAACCGGCGGCTGATTTTTGTTATCTCCCTGGCTGCGGGGTGTCTGTACGGCCTGGTGAGCTGGAACGGTGACAGGTTCTGTCTGGCCCGGGCAGTGGTCTTTCTGCCCCTGTTCCTGCTGGGGCGGTGGACCGACCCGGAGCAGCGGGGCCGGTGGCTGGACAAACTCTGGGTCAAGCTGCTGGCCCTGGCGGGCACGGCGGCGGTGCTGGCGGTCTGCTGGCTGCAAACCGACTTTTTGTATAGGCTGTCGGGCTTTTTCGACTGCAACGAGAGCTTTGCCAGCCTCTCCAGCGGCATTATCGGCCACTATGGGCCGCTGGTGCGGCTGGGCTGGTACGGTCTGGTGCTGTGCCTGACGTTTGGCCTGTTGGCCCTGATGCCCAATCGGCGGCTGCCGGTGATCACCAACCTGAGCGAAGCCTGGCCGGAGGCGTACCTATGGCAGCGGTGCATCACCATTCTGTTCAACAGGGTGCTGATGGACCAGTTCACCAATCAACTGGGTAAGCTGGGTTATCTGGGGGGGCTGGCGCTGGCGCTGATCCTGGTTCTCCTCTCCTGCCTGCCCTGGGCGGTGCGCCCTGTGAAGTGGCTGCTGCGGAACGCCAACTTCTGGAACCCACCGGACCCGCCCGCCCGGCAGCTGCCTACCGGTCAGCGGCAGAGCTTTTACCAGCGGCACACCCTGGGGGTCCGCTGCGTGCTGATCTTCACGGCGGCGTTCGTGGTGCTGGCCACGGCGGTGGTGCTGCCTTTCTATACCAGCGGGAAGTCCATGATCTGGACGACAGACGGCCTCCAGCAGCAGTATGCCTCTATGGCGTTTCTGCGGAACTATGCCCTCTCGGTCATCGAGGAGTTCCGGACCACCGGCATCCTACACCTGCCTCAGTTCACCTTCGAGGCCGGTATGGGCATGGATGTGCTGGACGTCATCCGGCGGGACCCCATGATGGTGCTGTGCCTGTTCACACCGCTGGACCATATGGAAGCCCTTTACAGCGTTCTGACCATGCTGCGCATTTACTTGAGCGGCCTGGCGGTGATGTGGCTGCTGCTGGAACTGGGGCGCACCAACAAGATGGAGGTCATCTGCGGCGGGATGTCCTATGCCTTCTGCGGCTACTCCCTCTATATCCTGGTGCGTCAGCCGGTGTTCCAGACCCCCTGCCTCATTTACCTGCCCCTGATGCTGACCGGGGTGGAGCGGTTCCTGCACAAGCGCAAGGGCGGCCTGTTTTTGGTGACGGTGTGCCTGAACTTCATCAGCGGCTACTATCTGGCCTATATGAACACGCTGCTGATGGCCCTCTATCTGCTGGTGCGGCTGATTTTCCTTCACGGGAAGGACGTCAAGCGCATCGTCAGCGAAATTTTCAAGCTGATCGGCGTGTACTTCTGGGGCGTGGCCCTGTCCGGCGCCATTTTACTGCCCACGCTCTACTCCTACCTGTCCTGCAGCAGGGCGGGGGAGCAGAGCGGCCTGACCTCGCTGCTGGTCTATAGCTGGGACCATTATGAGCGGCTGTTCATTGAACTGGCCGCCGCCGTCCCAGACGGAAAAAACTGGGCCATCCTCAGCTTTGCCGGGCTGACGCTGCTGGCCATTGTGCTGCTGTTCTTCCAGAAGGAAAAGCGGTTCCGGCCTATGAAAACCGGGGTCATCATCTGCACCGTGATGATTTGTGTGCCGCTGTTCGGCAAAATCATGAACGGTTTTGGCTACGTCACCAACCGCTGGTGCTATGGCTTCGCGCTGATGGGTTCCATTGTGCTGGCGTATATGCTGCCGGAGTTTCTTCATCTGGACGCGCGGGAAAAGCGGGGGCTGCTGGTGGCGGGCGGCATTTACATCGGCCTGGTCCTCTGCAACCAGGAGCCGGACGCCGCCCGGTATGTGGGTCTGCTGGTGCTGGCAGGGACGCTGCTGGTGGTGGTGACGATGGACCTGTTCGCCTCCAACACCTACCAGAAAAAAACCGTGCTGTCGCTGACGCTGACGCTGGCGCTGGTGGTCAACAGCAACGCCGCCTTCCGCAAGGACGTGGGAAACTACACCGCCTCCTGTGTGGACGCCGGGGAGGCTTACAGCAGCCTGACGGACACCGCCGCCGCTGCGGTTTCCACTTTGGAGGACGACAGCTTTTACCGGGTAGAACAGCCTTTTATGCAGTCCAACCAGTCTATGGTCGCAGAATATTATGGCACCAACACCTATTTTTCCGTCATTCCCTCCGGCCTGACGGAGTTTTACCTGGATTTTACCCTGAATACGGCGGTGCAGGCTTTTAAACTGCGTGGCTTTGACGCCCGCGCCAGTCTGGAAGCTCTGGCCTGCGTGAAATATTACTGCGTGGAGTCCAGCGACTCGGACGACCCGATCCCCTACGGCTTCTCCCTGGTGGAGGAGACAGAGAACGGTCTGATTTATGAGAACCAGTACCCCCTGTCCCTGGGGTATACCTACACCTCTTACATGACAGAGAGTGAGTACAACGCCCTAAACTTTGCGGAAAAGCAGCAGGCGGTGCTGCAAAACGCTGTTGTCTCCGACGAGACGGCCCAGGCCCTGGACGAGGCGGGCCTGGAGCAGGGCGAAGCTGATTTGACCGTACAGGAGCCAGAATGCCAGGTAAAGGAAACCCGTGGCCTGACCCTGGACGAGGAGGCCAAGACTATCACCGTGGAGGAAGAAAATGCCTCCATCACCTTCACCTTCGACGGCGCGGCGGGCTGCGAGACTTACCTTTATCTGGAGGGAATTGGCTATGCCAAAAGCTCCACCAGCCAGTGTCAGCTAAGGGTGACGACCGATGACGTGTCGTCCTTTGCGCAGCTCCGCAGCCAGCAGCAGACCTATTATTTCGAAACCTCCGGTTTTTCCTTCAACCTGGGGTACACCGAGGACGGACTCACAGAATGTACCTTGTATATTGCCGAGCCATGCAAGCTGGTCTACGAGGACTTCCGGGTGTTCTGTCTGCCCATGGCGGGCTACGTGGAGGACGTGACCGCCCTGTCGGCGGTCATGTTGGAGGACGTGGACGAAAACGGCGATGTCATCACCGGCACCATCTCCGCCGACAGCACCCGGCTGCTGACCTTCTCCATCCACTACACCAAGGGCTGGACCCTGTTGGTGGACGGCGAGGAGACTGAGCTGTTCCAGGTGGACACGCTCTATATGGGCGCGGTGGTCGAGGCCGGGGACCACGAGATCGTCCTGAAATACTCCATGCCCTGGCTGAAAATCGGCATGGCCGCCAGCGGCGCGGCCCTGGTCGCCATCGCGGTGCGGGGCGTGTGGGTGCTGCTGCGCCGGAAAAACGGCCCGGCACAGGCAAAACAGAAAGAGAAAAACTAAGCTTTTTTGACCAAACCATCAAAGTTGGAGGCTGATTTCCATGCGTATTCCCTTTAACATTCCCCCTGCCACGGGCCGGGAGCCGGCGTATCTGGCTCAGGCCATCGCCAACCATAAGCTGTGCGGCGACGGACCTTTCACCCTGAAATGCCACCAGTGGCTGGAGGAAAAAACCGGCGCGGCCAAGGTGCTGCTGACCACCTCCGGCACCAGCGCGCTGGAAATGGCCGCCCTGCTGTGCGGCGTGCAGCCGGGGGACGAGGTCATCATGCCCGCTTACACCTTCGTCTCCACAGCGGACGCCTTTGTCCAGCGGGGGGCCAAGGTGGTGTTTGTAGACATCCGGCCCGACACCATGAACATCGACGAGACCAAAATCGAGGACGCCATCACCGAAAAGACCACCGTCATCTGCGTGGTACACTACGCGGGCGTGGGCTGTGAGATGGACACCATTCTGGACATTGCCCGCCGCCACGGCCTGAAGGTGGTGGAGGACGCGGCTCAGGGCGTCATGGGCTGGTACAAGGGCAAGGCCCTGGGGGCCATTGGCGACGTGGGCTGTTACAGCTTCCACGAGACGAAGAACTACACCATGGGCGAGGGCGGCGCAGTGCTGGTCAACCACCCGGAGCAGGTGGAGCAGGCGGAAATTTACCGGGAAAAAGGCACCAACCGCAGCAAATTCATCCGGGGCCAAATCGACAAGTATACCTGGGTGGATTACGGCTCAAGCTATCTTCCCAGCGATCTGAACGCCGCCTACCTCTATCCCCAGCTGGAGGACGCCGACAAGATCAACGACGACCGCATGGCCACCTGGAACCGCTACTATGAGGGGCTGACCCCCCTGGCCCAGGCGGGAAAAATCGAGTTGCCGGTCATCCCGGAGGGCTGCGTCCACAACGCCCATATGTTCTATATCAAGTGTAAGGACCTGGAGGAGCGGACGGCGCTGATCTCCTTCCTGAAGGAGCGGGACATCTACTCCGCCTTCCACTACATCCCCCTGCACACCGCCCCCGCCGGAAAGCGCTTTGGCCGCTTCCACGGGGAGGACGTGTACACCACCCGGGAGTCCGAGCGGCTGACCCGCCTGCCTCTGTATTACGGCCTGACGGCGGAGGACTGCCAGGAGGTCATCGACGCGGTGAAGGAATTTTATTCTTAATTTGCAATTAGCAATGTGCAATTATGGGGAAACCGGCCTGCCGTTGGCAAACGGGACCGTCGCTATTTTTCCCTTGTTCCTGTAGGGGCGGCCCTTGGCCGCCCGGAAAACGGCTCTCTGAACGCGGGCGGCCACGGGCCGCCCCTACACAGATATGCCAGAAAAGAATTGCACAGTATGGCCCGATAAATCGCTTGTATTTTGTTAGAGAAACAAGGGAGAGAACTATGCAAACCATCAGCTTTGTCATCCCCTGCTACGCCAGCGAAGGCTCCGTGGCCCTGGTCATGGACGAAATTCGCTCTGTTGTGGCCCAGCGCCCGGAGTATGACTACGAGATCGTGGCGGTCAACGACTGCTCGCCGGATAACGTGCTGTCCGTCCTGCGGCAGCAGGCCGCCCAGGACCGGCGGGTGAAGGTCATTGACCTGGCCAAAAACGGCGGGCGACACAACGCCCTGATGTGCGGCTGCCACTACACCACCGGGGACTATGTGGCCTTCATTGACGACGACCTCCAGTGCCCTACGGACCGGTTCTGGGACCTGCTGGCCCCGCTGGAGAGCGGGGACTACGACGTCTCCATCGCCAAGTACCCCAAAAAGACCCAGTCTGGCCTGAAAAACTTCGGCTCCAAGGTCAACGACACCGTGGCCAACTGGCTGCTGGGCAAGGACAAGGATTTGAAATTCTCCAACTACTCGGTGATGCGCCGCTTCGTCAAGGACGAGGTCATCCGCTACACCAACCCCTACCCCTACCTCTCCGGCCTGATGCTCCGGGCCACCAGCCGGGTGACCAACGTGGTCATGGAGGAGCGGGAGCGCACCATCGGCGTGGGACACTACAACTTCAAAAAGTCCTTCGCCCTGTGGATGAACAGCTTTACCGCCTTTTCCGTCAAGCCTCTGCGGCTGGCCACCACCCTGGGTGTGATCTGCGCCTTTGTGGGGGTCATTACAGGCATTTACACCGTTATCCACAAGTTTTTGGTCCCCACCGTGGCGGTGGGCTACAGTTCCCTGATGGCCGCCATGCTCTTTCTGGGGGGCATGATCATGTTCCTGCTGGGGCTGATCGGGGAGTATACCGGCCGCATTTATATCTCGCTGAACAACTCCCCTCAGTACGTGGTGCGGGAGACCCTGAACGTGGAGGAGGCGTCCGTCCGGTGAAAAAGATCCTCATTGTGGGCGCGGGGGACTTCCAGCTCCCGCTGGTGCAGAAGGCCGCGGAAAGCTATGAAGTGCTGCTGGCCGCGCCGGTCATCGGCGAAGCCTTCCGCCCTTACATTACCAAAGAGCTGCTCATCGACGTGCGGGCCAAGGAGGAAATTTTGGCCTTCGCCCGGGCGGAGCAGATCGACGGAGTCATCACCGACCAGACGGACATCGCCGTGCGCACCGTGGCCTACGTGGCCCAGGAGATGGGCCTGCCCGGCATTGGCTACGAGACGGGCTGTCTGTTCACCGACAAGGCCCTGATGCGGCAGAAGCTGGCCCAGCTGGGCATCCCCCAGCTGCCCAACCGGACGGTGTTCTCGCTGGCCGAGGCGGAGGACTACTACGCCCAGCTGGGCGGCGCGGTCATCATCAAGCCCCTGGACACCCAGGGCAGCCGGGGCGTTCAGGCCGTTCGCAGCGCAGCTGAGCTGCGGGAGAAGTACGCCGAGGCCGCCCGCTGGTCCTCCAACGGCGGGGTCATCGTGGAGCGGCTGGCCACGGGCCGGGAGTTCGTGGTGGAGGGTCTCTCCTTCAACTACCAGTTTGAGAACCTGACCTGCGGTGACACCCTCTATTTTGACATCCCCGACGCCTACGCCGCCAAGAGCCGCATTATGCCCTCCACCGCCGATGAGGCGCTGACGCAGCGGATGCTGGACCTGAACCGGAGTATCATCACCGGCTTCGGCCTGAAACAGGGCATTACCCACAGCGAATATATCATGGACGGGGACGAGATTTATCTGATGGAGACTGCCGCCCGGGGCGGCGGGGTGTTCATCTCGTCAGATTTGATTTCCCTCTCCACCGGCCTGTGTACGGAAGAATTTCTGCTGAACATCGCCACCGGCCAGCAAACCGAAATGCCGGAAATCAAGCCCCAGCAGTGTTACTGCGGGTACATGGCCTTCTATCTCCCCGTGGGCAGGGTGACGGCCCTTTCCGGGGTGGAGGAAGTGCAGGCTTTGCCCTACGTCCACCGGAACCAGCTGGACAAGCTGCGGCTGGGCATGGAGAACCGGGAGGGGCACACCGACAAGACCTCCCGGTTGGCCCTCATCGTCTCCGCCCCCACCCGGGAGGAGCTGAACCGCCGGATGCGGCACATCCAGTCCCTGCTCCAGGTGGAGGTCACCACCGGGGACGGGGTACAGGGGCTGATTTGGGAATAAACCGGCCAAATAGGGAGTTCGTTTTACACGATCTTGACTGCCTGATGTAGAACCTTAACCATACGCTCTGTAGGGGCGGCCCGTGGCCGCCCGGGGCAAGCAGGTTATTTTCGGGCGGCCGCGGGCCGCCCCTACATATATGGC
>JAJPXY010000144.1 GCA_021205205.1 Clostridiales bacterium
GGGCGGGGGCCGGTTCGTCCGGCACCTCGTAGGTGACCCTGACCCGGGCAGGCTTGCTGCCAATGCCGAGGAATCCGGTTTTGGCCCGGTCAATGACCTGCACGGAGACGCTGTCCCGGTCCAGGTTCAGCTGCTGTAAAGCGGCGGCGACGGCGTCGTTTTCCGTCTTGCCGGTGGTTTCAATCGACTTTAACATGGGAATCCCTCATTCCTTTCTATCGTAGTGCAAGCCGGTCAGACATTCTCCTCGTCCGCGCCGTTGTCCTCGCTGCTCTCAGCAGCCGCTTCTTCGGTATCCTCCGGGGCCTGAACAGGCTCGTCCTCCTGGGCGGTCTCCTCCAGCAGCAGATCCTCCTCAGGCGGCAGTTCCTCTTCCTCGGTGTTCTTCTTTTTCCGCTTGGCGTTTTTGGCCAAGGCGGCCTCCAGCGCGGCCTCGTCCAACACGTCCTGGGGGTCGCGGTAGGGGGTCACGGGGTAACGGTCCGGGTCATAGGCCCGGCCGCGGGCGAAGGGACGGATGCCCACCCGGCTGGCGTCGGTGGGATGGTCCTTGGGCTTGCTGACGCCGCCCTTCTTCGCGCGCTTGCCTCTCTTGCGGTTCTTCTCGGCCTGCTCCGCCCGGCGGGCGGCGATGGCGGCCTTCCGCTCCTTTTCCTTTTCCTTCTCCTCGTTGGCCCGGCGCTCCCGCTCGGCCACCATTTCCTCAAACTTGCCCTTCAGCATCTGGGCGCAAATCACTTCCTGCGCCGCAGAAAAGACGGAGTTGAACAGCATATAGACGCACATACCGGCGGGCATGACGTAGCCGAACCACAGGTACATCAGCGGCATCAGGTACATCATCATCCGGTTGGTGGAGTCCGCGGCGGCGGAGCCGGCGTCGTCCTTCTTCTGCTGGGTGGTGCCCATGGTGAGCTGGTTGGTTTTCTGGGAGATCTGGCTGTAGAGGAAGCTGAACACCGTGACCACGATAGGGATCAGGAACAGGCCGATGTTGGCCCAGTTCAAATCCAGGGTCCAAATCCTCCAGCTGGGGGTCTGGGACAGGTCCATGCCCAGCCAGGTGAAGTCGATGGAAACCAGCTTGGAGGCGCTGTCGCCCACGGCGTTCGCCACGGCGTTCCAGACGGTGGTGTCCTTGCCCATCAGGGAGGTCAATGTCATCTCCTGGTAGGCGGCGGTGGTGCCCAGGTCGTAGCCCAGGTTGGTCACGGCGTCTACGGCGGCGGTGATCTCATCCTTGGTCAGGCACATCATATAGAGCATGGGCCGACGGATGATGTAGTACAGGCCCATCAGGATGGGCAGGGGCAGCAGGGACCACAGGCAGCCGCCCATGGGATTGACCCCCTCCCGCTCGTAGAGGGCCTGTGTCTCCTGGTTCAGACGGTTCTGGTCCTTGGCGTACTGTTTTTGCAGCTTTTGGACCTCCCCCTGGAGGGAGTTCATCTGCATCATGCTCTTCTTGCCCCGGTAAGAGATGGGGAAGAGCACCAGCTTGGACAGCAGGGTGAAAATGATCAGGGACAGGGCGTAGCTGTGGCAGAATTCATAGATCCACAGCAGGATCTTGCCGAAGATTTGCAAAAAAGCAGTTATCATGGTTCGGCGTCCTCCTTTTTGGGGGTATATTTCCACGAAAGGGCCTTCTCGCCCTTATGGGATCAATTTTAATTAGCAATGTGCAATTAGCAATGAAAAGTGAATCAAAACGGTACGCCGATGATGAATTGCCGGACGTAGAGTAAAAAGACGAACCGTTTTTAAGGAAAACGTATCAGTATGATTTCATTGCACATTGCTAACTGCTAATTGCTAATTATCACGGTACGGGGTCGTACTCGATGCTCTTTTGTCGGTGCAGGGGCTGGCACTTGGCGAATCGTTTGGCGGCCAGCAGGGACCCTCTGGCCGCGCCGTATTTCTCCACTGCCTCCCTGGCGTACTCCGAGCAGGTAGGGATGAACCGACACCGGGGCGGCAGACCGGGGGAGAGATACTTCTGGTAAAAGCCGATCAGCCCCAGCAGCAGCCGTTTCATCGCTCCGCCTCCGGCTCTGTGGGGGAAACAGGCTTGCGTAAGCCAAGTTTTTTGGTCAGCCGGAGGAAATCACGCTCCATGGCGCGGTACCCGGCGCTGACGGCCCGGACCCGGGCCACGACGACGATGTCCCGGCCGGGGACCAGCTCGTCCTTGTGCAGCCGGTAGATCTCCCGGATCTGGCGGCGGACCCGGTTGCGGACCACGGCATGGCCCAGCTTGGTGCCGGTGGTGATGCCCACCCGGATCTCGCCCTTTCGGTTGCGCTGCCAATAGAGGACCAGCGTGGGGCCGGCGGCGGAACGCCCCCGGCGGTACAGGCGCTGAAAGTCCCGGTTGGACTTGATGGTTACTGTTTTCTTCATGCTCTCCGGCCTTCCTGAACAAACGGCGGCGGCAGGCAGGGGAGAGGGGGCCGCGACCTGGGCCTGGCCCCCTCTCCGCCGCCCGCCCGGGGCGGGCTTGTCCGCAGATACATCGCAGGGGTGGAGCCTGCTCATCTTCCACCCCTCGCACACGCTTCCGCATTAATAGAAAATTGACCGCTGACTGCTCAATAGCTCAGCTGGTTGCGGCCCTTGGCGCGGCGGCGGGCCAACACCTGGCGGCCGCTCTTGGTGGCCATTCTGGCCCGGAAGCCGTGGACCTTCTGTCCGTGGCGCTTTTTGGGCTGGTAGGTACGCTTGGTAGCCATTCGATACACCTCCGAATCGTGAAAATCAGCATGGGCGGCCTTGCGCCGCCGGTTCCCGCCGTGGGGAGAGCCATGGACCGCCGGGCGGTTCCCGGCCCGTTGGGGCAGACCATCCCCTGGGGGCACTATAACGCACTGGTTATTATACTCCACCAAATCGGCTGCTGTCAACCACTTGCCCCAGGATTTTTGTCATTTTATCCACAGCGCCCCCTTTTCCGCGCCCATTCTGGGGCGCGCAGCGGCCCTGTAAGCCCCGCCTGCCACCGGAGCCTTTTTCGCCCTCCCGTTGGGCTTTGTCCACTTTTCACGCTCATCCTGCCCCCTTTGGCGGCAAATTTTTGATTGTAACAGGAGACGTTTTGTGGTATACTAAAAGCAGACAAAAAGAGGGGGAGTTTTGCGCTTTTTTGCCCGGCCCGTGCCGTCCGCTCCCCTCTGTTATGCAGACGAGAAAAGAGGTTTTGACATGAATTCTGCCGCGGAAGTCTGGGCCAGTGTTCTCCCCCTGCTAGAAAACGAGCTGACCGCCACGGCCATCACCACCTGGTTCAGCGAAGTGGAGGCGCTGGAACTGGAACAAAACCGGCTGGTGATCACCCACCCCGTCGCCTTTAAAGGCGAAATCATCCGCAGCCGTTACACCGATGCGCTGAAAAAGGCCCTCCGCGAGCTGTTTGCCGCCGACATGGACGTGGTGGTCCTGACCCCGGAGGAGGCGGAGCAATACCGCATCCGCCGCAGCACCCCGGAGGAAAATACCAACATCCTGATGGGCAGCGAGGACTACACCTTCGACCGGTTCGTCGTGGGGTCCTCCAACAAGTTCTCCTACAACGCCTCCCTGGCCGTGGCCAACCAGCCTGGCAAGAGCTATAACCCCCTGTTCCTCTACGGGGAATCCGGCCTGGGCAAGACCCACTTGCTCTACGCCATCTTCCACGCCATCCAGCAGCAGCACCCGGATTACCAAATCATCTACGTGAAGGGGGACGAGTTCACCAACGAGCTGAACGAGGCCATCCGCCTGAACTCCACCGACGCCTTCCGCCAGAAGTACCGGGACAAGGACCTGCTGCTGGTGGACGACATCCAGTTCATCGCCGGCAAGGACTCCACTCAGGAGGAATTTTTTAACACCTTCAACAACCTCTACGAGGCGGGCAAGCAGATCGTTCTGACCTCCGACCGGCCCCCATCCGACATGGTCCGCCTGGAGGACCGGCTGCGCACCCGGTTCGAGTGGGGCCTGATGGCCGACATCCAACCGCCAGACTACGAGACCCGCTGCGCCATCATCAAGGAAAAGGCCATCCTGCTGGGCTTGAATATGCCCCAGGACATCATCGAGTACATCGCCCAGAACATCACCGCCAACGTGCGGCAGCTGGAAGGCTCCCTCCACCGGCTGATGGCCTACCGGGACCTGCTGGGCAACCAGGTGGACGACGTATCCGCCGGGCGGGCCATCCGGGAACTGATCCGCAGCTCCAGCGAACTGACCCCCGCCCCCGACGTCATCCTGGAGGAAACCGCCAAGTTCTACGGCATCAGCAAGGAGGCCATCCTGACCACCAGCCGCAAGTCCAACATCATCCGCGCCCGCCAGGTCAGTATGTACATCATCCGGTCCATGACCAGTCTGAGCCTGCCGGAAATCGGCAAGATCTACGATATGCACCACACCACCGTCATGCACTCCATCGACAAGATCGAGAACTCCCTGAAAACCGACAAGGCCCTGGCCGACGTCATCAAGGACATCAAGGCCAACATCAACGACCGCACCTACTGAGCGCCCTCATTTCTCAAAAGTACTTTTTCTTTTTTTGACCGACCGGGGACTTTTGCGCCCTGCTCCTATACATTTTGTATAATCCTCGTCCCGTCCTCTTTTCCACGGTTTCCACAGATTTTTTCCACCTGTGAAAAACATTTCTGTGGAAAACGCAAATGCCAATTTCTGGCTGTTATCACCTGTGGAAAAACCGTGAAAAACTGTGGAAGCGTTTTTTCCTGGGGTTCCAGGCAAAAATCGCGTTTTCCACAGGTTCGCGCCCCCTACTACTACTACTACTATTTTTAGGTTCCTTTTCTATGGAGCAAAAGGAGGTTCTTATGCGCTTTTCCTGCGAGAAATCTATATTGCAGACCATGATCACCACTACCTCCCGGACCGTGGCGGCAAAAAGTTCCATTCCTGCCCTGGAGGGCATCCTCATCGAGGCCGGAGAACAGCTCCGGTTGACCGGTTACAACCTAAAAACTGGTATTCGTGCCCTTGTGCCCGCCGACATCCAGGAGGAAGGAGACATCGTCGTCTCTGCCCGGCTGTTTAGTGAGATCGTCCGTCGTCTGCCCGACGAGGTTGTCAATGTGTCAACCGAGCGCAGCCTCATCACCATCCGGTGCGGCGCCAGCCAGTTCCAAATCCAGGGCAGCAGCCCGGAGGAATACCCGGACTTGCCCAGCGTGGAGTTCCAAAACAGCATCTCCCTGCCCCAGCGGACGCTGATGTCCATGCTGAACCAGACACTGTTTGCCGTCAGCCACGACGAGAGCCGCCCCATCCACACCGGCGAACTGTTCGAGGTGGAGGACGGCACACTGACCATTGTCTCCGTGGACGGCTACCGACTGGCTCTGCGGCGGGAGCCGGTGACCAGCGGCCCCACCTGCTCCTTTGTGGTACCGGCAGTTTCCTTGAATGAGGTGGCCAAAATTTGCGGCGACACCGACGAACCGGTGGAGATCGTCCAGGGTTCTCAACATATTATGTTCAAAACCGGCAGCGTCACCCTGATTTCCCGGCGGCTGGAGGGCACCTTCCTGGACTACAAGCACTCCATCCCCACCAACAACCCCATCTCCGTCACCGTAGACCGGCGGCAGCTCATCGCCTCCATCGAGCGCTGCTCCCTCATCGTCACCGAGCAGCAGAAAAGCCCCCTGCGCTGCACGTTGGAGAACAACCTGCTGAAGCTCCAGACCGCCACCGCACTGGGCACCGTCTACGACGAGTGCGGCGTGGTGTCCAACGGCGGCGCGCTGGAAATTGGCTTCAACAACCGCTATATGCTGGACGCTCTGAAGGCCGCCCCGGAGGACGTGGTACAGCTGACGCTGAACACCCCCATCTCCCCTTGCGTCATCGTGCCGGAGGAGGGACAGGGTAACCAGTTCCTGTATATGGTGCTGCCTGTCCGCCTGCGGGCCAGGGCGTAACGAAACCGAGGGATTCCCATGAAACAGCAAACTGTGAAAATTGAGACGGAGTTTATCCGGCTGGACGCGCTGCTCAAGCTGGCCCACCTGGTCTCCAGCGGCGGCGAGGCCAAGATCCGCATCCAGGACGGCCAGGTCCGGGTCAACGGGGAGGTCTGCACCATGCGGGGCAAAAAGCTGCGCCCCGGCGACAGCGCCGACCTGCTGGACACCACCGTGACGGTGGAGTAGCGATGGTTGTCAACGCCATCCATTTGGAGAACTTCCGCAACTACACCGCGCTGGACACCCAGTTCTGCCCCGGTATCAACGTCATCACCGGGGACAACGCCCAGGGCAAGACCAATCTGCTGGAGGCCATCGCCTACCTTTCCGCCTGCCGGAGCCACCGGGCCAGAGCGGACAGTGAGCTGATCCGCTTCGAGGCCCAGCGGGCCAGGCTGGAGGGAGAGATTTTCTCACGAAACCGGGACTTCCGGCTAGAGGTCCGGCTGGGGCGGGGCATCCGCCGCCAGATGTGGAGCAACGGCGTCCGCCTGAAAAATACGGGGGAGCTGACCGGCATCCTGAAAACCGTCCTCTTCTGTCCGGAGGACCTGGACCTCATCCGGGCCGGAGCGGCGGAGCGGAGAAAATTTCTGGACGGGGCCATCTGCCAGCTGCGGCCCCGATATGGGGCGGCCCTGGCGGAGTACAAGCGCCTGCTGGAGCAAAAGCGGCGCATCCTCCGGGACTGGCCGGAAAAGCCCTCCCTGCTGGACTTGCTGGAGGACTACAACCTGCGGATGTGCCAGACCGGGGCGCTGGTCATCCACTACCGGGCGCACTTCGTCCAAAAGCTGAACCAATGCGCCCCCGCCATCCACGCCAGCTTTTCCAACGGGCGGGAGGAGCTGGGACTGGGGTACCAGACAGTGAAAACCGTCACCGACCCGCTGGCTCCGTCCCAGACCATTTTTACCCAGCTCCAGGACCACATGGCCCAACACCGCCAGGCGGAGCTGGAGGCCCGCAGCTGCCTCTCCGGCCCTCACAAGGACGATTTGCTGGTGGACATCAACGGGCGCAGCGTCCGCACCTACGGCAGTCAGGGCCAGACCCGCACCGCCGCCCTGAGTTTGGAGCTGGCCCAGCGGGAGATTTTCTTTGACAACGACGGGGAGTATCCCGTGCTGCTGCTGGACGACGTGCTCAGTGAGCTGGACCAGCGGCGGCAGGAGTTTGTCCTCAACCGCATCCAGGGGGGACAGGTGTTCATCACCTGCTGCGAGAGCGACCGGCTCTCCGCCCTGGAGGCGGGGCAGGTGCTGCGCATCGAAAATGGCGCGCTGTTGGAGGGATGACCGTGTATTTGCACCTGGGAAACGGCGTTTTGGTGGACGAAAAGGACGTAATTGGCATTTTTGACCTGGAAATCACGTCTCAAAGCTACCGAACCAGGCAATACTTGAACCGGGCGGAAAAAAACGGCCATGTGACCTATGTGGACATCGAGGAGCTGCCCAAAAGCTTTGTGGTATGCGCCTCCAAGGGGCAGAGGCAGACGGTCTATCTCTCCCCGCTGGCCAGCCAGACGCTCCAACGGCGTTCGGCCCGGAGATGGTGGGAAGAAAATGAGCTGTTAGCTATTAGCTATTAGCTGTTAGTCAGGAGCTGCCAGACGAAAGCTGGGTTCTAATAACCAATCGCTGAAAAGCAACAGAAGTTTCTCTTTGAGCTGAGCAAAAGAAATTGCTGAGAACGAAGAACAACCAACGAATAGAGGTAAAATATGGCAGAAGATTTATTGGAAAACGGCACCGCGGTCGCCGCGGAAAACGAATATGACGCCTCAGAGATCCAGGTGCTGGAGGGGCTGGAGGCCGTCCGCAAACGGCCCGGTATGTACATTGGTTCCACCTCCACCAGCGGCCTGCACCACCTGGTCTATGAGATTGTGGACAACGCCATCGACGAGGCGCTGGCGGGCTACTGCACCGAGATCAACGTCATCATCCACAACGGCAACTCCATCACCGTCACCGACAACGGGCGGGGCATCCCGGTGGACATCCAAGCCCAGACAGGCAAGCCCGCCCTGGAGGTGGTGTACACCATCCTCCACGCCGGCGGCAAGTTCGGCGGCGGCGGTTACAAGGTCTCCGGCGGCCTCCACGGCGTGGGCGCCAGCGTGGTCAACGCCCTGTCCGAGTGGCTCACCGTCCAGGTCCATAAGAACGGCAGCATCTACGAGATGAAGTTCAGCCGGGGCGATGTGGTGCAGCCCATGACCATCGTGGGGACCACCGACCACACCGGCACCGTTGTCACCTTCCAGCCAGACCCGGAGATGTTCGACGACCTGGTGTTCAACTACGAGACGCTGCACACCCGGATGCGGGAGCAGGCGTTTCTGAACGGCGGTCTGCGCATCGTCATCGCCGACGAGCGGGAGGGCCAGGAGGCCCGGGACGAGCTGTGCTACCAGGGCGGCATCCGCTCCTTCGTGGAGTATATCAACGAGAACAAGACCCCCGTCCACCAGGATGTCATCTACATGGCGGGAGAGGCGGACGACAGCATGGCGGAGATCGCCATGCAATATACCGACTCCTATAACGAAATCATTCTGTCCTTCGCCAACAACATCCACACCGCCGAGGGCGGTATGCACGAGACGGGCTTCAAGACCGCTCTGACCCAGGTGCTGAACACCTACGGCAAAAAGGCCAAGATTTTGAAGGACAACGAGAAGGTCTCCGGCGACGACTGCCGGGAGGGCCTGACCTGCGTTATCTCCGTCAAGCTGACGGAGGCCCAGTTCGAGGGCCAGACCAAGGCCAAGCTGGGCAACAGCGAAATGCGCGCCCTGGTCAGCAGCATCGTCTCTGATAAATTGGAGAACTACCTGGAGTGCAACCCCGCCGTGGGCAAGGCCATTCTGGACAAGGCCATGACCGCCGCCCGGGCCAGGGAGGCCGCCCGGAAGGCCCGGGAGTCCGTCCGCCGGAAAACCGGACTGGACTCCGGTCAAATGCCGGATAAATTGCAGGACTGCAACGAGCGGGACCCGGCGCTGTGCGAAATTTATATCGTCGAGGGCGACTCCGCCGCCGGTTCCGCCATTCAGGGGCGGGACAGTCGGTTCCAGGCCATTCTGTCCATGTGGGGCAAGATGCTCAACGTGGAAAAGGCCCGGGCGGATAAGATTTACGGCAACGACAAGCTGTACCCTCTGGTGCTGGGCCTGGGGGCCGGCATTGGGGACGAGTTCAACATCGACCGCCTGCGCTACCACAAAATCATCATCATGGCGGATGCCGATGTGGACGGCAGCCACATCCGCACCCTACTGCTGACCTTCTTCTTCCGGTATATGCGGCCCCTCATCGAGCAGGGCTACGTCTATTCCGCCGTGCCGCCGCTCTACAAGCTGACACGGGGCAAGACCACCCGGGTGGCCTACTCCGACGAGGAGCGGGACCGGATCTCCGCCGAGCTGCGGGCCAATAACCCCAACGCCAAAATCGACATCAGCCGGTACAAGGGCCTGGGCGAGATGGACCCCCACGAGCTGTGGGAGACCACCATGGACCCGGAGCGGCGCACTCTGCGGCGCATCACCCTGAACGACGCCGTGGCTGCCGACCAGATCTTCACCGTCCTCATGGGCGAGGAAGTGGAGCCGCGGAAGGCGTGGATTGAGAAAAACGCCCAGTACGCGGTGAATCTGGATTTCTGATTGGAGAGGAACTATGGGACACAATAGAGATTATAAACCGGAGGACATCGCGTTCCCCGACCAGGTCATTACCAACTCAGAGCTGGTTGGGGAGACGGAAAAGAGCTATATCGAGTACGCCATGAGCGTCATCGTGGGCCGCGCCCTGCCCGACGTGCGGGACGGCTTGAAGCCCGTCCATCGCCGCATCCTCTACACCATGCACGAGGGCGGCCTGACCTACGACAAGCCCTTCAAGAAGTCCGCCACCTGCGTGGGCGACGTGCTGGGCCACTACCACCCCCACGGAGACGCTTCGGTCTACGACGCCATGGTGCGCCTGGCCCAGGACTTCTCCATGCGCTACCCTCTGGTGGACGGCCACGGCAACTTCGGCTCCGTGGATGGCGACCCCCCTGCGGCCTATCGGTACACCGAGGCGCGCCTTGCCAAAATTTCCGCGGAAATGCTGCGGGACATCGACAAGGACACGGTGGACTGGGACCCCAACTTTGACGAGACCCGGAAGGAGCCTCGTGTGCTGCCCAGCCGGTTCCCCAACCTGCTGGTCAACGGCTCCTCCGGCATTGCCGTGGGCATGGCCACCAACATCCCGCCCCACAACCTGCGGGAGGTCATCAACGCGGTCATCTGCGTGCTGGACGACCCCAACGCCACCCTTGCCGACCTGATGCAGCACATCAAAGGGCCGGACTTCCCCACCCGGGGCATCATTATGGGCCGGGCCGGTATCCGGCAGGCCTACGCCACCGGTCGGGGCCGGGTCACGGTCCGGGCCAGGACGGAGTTCGAGGAGTTCGGCGCGGGCCGCACCCGCATCATCGTCACCGAGCTGCCCTACCAGGTCAACAAGCGCCAGCTCATCAAGACCATTGCGGAGCAGGTGAAGGACAAGCGGCTCCAGGGCATCTCCGACCTGCGGGACGAGACGGATCGGAACGGTATGCGGGTCGTCATCGAGCTGAAAAAGGACGCCAACCCCCAGGTGGTGCTGAACAGCCTGTTCAAGCAGACCTCTTTGCAGACCAACTTCTCCATCATCATGCTGGCTCTGGTGGACAACCAGAAGCAGCCCAAGATCCTCTCTCTGCGGCACATTTTGGATGAGTACATCGCCTTCCAGGAGGAGATCATCATCCGCCGCACCAAGTACGACCTGCGCAAGGCCCGGGAGCGCGCCCACCTGTTGGAGGGCCTGCTCATCGCCCAGGACAACATCGACGAGGTCATCCGCATCATCCGCAACAGCTACGACAACGCCAAGCAGAACCTGATGGACCGCTTCGGGCTGGACGAGGTTCAGGCTCAGGCCATCTGTGATATGCGGCTGATCGCCCTCCAGGGCCTGAACCGGGAGAAGCTGGAGCAGGAGTATAAGGAGCTGGAGGAGAAAATTGCCTACTATATCCGCCTGCTGGAGGATGAGGACCTGCTGCGCCAGACTCTGAAGGAGGAGCTGACCGCCATCCGGGACAAGTACGGGGACGACCGCATCACTGAGATCCAGGATGTGGCCGAGGAAATCGACGTGGAGGACCTGATTCAGGAGGAGGAGTGCGTGTTCACCCTCAGCCACAACGGGTATCTCAAGCGCACCCCCGTCAGCGCTTACCGCATCCAGAAGCGGGGCGGCAAGGGCATCAACGATATGAACGTCCGGGAGGAGGACTATGTGGAGACCATCTTCACCTGCTCCACCCACGACTATATCCTGTTCTTCACCGACCAGGGCAAGGTGTATATGAAGAAGGGGTATCAGATCCCCGAAGCGGGGCGCACCGCCAAGGGCATCAACATCGTCAACTTCATCTCCATCGCCCCGGAGGAGAAGGTCAAGGCCATGCTCCACTTCCGGGCGTTCGCGGAGGATGAGTATCTGATTTTCGCCACCAGCAACGGCACCGTCAAACGGCTCTGCCTGAACGAGCTGAAAAACATCCGCTCCATTGGTATCCGCGCCCTGACCCTGGAGGAGGGCAACGAGCTGATCGCCGTCCGCCGCACCCGGGGCGGTCAGGAGGTACTGCTGGTCACCCGCAACGGCCAGGCCATCCGCTTCAATGAGGGGGATGTCCGCTGCATGGGCCGCACCGCCGTGGGCGTCCGGGGCGTCAAGCTCCGGGAGGGCGACCAGGTGGTGGGCTGCGAGATCGTAGGCCACGGCGAAGCCCTGCTCACCGTCACCGAGAAGGGCTACGGCAAGCGTACCCTGACCGGGGAGTACAGCCTCCAGAGCCGGGGCGGCTACGGCAACCGGAACTATAACATCACGGACAAGACCGGCCCGGTGGTGGGCAGCGCCATTGTCAACGACAGCGACGACGTGCTGCTCATTTCCGACGACGGCACCATTATTCGGATGTCCGCCAGCGGCATCAGCACGTATGGCAGAGTCGCCCGTGGCGTCCGCCTGATGAACGTGGAGGAAGGCTGCAAGGTCATCGCTCTGGCCAAGACCAAAATGGACGAAAACGGCGACGTGGCCGAGGACGACTTGCAAGATGACAGCGAGAAGGACGCGGAGTAAATGAAAACTGTGACCCTCTATACCGACGGCGCCTGCTCCGGCAACCCCGGAGCAGGGGGCTGGGCGGCCATCCTGCTCTTTGGAGGGCATAAAAAAGAGCTTTCCGGCGGAGAACGGGCCACAACCAACAATCGAATGGAGCTGACAGCGGTCATTAAGGGGCTGGAGGCCATGAAAGAGCCGTGCATTGTGGAGCTTTACTCCGATTCCAAGTATATCCTCGACGCGCTGGAAAAGGGCTGGGCCGTGGGCTGGCGCAAGCGCGGCTGGGTCAAGGGGAACAAAGAACCTGCCCTGAACCCCGACCTGTGGGCGCGACTGCTGGACCTGTGCGAGGTCCACAAGGTCAACCTCCACTGGGTCAAGGGCCACGCCAGCAATGAGTATAACAACCGCTGCGACCAACTGGCGGTGGCAGAGTGGAAAAAGCTGAAATGATTTCCCGTAAGGAGCGCAATATGGACATTCGATTTGAAAACCGCTACAAAGTCAACGAGCTGATGCTGCGGGAATATGCCTACAAGGTGGTCAGCCGCAACATCGCGCTGATGAGCGTGGGCGTGTTCCTGCTGGGGCTGGTGGTGTTGGTGGTGGCCACGGCCAACAATGACCGCCTCCTGCTGGGTATGGCGGGGGTCTGCATGATCATCGCCGTGTTCGCGGGGATGCTGACCCCGCAGCTGGTGCTGCGGGAGATCCACGCCACCTCCGACCGGCTGAACAACGGCAAGAAATATGAAACGATGGTGCGCTTTGGTGAGAAGATCACTATGGAGGAGGGCGCCACCGTCATGCAGTTCGAGTACAGCCAGATCACCAGAATCTACAACCTAAAGCACTCCTATGTGCTGATGCTGGGCAAGCAGAACGGCATCATGCTCAGCAAAACGGGCTTTATGAACAATGATTTCAAGGAGTTCCGCCAGTTTATCCAGAAGAAAACCGGGAAAAAGGGCTAAAGCAGAGACGAACCCCCGCCAGGGCCAGGGATAAAACTGGCTCCGGCGGGGGTTTCGTTTTTGTATTGGCTTATTTCCGTAAATAAACAGCCCCACGTCCGAAG
>JAJPXY010000011.1 GCA_021205205.1 Clostridiales bacterium
CTCCGCCCACGAGCGGCCGCGCAAATGCCGGCCGTCGGATTTCCCCGGCCCCCTGGTGATGTGCTACGCCTACAGCATGACGCCGGGCATCCCCTCCGTTTTGGTGGACGAAAAAGAGCCGACGGAGCAGCTGATTCAATACGCCCTGGACATGGGCCACAGACGCATCGGCGTCATCACAGGGAAAACCGACAGCTCCCATATGCAGGAGCGGCTGCTGGCCTACCAAGACGTGCTGTTCCGCAATGAGGTCCTGTTCGACCCCAGCCTGGTCTGCCTGGGGGACTGGGAGAGGGAGAGCGGCTATCGGTTCACCGATCACCTGCTGCAAAAGGACGTCACGCTGATCTTCTGCATGAACGACCTGATGGCGGGAGGCGTTTACGACCGGCTGGAGGAGCTGGGCCTGACGGTGGGGAAGGACATCAGCGTCCTGGGGTACGACAACCGTCTGCTGAGCCAGTACGTCAAGCCCCCGCTGACCACGGTGGAGCTGCCCCTCCACGACCTGGGCTATCGCGCGGCGGAGATCGCGCTGGAGGCGGTCCAACTGGGGAGGGACCAGGTGCCCCAGCAGACCCATGTGGCAGGCAAGGTCGTACTGCGAAATTCCGTGTGCAGGGTAGAAAACGATTTCAAACAGAGAAAATAATTTGCCAAAACAGACAAAAAAAGAGGCGCGGGTTTGGTCTGCGCCCCTTTTTTATTGTTGTTTACTACGCCGCAAAGAGGCGGAGTCAGCAAGAAGAACCGCCCGAAAAAAGCGAAAAACAGAAAAAGACGCAAAATTTCGAACTAATTTTGAACAAAACTGCGCGATTGTGCAGATTGACGATAGTAAAACGATTAATCCATGTTAAAATTATTTAAAGGGGTTGACTTTTCACAAATCAGGCCATATAATAAAGACACCATGAGCGTCCCTGTTCGGAGCACTTTGACCAAAGTGTGAAAAATAAAATGGTCATATTTGTCGTTTTATGAAAAATGGATAAGTTTTTTCGTCGAAGATGATAAAATTTTCTTTTTATAAAACATAGCAATCTAAACCGTTTTATTGTATGGCGCTCACAAAACCCAAATCACAGGCTCCGCCTGTGAAAAAACGAAAAGGAGATACGACAATGAAAAAGATCCTTGCACTGATCCTGTCAATGGCAATGGTTCTGTCGCTGCTCACCGCCTGCGGAAGCAGCAGCAGTAGCAGCACCAGCGACAGCAGCACCACGACCGACTCCTCCGCCGCCAGCGACAGCGATGACGACAGCGGCGACAGCTTCGTGATGGACGAGCCGGAGGGCGAGTATACCGACCTGACGGTTTGGACCTTCAACGAGCTGCACCAGGAGTTCTACATCGACATGGCCGAGAAGTGGAACGAAGAGAACCCCGACAAGCAGGTCCGCCTGACCCTGATGAACATGGACTATGACGCCATGCACAACAAGCTGTCCATCGCCCTGGAGTCCGGCACCGGCGCTCCCGACGTGGTCGACATCGAAATCGGCAAGTTCCCCTCCTTCATCAACGGCGCCAGCATCGACCTGTATGACCTGAGTGACGCCATTGAGCCTTATCTGGACGAGATCGTGGAAACCCGTCTGGACATCTACTCCAAGGACGGCTCTGTCTACGGCTATCCCACCCACGTCGGCACCACCGTGGCTTTCTACAATGTGGAGCTGCTGGAAGAGGCCGGCATTGACTATGAGTCCATCGAGACCTGGGATGACTGGAAGGAAGCCGGCGTCGCCTACTACGAGGCCACCGGCAAGCAGTTCTCCAACCTGGAGACCACCGCTCAGTGGGTCGTCAATCTGATGCTGGTCCAGAAGGGCGGCAGCTATCTGGATGAGGACGGCAACCCCAACCTGACCTCCGACGAGCTGACCGAAGTGCTGAACTTCCTGGTGGAGTGCCAGGACACCGGCGCTTTCTCCCCCATGCCCGGCGGCCAGCCCGACTCTGACGAGGCCTATGCCTCCTTCAACCAGGGCGACTACGCCTGCCAGATCATGCCTTTCTGGCAGACCTCCCGCTTCACCAACTATATGACCGACCTGTCCGGCAAGGTTGCCATCGCCACCGTGCCTCGCTTGTCCACCTCTGACACCACGCCTTGGACCATCGGCGGCGGCGGCACCGGTACCGCTATTGTCGCTTCCTCCGAGAACGCTGAGCTGGCCGCTGAGGTCTTTGCTTACATCAAGCTGTCCTCCGAGGCTTCCGTGGAGATCTGGAGCGTGCTGGGCTTCGACCCCGTCAACACCGCCATCTGGACCGACACCGAGATCACCGAGAACCCCGACAACGCCTTTGTTCAGTATTTCGTCAACAGCCCGTTCTACGCGCTTAACGAAATGGCTGACTCCATCGGCGCTCTGAGCGACCAGACCTCCGCTTACTGGTCTGACATCACCAACGAGATCTCCACCGTCACCCTGGAGGAAATCTTCGAGAACGGCACCTCGGTGGAGGATGCGCTCGAGTCGTCTCAGGATACGGTAATGACCTACGTCAGCTAATCATCTTTCACTCTGTTTTTCTCCAAAAAACATATAGAATCTAAAAAACGGGGGGGCACGTGGCGCACGCCGCTTGCCCCCCCCCGGCTTTTTATAGGATGCGAAAAATCAGAAAGCGCCGTCGGGCCGCCGGGCAGGGTGATTTGCTCCAAATTCCTCCACCCAAACACCTCTGCGGTGGAACCGCAGCCCTGCCTGTCCGATGCCGCCGAAAGAAAGGAAGGTTGGCTCATCACAATGAAAACTATTAAAAAGTTCGTATACAACCAAAAGGTAGCACCTTATGTGTTTATCCTGCCCTTTGTGTTGTCCGTCCTGCTGTTTTGGGTCGTCCCCATCGCGCAGGGCATCCGGTTGAGCTTCTTCAACACGTTGCAGGAGGAATTTGTCGGCCTGAAAAACTACACCAAGATTTTCAGCGATAAGATCTTCCTGAAGGCCCTCTACCACAGCGTCCGTTACACCATCGGCACCCTGATCCTGCTGCTGCCCCTGCCTCTGCTGTTCGCCACCATGCTCAACAGCAAGCTGACCTCCAAGACAGCGGGCTTCTTCAAATCCATTTACTTCATCCCGGCCCTGACCTCCGTGGTGGTCGCCGGTACCATTTTCCGTCTGATGTTCGGTGAGCTGGATACCTCTCTGGCCAACCAGGTGCTGAACGCCCTGGGCGGAAGCTCCATCAAGTGGCTGAAAATGGACTGGCCCAGCTACTTCATCCTGTTGCTGCTGGCCTGCTGGCGCTGGATGGGTGTCAACATCCTCTACTATCTGGCTGGCTTGCAGTCCATCCCCGCTGACCTCTATGAGGCTGCCTCCATCGACGGTGCGACCAAGCTCCAGCAGTTCACCCACATCTCCATTCCGCTGGTCCAGCCCACCACCGTCTACGTCATGACCATCTCCATTTACGCTGGCCTGTCGATGTACGTCGAGTCCAGTATGTTGTGGACGGGCAACAACTCGCCCATGAACATCGGCCTGACCATTGTCGGCTACCTGTATCGCCAGGGCATTGAGAAGCGCAACATGGGCTACGCCTGCGCAGTCGGTATGATCCTGCTGATCATCGTCATGGTGATCAACATTCTCCAGCTGATTGCCAACGGTACCATCAAGGTTGGAAAGAAGGAGGGCTGACACCATGAAAAGCGAAAAGACAAGCAATCTGATTCAGTCTATCCTGATCCACATTGTGCTGATTATCCTGGCGCTGCTGATCCTGCTGCCCATCTACGCCATCTTCCTGGCCAGCTTTAAGCCCGGCGGGCTGCTGGTCCAGTACGGCCTGAACCTGGAGATCGACTTCAGCGTGATGAGCTTTGACAACTACAAGCTGCTCTTCTCCGGCACCTCTGACTACTGGATCTGGTTCCGCAACAGCTTGATCATCACTGCGATTTCCGTGGTCTGCACCCTGGCCGTCAGCGCCTTCGTGGCCTACGGCTTCGCCGCCTACGAGTTCAAGTTTAAGCAGGCCGCTTTCCTGATCGTGCTGCTGATCCTGTCCGTCCCCTTCGAAGTCATCATGCTGCCTCTGTACAAGCAGATGACCAACTGGGGCCTGATGGACAGCTACGTGGCCATCGTGCTGCCCTTTGTGGCCCACGCCTCCACCATCTTCTTCTTCCGACAGTACCTGTTGGGAATGCCGATCGAGTTGATTGAGTCGGGCCGTATCGACGGCGCAAACGAATACAGCATCTTCCTGCGGCTCATCGTGCCCATCATGAAGCCCGCCTTCGCGGCCATGGCCATCCTGAACGGCATGAACGCATGGAACAACTACCTGTGGCCGTTGCTGGTCATCTCCTCCAACAGCAAGTACACCCTGACTTTGGGCTTGAACACCCTGCTCTCGCCCTACGGCAACAACTACAGCCTGCTGCTGGTAGGCTCCTTCTTCTCCATCGTACCTATCTTCATCCTCTTTGTCTGCTTCCAGAAGTACTTCATCGAGGGCATGACCGCCGGCGCCGTCAAGGGCTGACCGGTACGCATACAATTCCTGAAACACCATCTGATCTGCCCGGCGGAACCCGTTTCCGCCGGGTTCTTGGAGGACGAAAACTATGGCTAAATTTGCGAAGCTCATTGTGGACCAGGATTTTGCTATCTCCCCGATTGATAAACGCATTTATGGCTCTTTTATTGAACACCTGGGCCGGGCCGTTTATACCGGCATTTATCAGCCCGACCACCCCTCCGCCGACGAGCAGGGATTCCGGAAGGACGTGCTGAAGCTGGTGCGGGACATCGACGTCCCCATCGTGCGGTATCCCGGCGGCAACTTTGTCTCCAACTTCTTCTGGGAGGACAGCGTGGGGCCGGTGGAGCAGCGCCCCCGGCGGCTGGACCTGGCCTGGCGCAGCACGGAACCCAACTGGGTGGGGCTGCACGAGTTTTCCCAGTGGTGCAAGAAGGCGGACACGCAGATGATGATGGCGGTGAACCTGGGCACCCGCGGGGTGGCCGACGCCTGCAACCTGCTGGAATACTGCAATATGCCCGCCGGGACCAAGTACAGCGACCTGCGGGTCAAGCACGGGGTCCAGGACCCCTATGGCATCAAGGTCTGGTGCCTGGGCAACGAGATGGACGGCCCCTGGCAGATGGGGTCCAAAACGCCGGAGGAATACGGACGCCTCTCCTACGAGACGGCCAAGGCCATGAAGCTCATTGACCCCACCATTGAGCTGGTGTCCAGCGGCAGCTCCAACACGCAAATGCCCACCTTCCCCCAGTGGGAGGCCACGACCCTGACCCACAACTATGATTTTGTCGATTACGTCTCTCTCCACCAGTATTTTGGCAACCGGGACGGAGACTCCAACAACTTCCTGGCCCTGTCGATGGAGATGGATTATTTTATCCAGACGGTCCTCTCCACCTGCAACTTCGTCAATGCGAAAAAGCGGGGCAAGAAGGATATTAACCTGAGCTTTGACGAGTGGAACGTCTGGTTCCACTCCAACGCCGACGAGGAGGACATCACCGAGAACCACCCCTGGCAGATCGCGCCGCCGCTGCTGGAGGACGTGTATACCTTCGAGGACGCGCTGCTGGTGGGGCTGATGCTCATCACCCTCATCAAGCACGCCGACCGGGTGAAAATGGCCTGTCTGGCCCAGCTGGTCAACGTCATCGCTCCCATCATGACAGAAAAAGACGGCACTGCCTGGCGGCAGACCATCTATTATCCCTACCTCCACGCCAGCAAGTATGGCCGGGGCGTAGCCCTCCAGCCGGTGCTCAGCTCCAGCAAGCACGACACCAAGGACTACACCGACGTGACCGATGTGGACTCCGTGGCCGTCTGGAACGAGGAGAACCAGGAAGTCACCATTTTCGCCGTCAACCGTGACCTGAACGACGCCATCGACTTCCAGTGCGACGTGCGCAGCTTCGCCGGGTACGGTCTGCTGGAGCACATCGTGCTGACCAGCGACGACCTGAAAGCCACCAACGGCCCCGACGGGGAAAAGGTCGCGCCGGTGCTGGCCACCGGCTCCAAGGTGGAGGGCGGCATCTTCTCCGCCCGGCTGCATCCCGCCAGCTGGAACGTCATTCGGCTGAAAGGCGCCCAATAAGCCTTCCCCGAAGCACACAAAATAACCGCCCCGAAAAGTTGTTCGGGGCGGTTGCACTCTCACTGCAAACGGCTGTTTTGTTACAGCTCAGGGGAATCGGTCAAATCGTTGTCGCTCGCGTCGTCGTCCTCCGGCAGCCAGTCCTCCTCTACCTCATAGTGTTCCACCTCCGGCAGGAAGTCCCGGAACACCCGCCGCAGCAGGATGGTGTTGGTGAGGGCCTGTACGGCGAAGCCCATGAAAATCATCAGGATCAGGGCCGGTGTCAGCCCGTTGGGGACGCCAATGGCCAGGAACAGCGAGAACAGGTTGATGACGGACACCAGCAGCGACGTGGGGAAGTGGCGGATGGAGAAAAGCAGCGCTTTTGCGTAGTAATCTTTGGTGGAGTTTTCAAACCAGCCCAGCATGGGAAAGAGGTAGGAAAACACAAAGATGTAAAGCACTTCCGCGATCATGACCAGGGCGGAGAGCACCGGGGCCAGAGAGCCAGTGGCGCTCTGCATCAGCTGCACGTCCACCCCGAGCAGCAGACCGATGGCCAGCATGGGCAGCCAGAGGGGGAGCGAAGGCTTGAAGTTGGCTTTGAACGCTTTCCAAAATTCGCTCATCAGGTGCGGCTCCTTGTCCTCCACCTCCTGGAGCATCAGGGTGTAGAGGGAAGCGAAGGACGCGCCGATGGTGACAATGGGCAGGCAAAAGAGCAGGAAAATCAAGTTGAGCAGAATGATGTCCGCCAGCTGGCGGAGAAAGACGATGAATTTATTGTCGGATGTAAATAGTTCAAACATATAACATACCTCTGTTTCGTAAAAACGGTTCATAGCACCTTTATTATAATCTTTTCAGCGCATAAAGGCAAGGGCGAATACAGTGAAAAGCAAACAGAACAAACAATCCGAAGGGACCTCCTCGTTCCAGGAGCTGCGGGAGCGGCTGCGCGGCATGACCGCTATGGAAAGATTCGAGTACATCGCCGCCTACTACTGGGGCCGCATCCTGGTGGCTGTTGGCCTGGTGATTGCCCTGATTTGGTGCGTCCAGTGGGTGGGGAACCTGCAAAACAACACAATCTTCTATGTGGCGCTGATGGACGCCGCCTATTCTGAGGAGGAGGTGGACGCCCTCTGCGAGGGCTTTGTGAGTACGCTGGATGGGCGCGGCGCGCATGATGTCATGCGGCTGGACACCTCCCTGGTCTACCTCCCCGACAGCCAGAAGGGGACCGAGCTTTACAACAGCTACCTGAGCAAGGAGATCATGATGGAGTCCTCCGGGCTGGACGTCTACCTGACCCCCCAGGAGTTCTATGACGAAAACAAGGACAGCGAGGAGATGTTCCTCTCCCTGGAAGAAGTACTGGGAGAGGAGTACGAGGACTACGCCGAGGACATTGTCGACGGAACGGCGCTGGTCCTGGAGGACTGCCTGATCCTCCAGCAAGACGGCGCAAACTATGAGCCGATTTACTTGACGGTACCCAGTGGCGCGGAGCATGTGGATTTGATCCCCGCGTTTATCCGGTACCTGACTCAATAGCATCCCATTCCCAAATGATAAATAGAGAATAGGAGAGTTTATTATGAAATCTTCCGTGATTTATAACCAGAAGTGGATACCCCAGCGGGCGGACCCCTACATCTACCGCCACACCGACGGCCTGTATTATTTCACCGCCTCCATCCCCTCCTACGACTGCATCTTCCTGCGGCGCAGCGAGACGCTGGCGGGCCTGGCCCAGGCGGAGGAACACGTCATCTGGCGCAAGCACGACAGCGGCCCCCAGAGTATTCACGTCTGGGCGCCGGAGTTGCACTATATCCAGGGCCGCTGGTGCGTCTACTACTCCGCGGGGGACAAGGACGACATCTGGGCTATCCGCCCCTATGTGCTGGAGTGCCTGGGGCAGGACCCCATCGCGGACCCCTGGATGGAGCGGGGGAAGATCCAGCGGGCGGAGGACGACGACTTCTCCTTCGAGTCCTTCTCGCTGGACGCCACCGTGTTCCCGCTGGGCGGCAGCTGGTATTACGTCTGGTCGGAGAAGGTGGGCGTGGGCAAGCAAATCGCCAACCTCTACATCGCCCGGATGCGGACCCCCTACCAACTGGACACCCCCCAGGTGCCGATCTCCTCCCCCAGCTACGACTGGGAGCGGGTGGGCTTCTGGGTCAACGAAGGCCCCGCCGTCCTGTTCCACGGGGACCGGCTGTTCCTGACCTATTCCGCCAGCGAGACCGGCGTGGATTACTGTATGGGGATGCTCTCCTGCAAGGTGACGGACGACCCCATCGACCCGGCCGTGTGGAAAAAGGAGCGGTATCCTGTCCTGCGCACCGATGAGGCGCTGCAAATCTACGGCCCTGGCCACAACTGCTTCACGAAGGATGAGGCGGGGCAGGACATCATGATTTACCACGCCAGGACCGAGCGGGAGATCGTGGGCAACCCCCTCTATAACCCCAACCGCCACGCGATGGTCATGCCCCTTCGGTTTGACGAAAGGGACTGGCCCATCTTCTCCTATCAGAACGGCAGGGAGGACAAACAGTGAAGCTATATATCAACGAACAGGTCACCCGGGGCCACATTGAACCCGAGGTCTACGGACATTTTTCCGAGCATCTGGGCCGCTGCATCTATGGCGGTCTCTATGTGGGGGAGGACTCCCCCATCCCCAACACCAACGGAATGCGCACCGACGTGGTGGAGGCGCTGAAGGAGCTGCAAATCCCTGTGCTGCGGTGGCCGGGGGGCTGCTTTGCCGACGAGTACCACTGGAAGGACGGCATCGGCCCCAAGGCCCAGCGCAAAAAGATGATCAACACCACCTGGGGCGGCGTGGTGGAGGATAACAGCTTTGGTACCCACGAATTCATGGAGCTTTGCCGCCAGCTGGGCTGCAAGGCCTATGTCAACGGCAACCTGGGCAGCGGCACCGTCCAGGAGATGAGCGAATGGGTGGAGTACATGACCTATGACGGCCTGACCCCCATGACCGAGCTGCGGAAGCAAAACGGCAGGGAGGACCCATGGCGGCTGTCCTACTTCGCGGTGGGCAACGAGAACTGGGGCGGCGGCGGCAACATGACCCCCAGCTATTACGGCAATTTGTACCGCCACTATCAGACCTTCCTGCGGCAATATGACCCGGACAAGCCCATCTTCAACATCGCCTGCGGCCCCAACGTGGCCGACTACTATTGGATGCGGGGGGTGCTGGAGACCTGCTACGACCACACCGAGGACAAGTTCCACGGCTTTTTGGATGGCATCTCCCTCCACTACTACGTCCACCCGGAGGGCTGGGAGAAGAAGGGCCACGCCACCCGGTTCGACAGCGCCACCTGGTACAAGAGCCTGGGCAAAGCCCTCTATATGGACGAGCTGATTCGCCGCCACGGGGAGATTTTGTCGGAGTTCGACCCGGAGGGCCGGGTGGCCCTGGTGGTGGACGAGTGGGGCGGCTGGTACAACGTGGAGGAGGGCACCAACCCGGGGTTCCTCTACCAGCAGAACACCATGCGGGACGCTCTCATCGCCGGTATCACGCTGAATATCTTCAATCAGCACTGCGACCGGGTGAAGCTGGCCTGCCTGGCCCAGGTGGTCAACGTGCTCCAGGCCGTCCTGCTGACCGATGGGGAGCAGATGATAAAAACCCCCACCTACCATGTGTTCCATATGTTCCGCCACCACCAGGACGCCGACCTGCTGGCAGCCGAGACGCTGGAGGTCCCCACAGTAGGCGAGGGAGAGTGGCAGCTGCCCAAGGTGACCCAGTCCGTCTCCCAAAAGGACGGCGCGGTCACAATTACCCTGAACAACCTGTCCCTGGACAGCGCCGAGCCGGTGGACATCCGCTTCGCGGAAAAAACCGGCTGGCAGGTGCAGGAGGCCCGCATCGTCGCCGGGGCCATGACCGCCCACAACACCTTCGACGCGCCGGAGACGGTGACAGAGCAGCCCTTCACCGACTACGCGGCCACAGAAAAGGGGCTGCAAGTGACCGTTCCGCCCTGCTCTGTGCTGATGCTGAGACTGAACTGAGATGAAAAAGCTGCAAACCATCGGATTAAATCAAATCCGCATCGACGGCCCCTTCTGGAACCGCTACACCCGCTCCGTCACGGAGAAGATCATCCCCTACCAGTGGCGGGTGCTTAACGACCAGGAACCGGAGGCGGAGCCAAGCCACTGCATCCGCAACTTCCGCCGGGCGGCGGGAGAGGAGCCGGGCGGCTTCTATGGGTTCGTCTTTCAGGACACCGACCTTGCCAAGTGGCTGGAGGCGGTGGCCTACTCCCTGAGCAGCACCCCCGACCCGGCGCTGGAGGCCCGGGCCGATGAGGTCATCGACCTGGTGGGCCGCGCTCAGCAGCCGGACGGCTATCTGGACACCTATTTCATTCTGGAGGCGCCGGAGAGCAAATGGCGCAACCTGCAACAGGGCCACGAGCTTTACACTGCCGGACACATGATGGAGGCCGCCGCCGCCTACTACCAGGTGACGGGCAAGGACAAGCTGCTGCACATCATGTGCCGCTGCGCCGACCTGATTTGCGACACCTTCCACCAGCCGGAATTCGCACAGTCCATCCCCGGCCACGAGGAGGTGGAGATCGGGCTGTTCAAGCTCTACCAGGTCACCGGGGAGCGGCGCTATCTGGACATGGCCCGGGACTTCGTCAACCGCCGGGGCCAGCAGCCGGACGTATTCGTCCGGGAGCGGAACCACCCCAAGTGGGTCTCTATCTTCGCGGACATGGACCCCACCAACACCCGGTATCACCAGTGCCACAAGCCGGTGCGGCAGCAGACCACGGCAGAGGGCCATGCGGTGCGGGCGGTGTACCTCTACTGTGCCATGGCGGACATCGCCGGAGAGGACGGAGACCGGGAGCTGCTGGCCGCCTGTGAGCGGCTGTACGACAACATCACCCAAAAGCGGATGTACCTGACCGGCGGCATCGGTTCTTCTGGCTACATGGAGCGGTTCACCGCGGACTACGACCTGCCCGCCGCCAGCGGCTACGCCGAGTCCTGCGCCAGCATCGGGCTGGCCCTGTTCTGCCGCCGGATGGCCCAGATCACCCGGGAGGGCCGCTATGTGGACACCATGGAGCAGGCCCTGATGAACACCGTCCTGGCGGGCATCTCGCTGGACGGCGACCGGTTCTTCTATGTGAATCCCCTGGAGGTCTGGCCGGACAACTGCCTGGAGGGCACCTCCATGAGCCATGTGAAGCCGGTGCGGCAGCGGTGGTTCGGCTGCGCCTGCTGTCCGCCCAACATCGCCCGGACGCTGGCCTCCCTGGGGGAGTACGTCTGTTTCACCGACGAGGACAGCCTGTGGCTGAACCTGTATGTCTCCGGTCGGCTCCACGTCCAACTGGGCGGCGTCCCGGTGGAGGTGACGGTGGAGACCAAGTTCCCCAACCAGGGGCGGGTGGAGATCCACCTCCGTCCTCAGTGCCCGGTGGAGGGCCGACTGGCCCTCCGGCTGCCGGGGTATGTGCAGGACTACACCCTCACGGAAAACGGCGCGCCTGTCTCCGCCCGGCTGGAGCGGGGCTATCTCTGCCTGGACCGCCGCTGGGAGGACACCACGCTGGTCTTGGATATGGCCATTCCCCCACGCTTTGTCTACTCAAACCCCAGGCTGCGGAGCTACGCCGGAAAAGTGGCTGTGATGAAAGGCCCGCTGGTCTACTGCCTGGAGCAGGCGGACAACGGGGAGAACCTGGCCGCCGTCTGGCTGGACACCGGGGCCGGCCTGACCGAAACCTTCGAGCCGAAGCTGCTGGGGGGCGTGACTGTTCTCCGCGCCCGGGGAAAGCGGCTGACGGAGGAGGGCGACGCCCCCCTCTACCGGGATGCACCCGCCACGATGGAGGACACGGCGCTGACCCTTGTGCCGTACCACTGCTGGAACAACCGCGGGCCGGGCGAGATGACCGTCTGGGTCAACCGGCTGTGAGAAAACAAGCTCCCACTCTGCCCCTGGCGGCTCATGCCGCCGGGGGGCTTTGCTTTGCTGCCTTGCGCCTTCCGGTTCGATTTGGTATACTACAGTCGCACTTTTCTTTCAGTTTAGATTCCCGTGGTATTCTCTCCTGCGAGGTGAGTATGATGTTCCGTATTTTAGTGGTTGACGACGACAAAAATACCCGCTGGCTGACCCAGACCATCCTGGAGACCGAGGGCTACCAGGTACTGTGCGCCAAAGACGGGGAGGAGGCCCTGGCGCTGCTTGACCGGGAGTACATCGACCTGGTGGTGCTGGACATTATGATGCCCAAGAAGGACGGCTACGCCTTCACCGAGGCGCTGCGCGCCGCCAACGCCAACCTGCCCATCCTGATGGTGTCCGCCAAACAGCTCCCCGCCGACCGGAACCGGGGCTTCCGGCTGGGCATCGACGACTACATGGTCAAGCCGGTGGACGAGGAGGAGCTGCTGCTGCGCATCAAGGCGCTGCTGCGCCGGGCCAGGATCGCCAGCGAGCGGAAGATTCAAATCGGCGACGTGACGCTGGACTACGACAGCATGACCGTCAGCCGGAAAGCGGAAGTACCCCTTGAGGGCAGCCTGACGCAGACGCTGCCTCAAAAGGAGTTTTTGCTGCTGTACAAGCTGCTCTCCTATCCCGGCAGGATCTTCACCCGCATCGAGCTGATGGACGAAATCTGGGGGCAGGGGAGCAGCGCCGGCTGGGAGACCGTCACCGTCCACATCGGACGGCTGCGCAAGCGGTTCGAGGGCTGGCCGGAATTTGAGATCGTCTCCGTGCGGGGGCTGGGCTACAAGGCGGTGAAGAAGATATGAAGCGCAGGTGCAGGAAAAAACCGCCCTCCCTTATGCCCTGGCTGGCGCTGTTCATCTTTCTGCTGCTGTTTACCTCGCTGTTTCTGACCTTTGGGCTGTTCCTGCTGCTGGGGCGGGCGGGCGTGCTGACC
>JAJPXY010000103.1 GCA_021205205.1 Clostridiales bacterium
AGGACCAGCTGGAGCGGATTTTTGAGCGGTTCTACCGGGCGGACCAGGCCCGTTCCTCCGAGGGCTTCGGCCTGGGCCTCTCCATCGCGGACCAAATCGCCCAGGAGCACGGAGGCCGCCTGTGGGCGGAGAGCAGCCTGGACAGCGGCAATACCTTCCTCTTTTCCATGCCACGCCTGCGGGAAGGGAAACAGTAAATATACCGCCTTTTTTCAAATTTACCGTTTCCAATCTCTGAAAACTGTGTTATACTAGAAATGCTGCGGCACAGAGGCCGTCAGCACACTCTATGAAACATCATTCCGGCGCATCCCGCCGGTCCGGGGAGGATACTTTTATGGCTATCGCGCATCTCGTTTCCCAAAAGGTCCAGGAGGTCCACTTTGTCAACAAGCTGACCAAGCAGGGCCAGATCCAGCTGGACAGCAGCTTCACCTTCAACGTCAACTTCGCCAAGGACGGCAAGCGCTGCATTGCCAAGGTCTACCAGAGCATCAAGGACAAAAACGGCGGCGATGAGCTGTTTGTCTCCGTGGACTTGATCGGGGCCTTCTCTTGCCAGGGCATCGACAGCGATGAGGACAAAAAGCAGGTCCATGCCCAGTGCTATGACCAGCTGTTCCCCTATATCCAGTCCACCGTCCAGAACCTGATGCAGGCGTCCGGTATTCCCGGCTTCCAGCTGCGCAAGGCGGTCATCAACGCCGACAACGTCCAGGTGGCCCAGCAGCCGCCCCGTCAGGAGGAGGAGCCGCCCAAGCCCCAGTTCCCCATCGTGTGATTGAAGCAAACCTCATAAATGCAACAAAAAGGCTGTATCAACCGGAAATGGTTGGTACAGCCTCTTTTATTGGTTATTTGTTATCATAGTGGTTCTGCCGCAACAGCTTCACTTGGAAGTGTGACCACACACCTGTAGGGGCGGCCCTTGGCCGCCCGCAGGTTTCACATTCTTTTCCTGAGCGGCCAAAGGCCGCCCCTACGCGGTAGTAAATGGGATTACAGCTCCAGCCCCTTGATGGCGTTGGCGCAGCGGGGGCAAAGCCCACCTTCCTCGGTGATGGCGGCGCTGTGCAGCCAGCAGCGGGGGCACTTGGGGGCGGCGTGGACTTCCACCTGAATCTGGCGCTCGTCGCCCTGCTCCACGACCACCTCGGAGACAATGAACAGGTCGGCCAGGTTCATATCCTGGATGGTCTCGTAGGCGGCCCAGCCCTCCTCGTCCAGCACCAGGGTCAGCTTGGCGTCGGTGGACTTTTTGCAGACCTTGGCGGTGCGGGCCTGCTCCAGGGCCTGGTTGACCTCGGCCTTGAAGGCCAGCAGGTTGGCCCAGCGGGTCTCCTGCTCCTCGGTCAGCGCCCAGTCGGGGTCAGCGGTGGGCATATCGTTGAACAGCGCCGCCTCGGTGTCGTCCTCGGCCCGGTGGGGCATGGCCTGCCAGACCTCCTCGGAGGTGAAGGCCAGGATGGGGGTCAGGATGCGCACCAGCGCGTTCAAAATCAAGTACATGGCGGACTGGGCGCTGCGGCGCTCCCTGGAGTCCTCCGCCTCGCAGTAGAGCCGGTCCTTAATGATGTCCAGGTAGAAGTTGGACATCTCCACCACGCAGAAGTTATACACCAGCCGGTAGACGGTGTGGAAATCGTAGTTGTCGTAGGCGTCCCGGACCTTGCCCACCAGGGTATTCAGGGCGGCCACGGCCCACTGGTCCAGCTCCAGCATCTCCTTCACGTCCACCATGTCGCTGTTGGGGTCGAAGCCGTTCAGGTTGCCCAGCATATAGCGACAGGTGTTGCGCAGCTTCAGGTAGGCGTCGGCCAGCTGCTTCAAAATCTCCTTGGAAAGGCGCATATCCTGGGTGTAGTCGGCAGAGGACACCCACAGGCGGAAGATGTCTGCGCCGTACTGCTTGATGGTGTCCTGGGGGCTGATGGCGTTGCCCAGGCTCTTGTGCATGACCCGGCCGTGGCCGTCCACGGTCCAGCCGTGGGTGATGATCTCCTTATAGGGGGCCACGCCGTTGACGGCGATGGAGGTCAGCATGGAGGACTGGAACCAGCCCCGGTACTGGTCGCCGCCCTCCAGGTACAGGTCGGCGGGGTAGCGCAGCTCGGGCCGGGTGTCGCTGACGGCGGACCAGGTGGAGCCGGAGTCGAACCACACGTCCAGGATGTCCTTTTCCTTGCGGAACCTGGTGCAGCCGCAGTCGCACTTGGCCCCCTCGGGCATCAGCTCGGCCACGTCCATGGCCCACCAGGCGTTGGAGCCTTCCTTGGCGAAGATGCCCGCCACCTTGTCGATGGACTCCGGGGTGCAGTAGGGCTTGCCGCAGTCCTCGCAGAAGAACATGGGGATGGGGACGCCCCAGGTGCGCTGGCGGGAGATGCACCAGTCGGACCGCTCCCGAATCATGGAGATCATCCGCTCCTGGCCCCATTCGGGCTTCCAATAGATGTCGTCGCAGGCTTTGACGGCCTCGTCCTTGATGGCGTCCACGCTGGCGAACCACTGCTGGGTGGCCCGGAAGATAACGGGCTTCTTGCAGCGCCAGCAATGGGGGTAGCTGTGGGTGATGTCCTTGCTGGACAGCAGCGCGCCGCTCTCCACCAGGTCCTTGTAGATGATGGGGTGGGCCTTCTGGACGTGGATGCCCTTGTAAGGACCGGCGAACTCGTTCAGGTAGCCCTTGGCGTCCACCGAGACCTCCATGGTGATGTCGGTGGGGATCTCCGGGTAGCGCTGGCAGACATAGAAGTCGTCCAGGCCAAAGGAGGGGGCGGTGTGGACGCAGCCGGAACCGGCGTCCAGGGTGACGTGGTCGCCCAGGATGAGCAGGGAGTCCCGGTTCATGAGGGGATGGTAGGCGGTCATATACTCAAACTCGTCGCCGAACAGGGTGGCTACGGTCTCGTATTCGGTGATGCCGCACTCGCTCATCACGTTGCCCACCAGGTCGGTGGCGATGATGAGGATGTCGCCGGAGGCCACCTTCACCAGGGAGTACTCCAGCTGGGGGTTCAGGCAGATGGCCATGTTGCCGGGGAGGGTCCAGGTGGTGGTGGTCCAGATGACGAAGTACATCTTGCTCAGGTCGCCGTACTGGGCCAGCTTGCCCTTGTCGTCGTGGACCTGGAACTTGACATAGATGGTGGTGACGGGATCCTCGGCGTACTCCACCTCGGCCTCGGCCAGGGCGGTCTCGCAGGTGGGGCACCAGTAGGTAGGTTTCAGACCCTGATAGATCAGGCCCTTCTCGGCCATCGCGCCAAAGACCTTCACCTGCTTGGCCTCAAAGTCCGGTGTCATGGTCAGGTAGGGGTGGTCCCAGTCGCCGATGACGCCCAGGCGCTTGAAGCCCTCCCGCTGCTTGTCCACCTGTTCCAGGGCGAAGGCCCGGCACTTGTCCCGGAACTCCGGCACGGGCATCTCGTTGCGCTTTACGCCCTGCTTCTGAATGGCGGTCTCGATGGGCATACCGTGGGTGTCCCAGCCGGGAATATAGGGGGCTTTAAACCCGGCCATGTTCTTATAGCGGACGATGAAGTCCTTCAAAATCTTGTTCAGGGCGTGGCCGATGTGAATCTCGCCGTTGGCGTAGGGAGGGCCGTCGTGGAGGACGTAGAGGGGCTTCCCCTCGTTCTTCTTCATCAGCTTGTTGTACACGTCCTTGCGGTACATCTCCTCCAGCATGGCCGGCTCCCGCTTGGCCAGAGCCGCCCGCATGGGGAAGGAGGTCTTGGGCAGATGGATGGTTTTGTTATAATCGGGCATTGACTTCTATCTCCTCTTGTATCTGATAGCCGAACGCCGCAGAAGCGGCGTTCGGTGGATGGGATCTCTTTTTCGCGGCGGTGTCGTTATACCTGATAATCCTGGTCGGCGTTCATGCTGCTCAGGTCCACCACGCGGGTGGGGTCGCTGTCCTCCGGGATGTCCCCCAGGTTGGGAACATCCTGGGCATAGGCGGTCTCCGGCGACTCCGTCGCCGCGGCCTCGGCGGCGGCCATCTCGGCGGCCAGCGCCTCGTCGGAGAGGATGCTCTTCGTGGCGTCCTCCATCTCGTCGGTCTCCTCCGCCGGGGGAGACGGTTCTTCCGGCGCCGCGGTGGCCTTGATCTCGTCCAGCCGGTCCAGGAAGGTCACCTCCTGGGCCAGGAAAGACTGCTGCTGGGCCACCAGCGCCCGCATTCCGGTGACAAAATCCACCGTGGACTGCCGGGCGGCGGCCAGCTGGGCCTCGGAATTGCTGATCTCCTGGCGCAGCTCCTGGCGGCGTTCGGCCACCTCGTTCTCCGCCTCCTGCAGCATGGCCTTGCGCTCCTCCTGCGCCTGAGCGAGGATGCCCTCGGCGTTCCGCCGGGCGGCCAGCATGGCCTGGCGCATATCGTCCTCTGTGGCCCGGTACTCGGCGATTTTGTCCACCAGCACCTTCATTTTGCTCTTGAGGACGGCGTTTTCCTTATACAGGTCGGTGTAGTCCGCCGTCACCTGATCCAGGAAGGTGTCCACGTCGGCGGTGTTGTAGCCGTTGAAGCGGGCGGCGGTAAACTTGCGCTCCGCCACGTCATTGGGTGTCATCATAGCTTATTCCTCCCGATTCTCTGTGTTTTCTCGTTCACTGGAAGGTGTAGGCGCCGCTGCTCTCCAGCTCGTCAAGGATGTCCTTGTCTCCAATGATGTCCACGTTGTAGGGAGTGATGATGTAAGTGGCGATGGCCACCTTTTTGATCTTCCCCTCCTGGGCGTAGGCCACGCCGGAGAGGAAGTCCACCAGACGGCGGGCGGTCTTGTCGTCGGCGTCCTCCAGGTTCATCACCACGGTGCGCTTGTCCCGCAGGTGGTCGGCGATCTCAGAGGCGTCGTCGAACTCCCTGGGCCGCACCAAAATCACCTGGAGCTGAGTGGTGGTGTGGATGTTGACCACCTTTCTGCTGCGGCCCTCTGGAGCAGCAGCCCGGGCGGACTGGCTTGCGCTGACGGAGGAATATTCCGCGTCAGAGGGCTTGCTGCGGCTGCGCTCCTGGGAGATGGGGGTGGCGGCCTCCTCGGTTTCTTCTTCTTCGTATTCGTCCTCGTCCTCATAGGGGGAGATCAGACGTCTTAATTCATCTCTAATACCCATGTGACAGTATCCTCCTTGCGGTTTGCTCCCAACGGTTGGCTGGGGGGAAATGGTAAGATAGGGCGCGGCGCATCCTCACCCGTTGGCCCGCATGGGGGGCCGCTGGCCGAACAGGGCGGTGCCCACCCGTACCTGGGTGGCGCCCTGGGCGATGGCGTCCTCAAAGTCGCCGCTCATGCCCATCGAAAGGATGCCCATACACCCTCCATTATCGGCCATTTTCGCCTTCATGTCAACAAAAAGCTGATACATTTCCCGGAAATACCGCTGATTTTCCCCGGGCTGCTCCGCCACAGGGGGGATGGCCATCAGCCCTCTGGCCCGGACGCCGGGCAATTCCGCCGCCAGGCGGAGCAATCCCTCCACCTCCGCCGGAGCCGCGCCGGACTTGCTGGCCTCGCCGCCGATGTTCACCTCGATGAGGATGTCCTGCACCACGCCGGTTTTCACCGCCCGGTCGCTGACGGCGGTCATCAGAGCGGCGCTGTCGATGGACTCAATGAGGGAGACCTTGCCCACCAGGTACTTCACCTTGTTTTTCTGCAAATGGCCGATGAAGTGGACTTTTGCCCCCTCATAGGCCCCGTCCTTCCAGTGGGCGTTGAACTCCTGGACCCGGTTCTCCCCGCAGCAGGTGATACCGGCCTGGATGGCCTCCCGGATGGTGTCGCTGGTCTGGACCTTGGTGGCCGCCACCAGTGTAATTTCCGCCGGGTCCCGGCCCGCGTCCAGGGCCGCGGCGCGGATGCGGGCCTGGACAGCTTCCACACACGTTTTTACGGACATAGTGCTTGCCTCCGTTTCTCTTTGTTCGGGCTGTCGTACAGACGCAATGCGCAGGTTTGACTGCACAGGTTACGGAAAATCTGTGGAAAACAATTCGCTTTCTTCCCGCCAAAAAGCGGGGAGAAAGGGGGATTTCCCAAACGAATTGCACAATTTACATTGCTCATTGTGGATTTGGTCATCCCTTTTAGTCGGCCTTGTGCTTTTACCCCTTTGCCGTCAAGCGGCACTTCCGAAGCTGCGCTTCTCCCTGCGCCACCGCCAAAGACGGCGGAGGCAAGGGGGGTTACATTGCACATTGCTAATTGCACATTTTTTACTCGATGACCTTGCCGTCGTAGAGGTCCCGGCCCTTGACGATGATCTCCGCGCCGTCCCGGAGGCTCTTGGCGTCCTCCAGCTGGGTGGTGGACACGGCTTCGCCCTCCTCGTCGTACTCGGTGGGTTCGTCGATGAGGTAGTAGTCCTCGCCCTCCCAGAGGATCTCCGCCGAGACCCAGACGGCCTGGGTGCCGTAGAGCCGGTAGACGCCGATGTCGCCGCTCTCGTTTTCCACATGGACGGCGGACTTGTCCACCCGGTAGCCGGTGACGGTGTCCAGGATGATGTCCGCCGTCTGGTCCCGGAGCAGCGTGGTCTCCGACAGGTACTTATCGCTGGAAAAGACCGCGCACACCACGTCGCCGTCCGCCTTGGAGAGGGACTCCACCTCCATGTCGATGGTCCGGTCCAGGCTGTTGAAGCGCAGGGTGACGGTGTCGCCGATCTTCAGCCGTTCGCTGTCCTCCTCGGTCAGCTCGGCGGCGTAGTACCAGGTGGGGGCGGAGATGAGCTTGCCCAGGCTGCTGCCGTCGTCGGCCACTTCCTCCCGCTGGTCAAGCAGGTCGTCCAGCTGGGCGGGGGTCAGGTCCTTGACGCTGGCGGAGGTCAGGACGGATTCATAGCCGTCCACCATGCTGGAAAAGGTGCCGCTGGCGGGGGCGGAGATGGTGGTGGTGTAGGACTGGTTCTCCGCCGCCAGGGATTCCACGTAGTCCACCAGCTCAGTGATCTCCTCGGTAAGGGCGCTGCTGCCGTTATAGGTGTAGTCCCGGCGGAACATGAGGGTTTTCAGCTCAGAGGACAGATCCTCCAGCTCCGTCAGGTTGCCGGAGGCGGTCATGGCCCTCAGGTCCACGATGGAGTCGATGATCTCGCTGTTCAGGGTGGAGTTGTCCGACCCGCCGGCGCTGTGGCTGAGGATGTACTGGAAGGACTCCAGCCGGGCCTCCAGCTCCTTGATCTCGGTGTGGCGGTCCAGGGCCTCCTGTGTGCTGTAGACCACGGCCAGGGTGTCTCCGGTGGCCACGGTCTCCCCTTCGGCCACCACCACCTCTTGCAGCTCCGCGCCGCCGTCCAGCACGCTCTCGTCCCGGACCATGTAGCCGGTGGTGTCCACCGTGTCCTCCGCTGTGTAGCTGTAGAGGCTGGCCGTCTCGTAGCTGCTGAACAGCACATGGTAGGTGTAAACGCAAAAATAGGCGATGGCGCCCAGGAAAAACGCCCACATGACGATTTTGACGATTCGAGTTCCCGGCTTCATGGGGTACCTCCCTTTGTGCAGGCCGCCTGCCCGCTGGTTATCTATCTAACTGACTATTCTTTTGCATCAGCCGCGTTGTGATAAGCTATTAGCCGTTGGCTGTTAGCTGTTGCCGTCAAGCGGCACTTCCGAAGCTGCGCTTCTCCCTGTAGTCAGGTACTGCCGGTCTAAAGCGAACAGCTAAAAAGAAAACGGAGTGCGAAACCACCCGTTTGTAAAGAAATGCAAACGGTAAACGCAGCACATAATGCCAAGCACCACAAAGCTAAGAGCTAATAGCTAAAATGCTCATAAGGCTGAGTAAAGGGATAACCAGTTCTTTCTATTGTTTCCCGGAGGCCGGGGCCGCGCTCATCCGCGGGCGATGTACCTGGGCGGCGTGGCCGCAGGGGCTTCGCCCTCCCGCAGCTCCACCGGCCGCTCCGGTACGATGGTGGAGATGGCGTGCTTATACACCACCTGCTGTTTGCCGTCGGTGTTGACCACCACCACAAAGGAGTCGTAGCCGGTGATGACCCCGCGCATCTGGAACCCGTTCATCAGGATGAGGGTCAGGTTCATCCGGGCGCGGCGGACCTGGGCGAGGAAAAGGTCCTGGAGGTTGTTGGTTTTTTGCATTTTTGAGCACTTCCTTCTGTATACTGTATCTGTATACCTGTATCGTTCGAGAACTGCTCCAAACACAATGACCGACGCTGTACCGGGAGCGGTCCTCCCGGCTATCTTACCCCAGTTTCCTCCGCTTTTTCTGTCGCAAAGCGTACCGCCGCCGCAAAATCCGGTTCTTTTTCCCAGAGGAACCAGTTGGTGTCCCGGTTCCGCCGGAACCAGGTCAGCTGCCGCTTGGCGTACTGCCGGGTGCGCAGCTTGACCTCGTCGGCGGCGTGGGCCAGGCTGCCGCCGGTTTTCAGGGCGGTGAAGAACTCCTTGTAGCCGATGGCCTGCATGGCGGTGCAGTCCTCCGGTACGCCGGAGGCCAGCAGGCCGCAGATCTCCTCCGCCAGCCCCTGCTCTACCATGCTGTCCACCCGCAGATCGACCAGCCGGTACAGCGACCCCCGGTCCGCGAAGTTCAGGCCGATGGTGACGGCCTGATAACGGGGCGGCTGCTGTTGGGTCTCCCGGTTGTGCTGGGTGATGGTTTTGCCCGTCTCGTGCCAAACCTCCAGCGCCCGGAGGATGCGCTTTTCGTCCGCCGGGTGCAGCCGCGCGGCGGCCTCCGGGTCCACCTGGCGCAGCTCGTCCAGCAGCGGCTCGATGCCCTCCGCCCGGGCGCGGGCCTGGAGCTTTTCCCGCCAGCCGGTGCTCTGGACGGCGAAGCGCCGCCCCGCTGTCAGGGAATCCACATAGAGGCCGGTGCCGCCCACCACGATGGGGACCTTGCCCCGGGCCAGAATGTCGTCCACCACGGGGACGGCCTGGGCCACGTACCGGGCCACGGAGTAATTTTCCTCCGGCTCCGCCACGTCGATCATGTGGTGGGGGACGCCCTCCATTTCTTCCGGCGTGGGCTTGGCGGTGCCGATGTCCATGCGGCGATAGACCTGCATGGAGTCGGCGCTGACCACTTCCCCATCCAGCGCGTGAGCCAGCGCCACCCCCAGCCGGGTCTTGCCGGAGGCGGTGGGGCCGACCACCGCGAGAATTTTAGGGGGGGATTCCATAGGCGGGCGCTCCTTTTTACAATTAGCAATTAGCAATTTGCAATGTGCAATTATGGGGAAACCGGACGCTGGGGGTTCTTTGCAAAAGGTTTGCTTTCCAATGGCGTCCGTAGGAAACCCCTCCGCCACCGCCTAAAGGCGGCGGCCCTCCTCCGCCGTCAAGCGGCACTTCCGGGGCTTTGCCCCTCCCTGCCCTTTCAGGGGAGGCAAGGGGGTGGTCAGTTGTCGAAATGTACTTCTCTGTGGGAAACTTGTACAATACTAGACAAAAGTGCTGAGTAAAGGGAATAATCAGGTTATTTTCTGCTATGTTCTCTTAAATTGCTTCTCCAGCTGCTTTTTCGTCAGCTCGATGGCCACAGGCCGCCCGTGGGGGCAGTATTTGACCTCCCCGGACATGACCGCCCGGGCCACCGCCTCCAGCTCCTCCCGGCCCGACTGTCAGCCGCCCTTGATGGCGGCCTTGCAGGCCATGGTGTGCAGCACCTCGTCCCGGGCGGCTGAGGGGTCGGCGGTGCCGGTGACCAGCAGCCGCTCCCCCAGTTGGGTCAGGGTTGGCTCGATGTCCCCGGCGGAGAGATAGTCTGGGCTTTGCCGCACCAGCAGCGCGCCGCCGCCGAAGTCCTCCACCTCGAAGCCGTAGCGGCTCAGCAGGTCCAGGTGGGCCAGCAGCGCGGCCCCTTCCTCCGGGGGCGGCGTGAACACCACCGGCGTCAGCAGCATCTGCCGCATAGGCTGGTAGTCTCTGGCTTTCAGCTTGTCGAAGTTCATCCGCTCGTGGGCGGCGTGTTTGTCGATGAAATAGACCGTGTCCCCCTGCTCCACGATGATGTAGGTGTCCAGCACCTCTCCAGCCAGCCGCCAGGCGGGGGTCTCGGGGGTCAGGGGGTCCGGCTCTGGGGCCTCAGTCGGAGCTTCCGCCGGAGCGGGAGGTGCTTCCTCCACAGGCGCGGGGGTCGGCTTCGGGGGAGTTGACTTTTTCGGCGCCGGGGCGGGGTTGTCCGTCCGGCGGGCGGGCCGCTCGGTCAGTATCGGCAGGTCCAGCCCCCGGAACTCCTCCGCCGCGCTGGGGGAGTAAGGTTTGGGTTCAATTTTCACCGGGGGCGGCACAGGCCGGGCAGGAGCAGTCGTCGCAGCACTGGTTCCGCCGCTGTCCAGCAGAGGCAGCACTGGCCCCTTGGCCCGGTATTCCTCCGCCGTCATGGTCTGGAAAAAGGTCTGGTTGGGGGTGACGGTGTCCACCGGCTTTGGCTGGGGCCGCTTCTTTTCCTACAGCTGGACCTGGGGGTGGCCCTGCTCGCCGTTCAATGCGGCATTGACGCTGGAAAACACCGCCTGGAACAGCCGCTTTTCGTTGGAGAACTTGACCTCGGTTTTGGTGGGATGGAAGTTCACGTCCACGGCGTTCAGGTTGCTTGTGATGTGCAGCACGCAGCCGGGGAACCGACCCACCATCTTCTGGTTTTGGTAGGCTTCTTCCAATGCGGCGGTCATGGTGCGGCTTTTCACATACCGCCCGTTGACGAAAAAGTGCTGGTACCCCCGTGTCCCCCGGCAGCAGGAGGGGCGGGAGACGAAGCCCTCCACCTGTAGCCCCTCGCCGGAGCCTTTGCAGGGGAGAAAGCCCAGCGCCATCTCCCGGCCCAGCACCGCGTAGACGGCGGACTGCAAACTGCCGTCGCCGGGGGTCATCAGGTCCTGCCGCTCCTCCCGGAGCATTTTGAAGGCCACCTCCGGGTGGCTCAGGGCGGCGTGCTGGACGGCGGCGAAGGCCGCCGCCCCCTCGGTCACGTCCCGCTTGACGAATTTCAGCCGGGCGGGGGTGTTGTAAAACAAATCACGGACGATGAGGGTGGTCCCCACGGGACACCCCACCTCCTGCCGTGTGCGCACCACGCCGCCGTCCAGCAGCAGCCCCACGCCCAGGTCGTTGTCCGCAGTGCGTGTACGCAGCTCCACCCTGGAGACGGCGGCGATGGCCGCCAGCGCCTCCCCCCGGAACCCCAGGGTGCCGATGGCCGCCAGGTCGTCCTGGCCGCGGATCTTGCTGGTGGCGTGGCGGAGGAAGGCAGTCTCCGCGTCCTCCGGCGCGATGCCGGAGCCGTCGTCCGTCACCCGGATGTAGCTCATGCCGCCCCGGCGGATCTCCACCGTGACAGCAGTGGCCCCCGCGTCGATGGCGTTCTCCACCAGCTCCTTGACCACGCTGGCGGGCCGCTCCACCACCTCACCGGCGGCGATCAGGTCGGCCACATGGGGGTCAAGGCATTGAATTTTTCCCATTGCGGGCCTCCCTTCCATCTGATTGATAAAGAGATATTTTTGAATCGGTTATTCGCTCAGGGCCTCGTTCTCGTCCAGCTCCACGCACTCGTATTCCCGGGCCAGCACCAGCCAGGCCCCGCCCATGCTCTGGAGCAGATAGAGGTTGTACTTGCTCAGTTTTTCCTCCATCTGGTCCACGCCGCTGTGGTCGTTGAGCAGGCTGTCCTGGTCGTCGTCCTCGCTGTCGCTGAGACGGGTCATCAGCCAGTCCTTTTTCCGGCGGTTGAAATTCCGTTCCAGCAGCTTGCGCTTCTGCTTTTTTCCGGGGACCTTATAGAACCCGCCCAGGTCGGCCCCGGCCATGTTGTCGCAGAAGTTCATGGAGAACTCCAGCGCCGCCACATGGTCAAAGTTCAGCAGCAGGGTCTTTTTTGTCTCGCCCTCGGCGCCGCCCCAGACCTCCATACGGAAGGAACAGTTGGTGTCCAGATAGTTGGGTGTGACCCAGATTTTTTTCAAGTCGCCGTCAAAGGTACGGTAGAGCAGTTTGGTCTTTTTCATGATTTTTCTCCCTCATCTCAATACAATCCGTTATATTGTGGTGATTCTATACTTTTTGTTTCCACTGGTAGACCAGGTTCAGCGCCTCGATGGGGGTCAGGGTGTTGATGTCCAGCCCCCGCAGCTCCTCCGCCACCTCGAAGGCCCGGATGTCCCCAAAGCAGCACTGCTCCTCCATAGGGGGCTGCGCCTCCGGCTCCAGGACGGATTTTCCGGTGTCCTCGCCCTTTTCCATCTCGGCCAGGATGGTTCTGGCCCGGGTGATGACCCGGGCCGGTACCCCGGCCAGCTTGGCCACCTCGATGCCATAGCTCTGGTCCGCGCCGCCCCGGACGATCTTCCGCAGGAAGATGATGTCATCCGCCCGCTTCTTGGCGGCGATGTTGTAGTTCTTCACGCCGGGGATCTGGCCCTCCAAATCGGTCAGCTCGTGGTAGTGGGTGGCGAACAGGGTCTTGGCCCCCAGCCGCCGCTTGTCGGCGCAGTACTCCAGCACCGCCCGGGCGATGCTCATGCCGTCATAGGTGGAGGTGCCCCGTCCGATCTCGTCCAAAATAAGCAGACTTTTTGGCGTTGCGTTTTTCAGGATGTCCGCCACCTCGTCCATCTCCACCATGAAGGTGGACTGCCCGGCGGAGAGGTCGTCCGCCGCGCCGATGCGGGTGAAAATGCGGTCCAACACACCGATGTGGGCATGTTTGGCGGGGACGGAGCTGCCGATCTGCGCCATCAGGCAAATCAGCGCCACCTGGCGCATATAGGTGGACTTGCCCGCCATGTTGGGGCCGGTGATGATGG
>JAJPXY010000162.1:0-1058 GCA_021205205.1 Clostridiales bacterium
GGCGCCTAACCTTCGCTTTTTGTGGGGAGTGTTTTGCAACGCTTCCTGTTTTGTGCAAAAAACGCTTCGAACCGCCGCAGGGACGATTCGGGGCGTTTTCGCGTAAAATATGTAAAATATGATTTACAGGCTGTTGTGGATGGTCTCCAGCACCGCATCCAGCTCCTTCACGCCGATTTGGCCGGGAGCGGAGGCTTTGGCGGCGGCGCCGAAGGTCATTGCGGACCCCAGGCTCTCCCCCACCAGGCGGCTGATGACGCCGGTGCCCGCCATGGACATGGTGATGATGGGCCGGTCAGCGAAGTTGGTGGCCATCTCCTCGGTGGCGGCCAGCAGGGTGATAACGTCCTTCTTGCAGGTAGGCATAACGGCGATTTTGGGAATATCCGCGCCCATATCCTGCATCTTGCGCAGACGGTAGACGATGTCGGACTGGGAAGGGGTCTTGAAGAAGTCGTGGTTGGAGGCGACGACCTTCACCCCGGCGGCGTGGGCGGCGGCGATGATGTCGCTGACGATTTCGTCGCCGGTGAAGATCTCCACGTCAATCATGTCCACGGTGCCGGAGGCGGCAACGTCCTTCAGCAACTGGGCGTAGACGTCCGGCTCAACGGCCTTTTCGCCGCCCTCCTTGGCGGTGCGGAAGGTGCAGAGGACGGGGATGTCGCCCAGCACCTGCTGGAGCTTCCCGGCGGTCTCGATGACCTTGGCTGTGTCGAACACGTCCTCATACCAGTCGATACGCCACTCCACCACGTCCACGGGGATGGAGTCGAAGGTGGCGGCCTCGGCCAGGATGGCCTCCTGGGTCACGCCCACGATGGGAACGATGATTTTGGCCTTGCCCTCGCCAATGCGGCAGTTTTTCACGACGACAGGATTCATATAAAGCAGCTCCTTTGAATTGTGGTATGGCTATCCCTTCGCGCAGCTTCACGAAAAATTCTGCCGTCTGCGGGACAAATACACACATATTTTAGGCTTTATCCTTGTGTGTAGGGGCGGGCCCTTGGCCCCCCCCGGCCGAGAGTGGTTTTACCCGGGGGCCCCGGGGGCCC
>JAJPXY010000162.1:1068-12549 GCA_021205205.1 Clostridiales bacterium
AAACACAAATTTTTTGGGTTATTCGTTTGGGGGGGGGGGGGGCGTGTCCCCCCCCGGGCCAACGCGGGGGTTTCCCGGGCGGCCACGGGCCGCCCCTACAGGAATGTGGAAATTTTCTGAGAAAATGGTGAACGCTGCTGCAATGGAATAGAAAGCATTATGACAGATTCCCCGCCAGAGGACGGGGAATCCACAGTGTTTGTCAGTTCTCGCCACTCTCAATCAGCTTGCTATAGCGCAGGTTGATGAACAGGCCCAGCAACACGCCGATGGCGGTCAGGACGATGTTCATAATCATAACGCCGGAGGGGGTCATGTTGGAGGCGGCGGTCAGGATGGTGTAGTTGCACAGAGAGGAGGCGATCATCACCAGCGCGGTGACGGTGCCCTTGATTTTGGGGAAAATCATGTTGCAGACGGAGGTGGCGATCTGGAGCAGTCCGCCGGCGCCGGCCCAGCCGATGATGAACGCGCCCGCGGTGCAGAGGGTCTGGCTGGGGAACATGAGAACCACGATGAGGGTGACCAGGCAGATGGCGGGATAGACCAGGATGAAACGCACGTCCTTGATTTTACGGGTCAGCAGGGCGGTGACCACCAGGGCGATGAGGGTGCCCATGGAGTAGTAGGTCTGCATGATGGAGGGGTCTTCCCAGCCCACGTTGGTCTTGGCGAAGTTCTGGGCGCAGTTCAGCCACAGCTGGAAGGTGCCGGTGCAGGTGAAGCCTACCAGAATCATGGCGATGGACTCGATGGAGAAGTGGGTCTTTTTCAGGCTCTCCAGCAGACCCTCTTTCTTTTCCCCGGTGGTCAGGTCGGTGTCGGGCAGGGGCAGGAAGAATATGAGCACCATCAGGACGATGTAAGCGCCGCCAAAGACGTAGAACAGGGGGTTGTAGGAAACCATGCCCGCCACGGTGGAGGTGACGGCCATGCCCAGGAAGAAGGGCAGCAGCATCTGGGAGATGGCCATGAAGAACTTGATGCCCATGGTGGCCACGCCGGGGGCCTGGTAGATGATCTCGGCCACGGCGGGATAAATGCCGGTATCCAGGAAGGAGTTGGCGATGCCGCCCATGATGGCGCAGACGTAAGCGATCTGATAGCCTCCGTTGGTGCCCGCGTTGAATGCCACGGCCAGACCCAGCAGGTAGATGGCGTAGGAAGCGCCGCCGATGATGACGGAGATCTTGCGGCCCAGCTTGTCGGACAGGGGACCGGCGAAGGGCAGGGCGATGAGACGGCCCAGGCCCAGGGCGGCGGAGATAGCGGTGATAGACATAGCCTCCACGCCCCAGCTGGCGGCCAGGGCTTCCTTGATGACGGACTGGCCCAGGACGGAGCAGCCCACGCCGTGGAGGAAGTAGTTCAGATACAGAACCAGTGCGGCAGGATAATACTTTGCCATGCTTTTGGTTTTCATTTTGTTTTAATTCCCTCTTTTATATCGAAATTCCGGTTTGCTGGCGCTGGCTCAGATGCCCAGCTTTTCCTTCATGTAATCCACAGGGGTGGACTTGCCGGTGTACAGCTCGATGGCGATGAGCGCCTGGAAGAGCATCATGCCCATGCCGTTATAGACCCGGGCGCAGCCGGCCTCTTTCGCCTGCTTCATCATCACGGTCTCCCGGGGGGCATAGACGGTGTCGGTGACGATCAGGTCGGGGCGGAAGTAGGAGGGGTCGGGGATGTTGGTCAGGTCCTCCAGGGGGTGCATCCCCACGCCGGTGGCGTCGCAGAACAGGTCGGCCTCGCCCATCAGCTGTTTCAGCAGGGCCTTGTCGTCCAGGTCGTGCATATCGGCCTTGCAGGAGGTGTTCTTGTTGATGATGTCCACGATCTCCTCGCCGCGGGCATAAAACTTATCCTTAATGTTGAAGATGTGCAGCTCGGCGATACCGTCCAGCGCGCCCCGCACGGCGATGGCGGTGGCTGCGCCGCCGGTGCCGATGAGGACCATCTTCATGCCCTTGAAGTCGATGCCTTCCTCTTTGATGGCCTGCCAGTAGCCCATGCCGTCGGTGTTGTAGCCCTTCAGGAAACCGGTGACGTTGCCGTCGGCGTCCCGGGTGTTGACCACGGTGTTGATGGCCCCGCACAGACGGGCGGCCTCGTCCACGTCGTCCAGATACTGGTGGACCACGGTCTTGTTGGGCATGGAGATGTTAGAACCTAGCATTTTCAGCGCCCGGATGCTCTGCACCGCGTCCTTGAGGGAATCGTTATCCACCTCGAAGGCCAGCTGGACGGCGTCCACGCCGATTTTGTCATAAGCCAGGTTGTGGGTAGTGGGGGACTGGCTGTGGCGGATGGGATACGCCATCAAACCAACCAGTTCGGTATGACCGGTGATGTTCGGCATAAAAAACTCCTCTTTCCTTTGAAAAATAAACCGGTGATTGAAAGCTGCGGGTCAGCCCCGCGGTCTGTGGGAACTCCGGGGAGACGGGGAGCCGATTTGCGGCGCACCTGCCCCTCCACTTTGTTAAATAATAAACGATATAAAACGGAAAAACCAATATATCTTTCGTGAAGAGTGTATAGATTCTGTTGATGGAAAAACAGCATCTATTGAGGAAATCTTATTCATACGCCCGGGTGATGTTTTTCAGCCAGCCGTACTTCTTATAATGCCGGTAGACGAAGGGAATCTTATAGAATTCGTCCAGGCAGACGATGAGGTACACCGCTTTTACCGGCAATTTCAGCACAAAAGCGCAGAAAAAGCTGATCGGCACCGCCACCAGCCACATATCGATGGTGTCGCAGAGCAGGCCGAAGCGGGTGTCGCCCCCGTCCCGGAAGATGCCGGAGATGACCAGGGTGTTGATCTCCTGGCCGATGACGTAGTAGCTGTTGACCAGCAGCATGAAGTTCAGGTAGTCCTGCCCGGTGGCGCTGAGGGAGTAGAACTGGAACACCAGAGGCCGGGACAGCAAAATCAGCAGCCCGGTCAGCGCGCCCACGCCCAGGGTCAGGTGGCAGAGGGTGGCTCCCATGGACCGGGCCTCCTCCATGCGGTCATCGCCGATGGCCTTGCCCAGCAGCACGATCCCCGCGCTGGACATACCGTAGCAGACGGTGGTGCAGAGATTGCGGACGGTGCTGGCCACGGCGTTGGCCGCCACCACGTCGGACCCCAGGTGGCCGAAGATGATGGAGTAGGTGGAGAAAGCCAGGGTCCAGACCATATCGTTGAGCAGCGCGGGCACCGCGTAGCGGATGAAGCCCTTCATCAGCTTGGGGTGGGACCCCATCAACACCGACAAGGAGTAGTCCAGCACCCTGGAGCGCACCGCGTCCAGCAGACACAGCCCCACTTCCACCGTCCGGGCAATGGCGGTGGCAATGGCGACGCCCACCACCCCCAGTTTGGGCGCGCCGAACAAGCCAAAGATGAACACCGCGTTCAGGCCGATGTTCAGCACCAGGGCGGTGGAGCTGATGAAGGTGCTGAGCCTGGCCCGCTCCATGCTGCGCATGGTACACTCGTAGACCTGGGAAACAGCCATCATCAGGTAGGACACGCCGACGATGCGCAGGTAGTCGGAGCCAATGCGGATGAGTTCGGTATTGTTGGTGAAGATGCGCAGGAACAGACCGGGGAGGCACACCCCCACCACAGCCGCCAGCGCCGTCACCGCCAGAGAGAGCTTGAAGGCGATGCCCATGACCGCCTGAATGGAGCGGCGGTCGCCCTTGCCCCAATACTGGCTGACCATCATGGAAATGGCGGAGTTGATGCCGAAGAAGAAACCGCCGACGAGGACATAGAGCTGGGTGGCCAGGGAGACCGCGGACAGCGCGTCCTCCCCCACGTAGCCCAGCATGAACACGTCGGCGGAGTTCACCGCCGCGCTGATGATGTTTTGCAGCACGATGGGCAGAGCCAGCCGCCACAGCTGGCGATAAAAAGCCTTTTTCTGGTCGGTTAGAATCGGATTCATAGGAAAGCTCCTCCATTAACAATTTGCAATGTGCAATTAGCAATGAGCAATTATGGGAGGGTGGGCGGTTTTCCGCAGCGTTTGGCAATGGGAAACGGCTGCCCTCCGGAAAAAACCGCCTGCCAAACCGAAACGGAGTGGCGGGCGGAACCGTAGGAACGGGGAAGCCCTGTTTTTCAATTAGCAATTTGCAATGTGCAATGTGCAATTTTGGGGGAAACCGAAGGCTGGTGAGTTTTGGGGAACGGCATTGTTCTTTTGTCGCGTTCCTGTGGTGGAATATGGTTGAAAACCCGGTCATTGCACATTGCTAATTGCACGTTAAAATTTATCTGTTGTCTACTTTTTCCGGGTACAAATCGTGATTCGCCAGCCGATTCCACGCCACTTCCTCCCAGCGGGTGCCGGGTCTGCCGTAGTTGCAGTAGGGGTCGATGGAGATGCCGCCCCGGGGGGTGAACTTGCCCCAGACCTCGATATACTTGGGGTCCATCAGCTTGATGAGGTCCTTCATGATGATGTTCACGCAGTCCTCGTGAAAGTCCCCGTGGTTGCGGAATGAGAACAGGTAGAGCTTCAGGCTCTTGCTCTCCACCATCCGCTCCCCCGGCACATAGGAGATGGTGATGGTGGCGAAGTCCGGCTGCCCGGTGATGGGACACAGGCTGGTGAATTCCGGGCAGTTGAACTTGACGAAGTAGTCGTTGTCCGGGTGCTTGTTGGCGAAGGTCTCCAGCACCTCCGGGGCGTAGTCGGAGCGGTAGGCGGTGTGCTGGTTGCCCAGCAGGGTCAGGGGTTCGTTTTCTCTCATGCTCTCACCTCATTGCAGCGCCGGGTCGGCTACGCCGTTTTCCGCGAAGGCTTTGGCCCGGTCCAGACAGGTGCCGCACTGGCCGCAGGGCTTGTCGCCCCCCTGGTAGCAGGACCAGGTCAATTCATAGGGGCCCCCAGCTCCAGTCCCTTTTTCACCACCTGGGCCTTGGTCCAGCGGACAAAGGGGGCCTCGATGCGGAGCTGGTGGCCGCTGCCCTCGTAGACGGCGGCGTCCATGGCCTGGTGGAAGGCGGGGGAACAGTCGGGGTAGGCGAAGCCCGCCGCGTCGTCGGCGTGGGCACCGTAAATCAGCACCCCGCAGCCCTTGGAGAGGGCGATGCTGGCCGCGCAGGAGAGGAACAACCCGTTGCGGAAGGGCACGTAGGTGGACACCGGCGTCTCGCCGCCGGTCTCCGCGATTTGCTCGGCGTAGCTCTCCAGGGGGATGTCCTCGTCAGACTGCCGGAGCAGAGAGCAGTCGCTGTACTGGAAGATGTCTGTCAGGTCCAAAAACAGCTGCTCCACCCCGTAGTGCCGCGCCACGGCCTTGGCGGAGGAAATTTCTTTGTCGTGCTTCTGGCCGTAGGAGATGGAGAGGGCGACGACGTTCTCCCGGCCATACTGTTCCACCGCTAACGCCAGGGCGGTGGTGGAGTCCACGCCGCCACTGGATAACACAAGTGCTTTCATGGTGTTTTCTCCTTTGTGTGTGGGTTTGATGCGCTATTTTGCACCATTGTATGTGTAGGGGCGGCCCGTGGCCGCCCGCAGGAACCACCTGCTTATCCTGGGCGGCCATGGGCCGCCCCTACAGGTGTGTGGTGCGTGAGGCTTGTTCAAAGGACAATCACCGTTCCTATGCTGGAAACACGGCTGCAAACCCGGTCATTGCACATTGCAAATTGCTAATTTTCAATGCACATTACTTAAGGTACATCTGCAAGCTGACGTCCTCTTTAAACCTTCCCCGCAGCTCCACGGAGAGGGTCTTTGCCCCGGGCTTTTTGATGCCGCGGGCAGTCATGCAGCTGTGGCACCCCTCGATGAGCACGGCCACGTCCTCGCTGCCGGTGACCTCAGTGAGGATGTCCGCGATGTCCCGGCCTATCCGCTCCTGGAGCTGGAGCCGCCGCCCCACCATGTCGCAGATGCGGGCGATTTTCGACAGGCCGATGACCTTCCCCTTGGGGAGATAGGCCACGGTGGCTTTCATGTAGTACATCAGCGCCATGTGGTGTTCGCAGTAGGAGAAAAAGTCGATGTCCTTCATCACCACCATCTCCCGGCTGTCCGTCTCCTCGAAGGTCTTGCCGAACATCTGGGCGATGTCGTGGTTGGTGTAGTTCATCCCGGCGAAGACCTCCTCGTACATCTTCGCCACCCGCTGGGGGGTCTCCCGCAGGCCCTCCCGCTCCGGGTCGTCGCCCAGGGCCTCCAAAATGCCCCGGATGTGGGTCTCTATCGCTTTCGTGTCGATCATCGGTCATACACCTCGCCTGTCGGGGTCCCAGATGAACTTGTGCATCTGGAGTTGAATACGCACCCCGTTCATTTGATTTGCTATCATGTAGTCCACCATCTCCGCCGGGTCGATGGCCCCGAACACGGGGCTGAGGTAGACGTGGCAGCGGCGGGTCAGGTCATACTGCTGGATGACCGCCCCGGCCCGCTCCAGGTCCGCCCGGCTGCCGCATACAAATTTTACCGTATCCTGTCCTTCCAGCAGGGCGAAGTTCTCCGGCCTCATGGCCTGCTCCCAGCCGCTGGCGGGCAGCTTGTAGTCCATGGTGAACACGGGGCGGTGTTCCCCGCAGAAGGGGGCCAGATTCACCGCGCCGTTGGTCTCGATCTCCACCCGCAGCGCCCCGTCCCGGAGCAGCAGGGCCAGCAGCGCCCCCACCTCCCGCTGGAGCAGGGGCTCGCCCCCGGTCAGGGTCACATTGGTCACGCCGGTGGCGCGGATATAGGCGTCGATTTCCGCCGGGGCCTGCTCCTCATAGGGGCAGTCCTTCTCGTTGGCCCACTGGGTGTCGCAGTAGCTGCACCGCAGGTTGCATCCCTGGAACCGGACGAACACCGCCAGCTCCCCGGCCCGGGGGCCTTCGCCGTTGATGCTGATAAATTTCTCGACGACCTTCATGTTTTCCCCTCATAAGCAGCGCAGTTGTTGGTGGTTTCGTAGACCTCCACCCGGTGGACGGCGCAGCCCCGCTTTGTGATTTCCTCGTAAAAGTACCGGGCAAACTCCTCCGCCGTGGGCCGGAAGGGGACTGCGACCATGCGGAACCCCTCCTCCTCCAGCGCGGCAAGGGTGGTGGGGCGGAGAGAGCCGTCCTCGTAGATGAAGCTGTGGTCCAGCCCGTCGCAGAGGGCTTTCAGCAGCTCCTTCAGCTCCCCGAAATCCACCAGCATCCCCCGGGTCTGCCGGTCCTGGGCCAGGGCCTCCCCCTGAATTTCCGCCACCACCCGCCAGCGGTGGCCGTGGAGGTTGCGGCACTTCCCCTGGTAGTCCTTGAGGAAGTGGGCCGCGTCAAAGCTCTGCTCGGTTTTTAAGTAGTACATAAGCAAACGCTCTCCTGAAAAGGGCAACAAAAAAGCTCCGCGCCATACGCAGAGCCAGTTTCCCCCAGAACAGTCACGCGGAGGAAAGACAGCCCTGGTTTTGTTTTACGACAGGATGGTGCAAACGAACTGTCGCGGGCGGTAGCCCGATGGGTAGAGTATAGCACGATGGAAAGCGGAATGTAAACCCCTTTTTTTCAATTTGCAATTAGCAATTACGGGGTTTTCCTTTGAATCAGCCTTGTCAATAATTTCAGCCGTGGGAAACCCCTCCACCATGCTTCGCATGGTCCCCCTCCCCTTTCAGGGGCGGCGAGAGGGGTGGTCATTTGCGGAATGATAACAGGCTAAGGGCAAAGTTTCCTTTATTGAATGAATCACATTTTAAACTGTTTTCTTTTTGAGAAAAGCACCAAGCAAATGACAAGCACTATCCCCCTTGCCTCCCCTGAAAGGGGAGGAGGGCCGCCGCCTTTAGGCGGTGGCGGAGGGGTTTCCAAGGCGTGAAAAACAAAATAATACCTCTCCCTGTGGAAAAGGCAGGGGTTTCCCCATAATTGCACATTTCACATTGCTAATTGCTCATTGATTTCACCTCTGCGCCTGTGTAATACCACGCCAAAATCTCCTCCGCGGTTTTCCCCTCCTTGGCCAGAGCGTTGGCCCCGTACTGGCTCATGCCCACCCCGTGGCCGTAGCCGGTGACGTAGAAGGTAATGGTGTCCCCGTCGCACTCCACCGTAAAGGTAGCGCTGCGCAGGTCGAACAGGGTGCGCACCTGGCCGGTGTCCGCCTCCACCCCGCCGATTTCGATGGAGACGGGCAGCCCTGCCTCATCGTAGCTTTCCTCTCCGAACCAGTCTGCGCAGTCCTCTGCGCTCAGGTCCGCCTGGGGGTACGCCTCGGAAAAGGTCTCCGCGAAATCTGCCTTGTCCACCGAGACGGCGCTGTAGTAGTTGGGGGCCACGTCCTCCCCCTCCGGGCTTGTCACCGCCTGGAGATAGGTGATGTCCTGCCCCCACACCTCCAGGGCGGATTTGGTGCTGCCTGCGCTGATGGCGTGGAACGCCGCCAGAATCGGTTTCCCCTCGTAGTAGAGGGCCAGGCCGTCGGTACCGGTCACCGCCTGGGTGATCTTCTCGGCATAGCCGTCGGCCTTGGCGCTGTCCCACTGGGCCACACGGTCCTCCACGGACATCCACGCCTGACAGCAGGTCGAATCCCCGCAAAGGTCCGCCGCCGGGTGGTTGGCGCTGGGGTTCGCCAGCCGGTAGAGGGTGTAGGTCCGGGCGGCGATGGCCTGCGCCCGGAGGGCCTCCTGCTGGAAGGCCGCGGGCATCTCCGCCGCCACCACCCCCACAGGTAGTCCGCCAGGGTCATCGTCTCCGTCTCCCCGTCCAGCAGCACCGTCAGCGTCACGCTGCCGTCCAGGGTGTCGGCCTGCTGGACCCGGGCGGGTTCCGCCGCCGAGGTCTCCGCCTCTGCCGAGAAATCGGCCCCGTCGGCGGGGTCGGTCTCCAGGGCGGCGGCGTTCTGGCCCGCCAGCGCCGCGGGCAGCACCAGCGCCAGGGGCAGCAAAAATTGCAGCGCGACGAGGCCCAGTGCGGCCAGCACCGCCGCCCTGCGGCTGTGAGTGGGATGTTTTGCAAGTTTTTTTGGTTTCCGCTTCATTTTTGCTCAATGCAGCCCTTTCCTGGCAGAATTTTTAGTTGGATTTAGACAGAAATTCCACACAACTTCCATTTTAAGTTGACTGTTCGGCATCGAAAGGGTATACTGGTAGCAAGAACGATGAAAAAGTGAATCCTGTTTTATTCATTCTTACATTCCAGTGAAAAGGCGTTGACCCGATATGACAAGACCCATCTCTCCCAGCACCACCGAATACATCCACGGCCTGACCCAGGACTACAGCAAAACCAACTTTATCGACGGGAAGATTTTCGAGAAGGCTGACATCAAGCGTGGCCTGCGGAACAAGGACGGCACCGGCGTCATGGCCGGCGTCACCCAAATCGGCAACGTCCACGGCTACTATTTGCAGGACGGCGAACGCTGCCCCATGGAGGGCAAGCTCATCTACCGGGGCATCAACGTGGAGGACCTGATCCGGGGCTTCGCGTCGGAGGGCCGCTTCGGCTTCGAGGAGACGGCCTATCTGCTGCTGATGGGCCAGCTGCCCAACCGGCACCAGCTGGACGGATTCAACGACGCGATGGACGAGTTCCGGCCCCTGCCCCATATGTTCAGCGAGGACATGATCATCAAAAACCACAGCCGGGACATCATGAACAAGCTGGGCCGCTGCATCCTGACCCTCTATTCCTATGACGAGGACCCGAAAACCAGAACCATTGAAAACGAGCTGCGCCTGGCCATGCAGCTCATCGCCCGGACCCCCATGATCATCTCCCACGCCTACGCCGCCAAGCGCTGCTACTTCGACAAAGGCTCCCTCTACCTCCACCGGGCCATCCCCGGCAAGGGCGCGGCGGAGAACATCCTGGCCGCCATCCGGGAGGACCAGCAGTACACCGACGAGGAGGCCAAGCTGCTGGATATGTGCCTGACCCTCCACGCTGAACACGGCGGCGGCAACAACTCCACCTTCACCTGCCGTGTGGTGTCCTCCTCCTATACGGACATCTACGCCAGCATCTCGGCGGCGGTGGGGTCCCTGAAAGGCCCCCGCCACGGCGGCGCCAATATCCGCTGCAAGCAGATGACCGACATGATCTACGACATGGTGCGGGACCCCAAGGACGACGACGAGATCAAGAACATCCTCAGCCGCATCCTGAACGGGGAGCTGTTTGACCACTCCGGCCTGATTTACGGCATGGGCCACGCCATCTACACCCTGTCCGACCCCCGGGCCAAGGTACTCAAGCGCTTCGCCCGGCACCTGGCGGAGGTCAAGGGCCTCTCCGACCGGCTGGACCTGATCGAGAGCGTGGAGCGGCTGACGCCGGAGGTGTTCGCCTCGGTGAAAGGCAGCGACAAGCCCATGTGCGCCAACGTGGACCTGTACTCCGGTTTTGTCTACGATATGCTGAACATCCCGGAGGACCTGTATACCCCCCCTGTTCGCCACCGCCCGTATGCTGGGCTGGTGCGCCCACCGCATCGAGGAAATTTACTGCAACCCCGGCAAGATCATCCGCCCGGCCTACAAGGCCATCGTGCCTGTGAAGCCCTTCGTCCCGCTGGACGACCGGGCGTAAGAAGTCCATACAGAAGCAAAAAACACCCGAACGCAGGAGAACCCCCCCCGCGTTCGGGTGTTTGATTGGAGCGGAGCCGCTGTGGCTTACGCCTCCAGGTAGTCGCCGGTGTCGTAGCTGTTGTACTGCTTGCGGATGCGGATGATGATGGACTGGTCAGGCTGGACCTCCTCGGAGACGATGCGGTACTGGGTGCCGCTGCGGTTCAGCTGGGCCTTGTAGTTCTCCAGCTCGGTGCGGACATCCCCCGCCGGGTCGTTGGAGAGGGCGGCGTCGCGGACCTGAAAGTGGATGGTTTGCAACAAACAAGCCTGTTTAATGCGTTTCATAGGGCATTTCCTCCTTTTTTTGATACTATTTTAGCATTTACGGGGAGAAAATTTCAAACAAAAAATCCGAAGCGCGCAAAAAATTGTGAATTGTGCGCAGGAAAAGTCCTTTTGGTTTTGTGGAAAACGCGCAGGATGCGATTTATCGTTGCTGCGCGTTTCCGCCGCTTTTGCTCCCAAAAGGCAAACTTCCCCCAAAGTCTCCCCAAAAGGGATGGCCTTTTTCTGCAAAAACTGCTATCCTTTCGGTAGTATCCGAAACAAAGAAAGGGAGAAACATCATGGAGCAGACGAAAACCGGGGCCTTTCTCCGCCAGCGGCGAAAGGCGCTGAACCTGACCCAAGAGCAGCTGGCCCAGCAGCTGGTGGTCTCCGCCTCCGCCTCCCGCATCGCTTCGGGGACGGTCTGGCTCATCGGCGGCGGGCTGATTTTGCTGGTGGCCCACGCCATGTCCAGTCCCAGGGTGAAGCCAGGCAAGAAGGACAAGTAAACCACGCATGAAAGACACCCTCCGATGAGATTTTCTCCATCTGAGGGTGTCGTTTTGTGCTAAGGAACCTCTGATTTATTCCGTTCTTTCTCTCAAAATATGCTATAATGTAGAA
>JAJPXY010000021.1 GCA_021205205.1 Clostridiales bacterium
ATCACCGGAGGTCTTGCGGCGCTTTTTGGAAAACGGCGGGGAGGAGGAGGTCCCCTCCTTCGTCGCCCGGTATCTGGAGGGTATCGGCGGGGAGGTGCTGGACTCCGCGCTGGTCAGCCAGTACGTCATGCTGAACGTGCGCTTCACCGCTGCGGCCTTCGTCCAGAGTCTGGGGTACCAGGCGGAGGAGCTGACCGGGGCGGTGGAAAGCCTGCCCTCGGTGGAGCGGCTTTTTGGGGCGGAGGCGGTGGAGCGCTATGTCACCCGGCTGCTCTGCCGGGCGGTGGAGCTGCGGAAGAACGGCAGCCTGGCCCAGCGCCACGAGGGAATTCGCCAGGGGCTGCGGTACATCGACCGGCACTATACGCAGAGCGGCCTTTCCCTGGGGGAGGTGGCCGAGAACAGCAAAATCAGCCCCAACTATTTCAGCGCGCTGTTCCGCCAGGAGGTGGGGTGTACCTTTGTGGAATACCTGACGCGAAAGCGCATGGACCGGGCCAAGGAGCTGCTGCGAGGTGGAAGCCTGCGCACCGGCGAAATCGCCCAGGCGGTGGGGTACAGGGACGCCCACTATTTCAGCTACCTTTTCCGCAAGACCCAGGGGTGCAGCCCTAGGGACTACCGGGCGCGGAGGGGACAGGACGGATAAACCCCCGAACCGGAAATGGTTCGGGGGCGGCAGAGTTATTCGGCTTTGGAGAGATGGCACTGATGGCAGTCCCGGATATGTTCCTTGATTTTTTCAAAGGTGACCTCGCTGATGTCGTGCTCGATGCGGCAGGCGTCCTCGGCGGCGGTCTCCGGGTCCACCCCCAGCTCTGTCAGCCACTGGGACAGGATGCAGTGCCGCTCGTAGATGCGCTCGGCGATCTCCCGCCCGGACTCGGTCAGGTGCAAGTGGCCGTCCGGGTCCATGATGATGTAGCCGTTGGTTTTCAGCAGGGTCATGGCCCGGCTGACGCTGGGCTTGGAAAAATTCAGGTGGTGGGCCACGTCGATGGAACGGACATAGCCCTTCTCATTCTGAATCATCAGGAAGGTCTCCAGATAATTTTAGGCGGACTCGTGAATCTGCATATTTTTCCTACAAAATAAGTGGGTTAATCGGAATTAAGTTTAGTCATTATATCATACGATGGCCGCCGTTTCAAGGGGAAAATCTGGGCGATTTCGGAAAACCGCTTGAAATAGTTTGAATTTACGACGATACTCCATTGCATAACCGGCGGTTCTGTGCTAAACTGCAAAGGTACGTTTGGAAAGGACGAGAGATAGAATGGAAATCAACGGCATAGAAACCAACGAACAGATTCGATATGACAGCCTGAACCTCTCCCCGGAGATGCTGGCGGTGCTGGAGAAGAAGGGCTACGAGATGGCGACCCCGGTGCAGGGGGGCTGCATACCCTTCCTGATGGAGGGGAAGGACGTGGTGGCTAAGGCTCCCACCGGCACCGGTAAGACCTTTGCTTTCGGCATTCCCATCGTGAAGCACACCGACCCGGCCACGAAATACGTCTCCAGCCTGATTTTGGCCCCACACGGGAGCTGGCGCTGCAAATTCGGGACGAACTCACCGGCCTCTGCGAGGCCAAGAAGGGGCTGCGGGTGGTGTGCCTTCACGGTGGGCAGCCCATCGACAAGCAGATCACCCAGATGAAAAATAAGCCGCAAATCGTCGTGGCCACCCCCGGCCGCCTGATGGACTGCAAAAAGCGCAAGGCCATCCGGCTGGACCGGGTGGAGACGGTGATCCTGGACGAGGCGGACCGGATGCTGGACATGGGCTTCATCGACGACGTGACCAAGATCCTGGACATGATGCCCAACCGCAAAAACCTGGGGCTGTTTTCCGCCACCATCAGCCGGGAGGTCATGGACATCTCCTGGGTCTACCAGCGGGACCCAGCAGAGATCACCGTCCGCCCCGTGGCGGAGGACCGGCCGGACATCCAGCAGTACCGCATTGCCCTGGACAGCCGGGAGGAGAAGCTGGGTACCATGGTGGCCCTGCTGGAGGGCGGCGAGTACGAGCGGGCCATCGCCTTCTGCAACACCAAGAACATGACCGACCGCCTGGCGGCCATGCTGAAGATGCAGGGCGTCTCCTGCGAGGCCATCCACGGCTCCATCCAGCAGCGCTCCCGGGAAAAGACCCTCCAGCGGTTCCGGGACGGGAAGATCCGGGTGCTGGTGGCCACCGACGTGGCCGCCCGGGGCCTGGACATCGACGACGTAGACGTGGTGTTCAACTACGACGTGCCGGACGAGCAGGAGTATTACATCCACCGCATCGGCCGGACGGGCCGGGCCAAAAAGCACGGCGTGTCTTACACCTTCTGTGCCTCCATCTCCGACACCATCAAGATGGACGAGATCGAGAAAAACCAGCGCTTCGACATCCAGAAGCTGGCCTTTGATGAGGACGGCTGCCTGATGATGGAAGAATAAGTGAGGAATTGAGAAAAAACGGCGGGCAGACGTCCGCCGGTCAGAGGATTTGTCAATTTTGACGAATGAAACCCCATTGACAAGGGAGAAAAGGACTGCTATAATCCGCACTAACCTCAAACACAGGGAAATTTATGAAAAGACAAACTTTTTGTAAACAAACCTGTTGGGCGGATGGGCGGTTCCCGGACGCGGCTGGGGCGGTACGGGGGAATTCTCCCGGAAGAAAAAAGACCCCACGCGGACGCACAGCAGCGATTTCCTGTAGAGAGGTATTGATAGAAATGATTTGCAAAAACATCTTGGAAGCCACCGGACACACCCCCATCGTCCGGCTGAACCGCATGGTCCCCGAAGACGCAGCCCAGGTGCTGGTCAAGTTCGAGGGCCTCAACGTGGGCGGCAGCATCAAGACCCGCGTGGCGCTGAACATGGTGGAGCAGGCGGAGCGGGACGGCCTGCTGCACGAGGACAGCATCATCGTGGAGCCGACCAGCGGCAACCAGGGCATCGGCCTGGCGCTGGTGGGCGCGGTGAAGGGCTATCAGGTGCGGGTCATCATGCCCGACTCCGTCTCCGAGGAGCGGCGCAAGCTGATGCACCACTACGGCGCGGAGGTCATCCTCATCCACGACGCCGGGGACATCGGCGCCTGCATCGACGAGTGCCTGCAAACCGCCCTGCGCATGGCGGAGGAGGACCCCAAGGTCTACGTCCCCCAGCAGTTCGCCAACCCCGCTAACCCCATGATCCACCGCCATCAGACCGCTCTGGAGATTCTGGAGCAGGTGGGCGGTACCATCGACGGTTTCTGCTCCGGCGTCGGCACCGGCGGCACACTGACCGGCATTGGTGAAACACTGAAAGCAATCAATCCTCAAATGACCATTTGGGCGGTGGAGCCGGAAAACGCGGCCATTCTGGCCGGCGGCACCGTCGACACCCATTTGCAGATGGGCATTGGCGACGGCGTCATTCCCGACATCCTGAACCAGTCCATCTATGAGGATATTTACATCGTCACGGACCAGGAGGCCCTGGACACGGCGCGGGATTTGTGCCGGAAAGAGGGCCTCATGTGCGGTATCTCCAGCGGCACCAACGTGGCCGCGGCCATCCAGCTGGCAAAGAAGCTGGGCAAGGGCAAGACGGTCGTCACCATCCTGCCGGATACCGCCGAACGGTACTTCTCCACGCCGCTGTTCGCGGGGGGAGTGACGAAAAACAACGCTTTCAGTCCATCGTGCCTGTCAGGGGGAAATGCTCTCTGACAGGCTTTTTTAGGCAACCCCGCAGATTGAACTGCGTGGTCTCGCCTTACCCCCAAAAGGAGGAACTTTGTTATGGATATGAAATTTAATGATAAACTGAACGCCACCATGAGCCGGGTCTCCGGCAGCGGCGACGCGCTGATGAACCTCTTTGGCCTGCCCAAGGATGGGCAGTATGATATGGCGGTCCTCAGCCCCATGTGGAAGCCGGAGGACGTGCTGGCGTCCCAGCCGGTGGAGACGATTTTCCAGCGGGAGACCAACACCATGGCCACCTACCTGCTCCGCTATGGCGAGAAGCAGATCCTCTGGCTGCACATCGGCCCCTGCGCGGGCAACGTCATGGACGCCTGCCTGGGCCTGGCCTGCACCAGCTGTGAGAAACTATTGTTCCTGGGCCTGTGCAGCACCATGAAGGACGATTTGACCGCCGGGGACCTGGTGGTGCCCAACAAGGCCATCTCCGGCACCGGCGCCACCCGCTATCTCCAGGAGGAACTGGGCGGAGACGATACCTTTGGCAAGGAGCGGCGCACGCCCCCCAAGGGCATCCTGTGGCTGAGCAAGGCCGCCATCAAGGCCGAGGCCAAGCTGAACACCCGGACGGTGTTCTCCACCGACACCATTTTGGGGGCGCTGCTCCACCAGCCGGAGGTGGAGGCCATTGGCGCGGACGTGGTGGATATGGAGGCCACCGCCTTCACCCGCTGTATGTCCCTGATGGAGCGCACCGGCACCGCCCTGCTGGTGGTGTCCGGCAAGCTGGGGGAGGACCGGCTGAGCACGCCCACCCCGGAGGCCGAGGCTGCCCTGACCCACACCGTAGAGGAGACACTGGGCAGTATTGTCATCAATCTGGCGAAGTAATGCCATAAATTAAGCGGAAGCCGGGGGGAGGTCCTCCCGGCTTCCCGGCGCTTATGCGCCCGTTTCAGATTATGTAGTCGTCCCAGTCGTTTTCCCGGTACATCAGGTCAGCCACTGTGACGCCGCCCAGGTAGTCCCGGATGACCTTGTCCAGTCCCTGCCATAGGTTCAGGGTGCGGCACTCGCGCATATGGGGGCACTCGTTGGCCCCATCCTCCAGGCAGGAGACCGGGGCCAGGGAGTCCTCCGTCAGCTCCAAAATGCTGTACACCGTGTACTGCTCCGGAGAACGGGTCAGGCGGTAGCCGCCCCCCTTGCCCCGCAGACCGGTGAGAAATTTTTTCCTGACCAGCAGCTTGATGATGCTCTCCAGATATTTTTCCGAAATGCCCTGGCGCTCCGCCACGGTTTTCAGGGGGATATACCCGTCGGTCTGATGCTCTGCCAGGTCGATCATCACCCGGAGGGAATAGCGCCCTTTTGTGGAAACCAGCATATTGATCCTCTCCATTTCGCGTGTGCTTTGGGATTCTTTTTACCTATTATACAGTAGGTTTGTTGGGAAAGCAACCGGAAAATTTGCGGGTATTCCGTTGAATTTGCCTTGCCGGTTTCACGCAACGCCTGTAGGGGCGGCCCTCGGCCGCCCGTATTCAGAGAACAGTTCCCCGGGCGGCCATGGGCCGTCCCTATAGACAAAGAATCACCCCTCCGGCGTTGTCGTAATGCCGGAGGGGGTGTTTCACTCGTCCGCTTCCTCCTCCGTGGTGTCGGGCAGGAAGAAACTGTTGTCGATGTCCTCGTCCCGCTGGAAGAGGTTATAATAGCTCAGCATCTCGTACTGTGCCAGCAGCTCCTGCGTCTCCTCCGGCAGGTCCTCGGCCTCCTCGACCACCGTCCCGTCGGCGGTGATGTAGCCCACCCGACCAACGACGGGCAGCTCCTCATAGAGATTGGACAGGAAATCCATGTACCCGGTGGTGGGGTAGTTGGACACCTGCGCCAGCAGCGCCCCCAGGTAGTTGGTGGAGATCATCACGTCCTGGGCTTCGTCGATGTCATAGTTAGCCCAGATGAAGAAGGGGACCACATACTGCTGCTCCACCTCCGCGATGGTGCGGTCGTCCAGGTCCTTGCCGTAGAGCTTCTCATAGAACCAGTCGGAGAGCTGGCCCTGGTGGTCGCCAAAAAAGACGATCAGCGTCGGCTCGTCCACGCTGCTGTAGTATTCGATCAGTTCCTCCAGCGCCCGGTCGGTCTCCCGCATCAGGGCCAGGTACTGCTCCGCGTAGTCGCTGACCCCGGACAGGCTGCCGGTGAGCAGCACGTCCCGGCTCAGGTTGTACCAGCTCTGCTTGTAGCCGCCGTGGTTCTGCATGGTCACGTTGAAGATGAACTGTTTGTCCCCCTCCTCCGCGCCGGTGATGGATTCCAGCACCTCAAAGTCGCAGGAGTCGGAGATGTACCCCCGGACATAGCTGGGGTCTGTCACGTCGGTATTGTAAAGCTGGTTGTCCGTGCCGAACTTGTTGTACACGTCCACCCGGTTCCAGCCGGAGGACTCGTAGGGGTGGAAGGTGGTGGTCTCGAACCCCAGGGCGTTGGCCCAGGAGATCAGCGAGGGCATATCGTCCTTCACGTAGAGCTGGTAGGCCACCGTCCCCAGGGGCAGAAAGGCAATGCTGTTGCCCGTCAGGAACTCATATTCCACGCTGGCGGTGCCGCCGCCGGTGACGGCGGAGTACATCCAGCCCTTGATGGTGTTCTCCGTCAGGCTGTGGTAGAAGGGAACGGCGTCGCTGTCGGTGGTCAGCAGGTCGAAGATGGACAGGTCGGCGAAGGACTCATCCATAATGCAGATGATGTTCAGCGGCTGGGTGCCGCTCTCGTCATTGGTGACGGTCAAGGTCTCGGTGACGGCGGCGCCCTCCTCGTCCACGGTGTCCGGCTCGTAGGCGGTCCCGGTATAGGGGTCGTCCAGCAGGGTCATGGAGCTGTCCTGGTCGGAGAGGGAGTCTGTCAGTTCCTCCACCGCCTCCAGGGAGTAGTCGTCGGGCTTCTCCACCCGGCTGTAGCGCAGGGCGATGGAGAAGTTCAGCACCCAGCCGTTGGACTGGGTTTTCCACTGCTGGGTCTTGATGCCCGCCGAGGGCAGCCAGGAGGAGAAGAAGAAGGCGTAGACATACGCCGCCGCCGCCGCGCCGATGAGTACGTTGACCCATTTGATGTGGAAATAGCGGCGCTTCTCCTGCTTCGGCACCAGCAGCGCCACCAGCAGCAGGTAGAGGACCAGCACCCCGATGGCCCCCCAGATGTACACGTCCGGGGACAAATCGTAGCTCCCCACCACGTTGGCTGCGGTGCGCCAGCCCACGATGTCGTTGGGGAACAGCACCCGGCCCTTGAACTCCAGCACGTAGTGGTTCACCAGGCCCGCCGCGAACAGCAGCCCGGTGGCGGCCCGGGCTGTCCGGCGCAGCCGCCCGGTGGCCAGCCACAGCGCCACCCAAATCACCAGGTACAGGGCCAGGTTCATGTTCCATTCCTTCAGATTCAGGTTGACGAAGGGGTTCTTCTCGTTGAGGATCTCCACGATGATAAGGTCCACAAAGGGGCCAAGACAGAACACCACCCGGCCCAACACAGGCCGCCACAGGCGGCGCACCTGCGCCAGCAGCCTTTTTCCTCGGTTGGAGGGGGCTTTCTCCGTTTTCGTTTTCATACGCGCTCCTTTCCCCAAAAGCGATGGAAATTTTACGCTCCTAAAGGCAGCACCGCACGATCCAGCAAGGCGGAATGTGCGGTGTGACCTGAAATTATCTGAAAAATGTTTCGTCAATGCTGTCGATGCGCTGCTTTTTGCAGCCGAACAGGTTGTAATAGCTCAGCGTCTCGTACTCCGACAACAGTTCCTGCTGTTCCTCGGTCAGGTCGGTCTCCTCGTCGGTCAGCAGACCGTCGCTGTTGATGTAGCCGATGGTCTGCACCACGGGCAGCTCCGCATACACGTCGGACAGGAAGTCCATATAGCCAGTAGTGGGGTAGTTGGACACCAGCGCAGCCAACACCCCCAGGTAGTTGGTGGAGAGCATCACGTCCTGGGCCTCTTCACTGTCGTAGTTGGTCCAGATGAAGAAGGGGGCCACATACATCAGCTCCAGCTCCTCCAGCGTCCGCTCGTCCAGGTCCTTGCCGTAGAGCTTATACTCGTAGAACCAGCTGGACAGCTTGCCCTGGTGGTCGCCAAAGAGGACGATCATGGTGGGTTCGTCCACCTCACTGTAGTATTCGATGAGGCTCTGGAGCTGGTTGTCGGTCTCCCGCATCAGGTTCAGGTATTGCTCGGTGTAGTCGCTGGAGCCAAACATGGAGCCGGTGAGATAGACCTCCTGGGACAGATTGCTCCAGCCCTGGCGATAGCCGCCATGGTTCTGCATGGTCACATTGAAGATGAAGGTGGATTCCCCGTCGGCGGCCTCGGTGATGGACTCGATCATCTCAAAGTCCGACTGGTCGGAGATGTAGCCCCGGATGTATTTGGGGTTCAGGAAGTCCGTGTTCCAGAGCTGGGTATCCACCCCGAAGTAGTTGTAGACCTGCACCCGGTTCCAGCCGGAGGACAGATAGGGATGGATGGTGGTGGTGGAGAAGCCCAGCGCGTCGGCCCAGGAGACTAGGGAGGGCATATTGTCCCGGACATAGAGCTGATAGGCGGTGGTCTCGTCGGGCAGGAAGGAGACGCTGTTGCCCGTCAGGAACTCATATTCCACGTTGGCGGTGCCTGCCCCGGTGACGGGGGAGTACATCCAGCCCTTGATGGTGTTCTCGGTCAGGCTGTGGTAGAAGGGGATGGAGTCCTCGTTGATCTCCAGCGTGTCGAAAATGGCCAGGTCCCCGAAGGATTCGTCCATGATGCAGATGATGTTCACCGGCTGGGTGCCGTCCTCATCGGTGGTGACGGTGATGAGTTCATCGGGGACAGTGTCCTCGTCCTGGGTGGCCTCGTCGTACTGGCTGGCGATGTAGGAGGCGGAGTAAAGGGTCATGCCGCCGGACGCCTCCTCGTCCTCCGTCAGGTCGGTCACCAGCTCGGTCAGCGTCTCCTCAGAGTAGTCGTCGGGCTGCTGCACCCGGCTGTAGCGCAGGGCCAGGGAGAAGTTCAGCACGAAGCCGTTGGATTGGGTTTTCCACTGCTGGGCCTCGATGCCCACGGTGGGCAGCCAGGGGGTGAAGAAAAAGGCGATGACGTAGGCTGCGGAGGCTGTGACCATGCCCAGCAGCACCGACTTTCGGGTAAAATACTCCCGCTTGGGCTGTGGGATCATGACGAACCGGATCAGCGCCATCCAGACCACCAGGATGGCCAGCGCGCCCCAGACGTAAATGTCCGGCGACAGGTCATATTCCCCCGCCACGTTGGCCGCCGTCTGCCAGCTGGTGATGTCCTGGGGGAAGAGGATGCGTCCCCGGTAGAGCAGCACGAAGTGGTTCACCATGCCGATGACGAACATCACCACCGTGTACACCGTGGCCGCCCGCCGCCTTCGCCCGAAAATCAGCCACAGCACGAACAGGAATATGACGTACCAAATCATGTTCATCAGCAGCTCGATGAAGTTCAGGTTGGTGAAGGGGTTCTTTTCGTTCATGATCTCCACCATGAACAGGGCAGCAAAGGGGGACAGCCAGAAAATCAGTCTGGACCGCCACAGCCGCTGCTCCCGGTAGAGCTTGCTGCCGCAGCGGCGCAAAAGGTGCAGCAAGCTGGCAACGGGCTTGGGCAGACGATTTGTTTGCTCTGGAGTCCGGTGTTGTCTCTCTTTTTTGTTCCGAACAGCCATTCTGGCGACCTCCGTATGAGTTTAAATTATGTTTCGCGCGTGCTGCGGAGCGCTCTACTGCCGCCGCAGCACATGGATGTCAAAGGCGATTTCTGTTTCCAGTGTCTCCAGCCGGTTCAGCCGCTCCGCCCCGGCCCGGGGTGTTTTCCAGTAGTAGGGTGTCATCTGGAATAAGTCCCGGACGGTTTGCCCGTCGGGCAGCGTGATCTGCTCCCGCACTCGGCAGATCTCCTCGTAGACGAACCCGGGATATTCTGTGCGCTCCTCCCGGTTTTCGTAGGGGCGGTCGTAGAGAACGGTTTTCATCTCCCACAGGTGACGGGGACCGGGGACCACATAGAGGAACACGCCCCCGGGCTTCAGCACCCGGCGGAACTCGTCCACCCCCAGAGGGGAGAAGCAGTTCAGCAGCAGATCGACGGCTCCGTCCGCCACCGGCAGCCGGTAGGCGGAGGCCACGGCGAACTCCACGTTTTTCTCCCGCCTGGCGGCCCACCGCAGGGAGAACTTGGACAGGTCAATGCCCGCCATGCGGGGCGTTTTTCCTGCCGCCGTCAGGGCCTGGTAGATACCGGCGGTGTAGTACCCCTCGCCGCAGCCGGAGTCCAGCACGGCGGGAGCGGGTCCGGTGTAAGCTACGGACAATTCCTCCAGACGGCTGCGCAGCGGCCGGTAATACCCCCCGGAAAGAAAGCGGTTTCGGGCGGCGGCCATGGCCTTGTCGTCGCCGGGGACTTTGGCGTGCATCTGGTTGGCCGGCAGCAGGTGGACGTACCCGGCGGCGGCGACGTCGAAGCTGTGGCGGACGGGGCAGATGTAGCGGCCCGTCTCCCGGTCCAGCGGCCGGGCACACACCGGGCACCGCAGCAGACTTTCCATAGCACATTCCTCCCTCGACCACGTTCGGCGGCTGTGAGCACACCGCAACAGACTAATCATAGCACATTCTTCTCTCAACCGCAAATCGTTTTTTGCGTTGACTTATCCGGTTCTGGAATCGTTTCATACCTTTCATTTCCATAAAAGATACAAAAGGCAGAAAACATTCCCTGACGATCCTGTCAAGACAGATGAAAAGAACGCTTGCAATTTAAGCCTCCCACTATTATAATAGGCTACAAGCTGAAAAGAAACTGAAAAAACCTTTTCTTTCTAAAAATCCGCGCGATCCACAAAACAACCCCCAAGAGGAGTGTATCACCATGAAAAATCAGACAAACTACACCATGCTGTGCGATTTTTACGAGCTGAGCATGGCCAACGGCTACTTCCGCTCCCCCGTGCGGGACACCATCTCCTATTTTGATGTGTTTTTCCGTGACGTGCCGGACAAGGGCGGCTTCGCCATCGCCGCCGGGCTGGACCAGGTCATCGACTACGTGAAAAACCTGAGCTTCACCGAGGAGGACATCGACTATCTCCGGGGCAAGGGCTGCTTCGACGAGGACTTCCTGACCTACCTGCGGAACTTCCGCTTCACCGGTGACATCTGGGCCGTCCCCGAGGGAACGCCCATTTTCCCCCGTGAACCCATCATGACCGTCCGCGCCCCCGCCATGCAGGCTCAGTTCATCGAGACCTTCGTGCTGCTGACCCTGAACCACCAGAGCCTCATCGCCACCAAGGCCAACCGCATCGTCCGGGCGGCGGAGGGCCGCCCCGTGGCGGAGTTCGGCTCCCGCCGCGCCCAGGGACCGGAGGGCGCCATTCTGGGCGCCCGGGCCGCCTACATCGCCGGGTGCTCCGGCACCGCCTGCGTCCAGGCCGACCGGGACTACGGAGTTCCCGCCACCGGCACCATGGCCCACAGCTGGGTGCAGATGTTCCCCGATGAGTACACCGCTTTCAAGACCTACTGCGAGATGTACCCCCACAACGCCACCCTGCTGGTGGACACCTATAACGTGCTGAAATCCGGCGTACCCAACGCCATCCGCGCCTTCAAAGAGGTGCTACTGCCCCAGGGCATCACCAAATGCGGCATCCGGCTGGACTCCGGCGACCTGACCTACCTCTCCAAGAAGGCCCGGAAAATGCTGGATGACGCGGGACTGACCGAGTGTACCATCTGCGCCTCCAACTCCCTGGACGAGTACATCATCCGGGACCTGCTGCACCAGGGGGCCAAGCTGGACGTATTTGGCGTGGGCGAGCGGATGATCACCTCCAAGAGCGACCCGGTCTTTGGCGGCGTGTACAAGCTCTGCGCCGTGGAGGATGCCTACGGCAACGTGGTCCCCAAGATCAAGGTCTCCGAGAACCCGGAAAAGCTGACCAACCCCCACTTCAAAAAGGTCTACCGCCTGTACGACAACATCACCGGTAAGGCTTTTGCCGACGTGCTGTGCGTCTACGACGAGACCATCGACCAGAACAAGGACCTGGAGCTGTTCGACCCCGCCCATCCCTGGAAGCGGAAGGTCTGCACCAACTTCACCGCCCGGGTGCTGATGGAGCCGATCTTCAAGGACGGCAAGCTGGTCTATCAGTCCCCCGCCATCCACGAGATGAAGCGCTACTGCGCCCAGCAGGTGGACCTGCTGTGGGACGAGGTCAAGCGGTTCGAGAACCCCCACAAGTATTATGTGGACCTGTCCCCCAAGCTGTACACCATCAAGAACGATCTGCTGGAGAAGG
>JAJPXY010000114.1 GCA_021205205.1 Clostridiales bacterium
ACTGCTATTTTAGCACCTTTCACAAGCGTTGGCTACAAAATTGATTTCCGTGGCTTTCGGCAGTTCTCTCTTGTTTTCCCGGGGAAAATCAGCTATAATGAATCAGCAGTGCCGCCATTTATCCTGTGCGGCGCGGCAGGACCCTGATTTTTGACGGAGGCAAGAGCATGAAATTGTGGGGCATAGGGAAATGGTGTGTCACCGCGCTGCTGGTGGTCAGTTTGTGCGGGTGCGGGCAGACCGCCGGAGACGGCTCTGTCTCCACCGCGGAGACCTCCGCCGCCGCCAGCGTGGAGGAGGTAGAGGAAGTGGTGGTGGAGCCGGACTATATCGTCTACCCGGCCTTCTTTGACAAGACCTTCACCGCGGACAGCCATATGCTCACCATGTCCAACAGCAAGAGCAACGAGGTGGACTTCCAATTTGTCATTGCGGACTATGACGGGAGCGTCCTCTTTTCCAGCGACCCTGTGGCCCCCGGCGAAAAAGTCCAGTGGGACGTGACCGAGAGATGGCATGGCCGGAGCCACACCATCTATATCACCTGCACTCCCATCCTGGCCGACGGAACGGAAGGAAATTCCTCCACCCAGGAGATTTTGATCACGATTGATTTGTAACTGATTTGTAACGAGCTGTTAGTCGTTAGTCAGGCGCTACAAACCGAAAGCGAACGTCAAAATGACAAAATGTGCTGGAATCCTTTTGTAAAAACAATAGATTCAAAACGTAGCGCTTAAAAGAAAGCACCACCAAGCTAAGAGCTAATAGCTAAAAGCTAAGAGCTAATATAGAAAGAAGCGAACCGCAAATGGAACAAAATTTATACGCGCAGCTCAGCAGCCTTCTGGTCTACCGGGGGCTGCTCCGGCTGGAGCCGGTCAGCGCTCTGCAAACCCTGCTGACAAATCTGGAGGAGGGCGACGCCAGGGTAGACGATTACGCCAACGTCTTTTACGCCCTGACGGCAGAGGGCTGCGACAGCCTGGCGGAGTATCTCTATGAACACATCCGGTATGACGAGTCCCCCTTTGCCGAGGCCGCCGCCCGGGGCCGGGTCACCGGCGTCATGGAGCGGGCCGCTAAGCACGACATCCAGGTGCTGCAAAACGTCTCCAACCTGCGCTGCAAGGTGCTGAAGGGGGAGCTGGCCGCCCAGCTGCCCTCCAGCTGGCGGACGCTGGTGGAGGAGCTGCCGGAATGGAATGTTGGGACTGCGTTCTCCTACGAGGAGCTGCTGCGGTTCTATCAGGTCAACGGCAGCGGCACCTTCGCCCGCTACCAGGCGTTTGTCTGGCAGGAGGGCAAGCTCTACCCGGTGCCGCACCCGGACTTCCTGCCACAGGGGGCCATGTGGGGCTACCAGCGCCAGCGGGACCAGGTCATCGAGAACACCCGCGCCCTGATGGCCGGCAAGGCGGTGAACAACGTACTGCTCTACGGGGCCAGCGGCACCGGCAAGAGCGCCACCGTCAAGGCCATGCTGGGGATGCCGGAGTTCGAGGGCCTGCGGCTCATCGAGGTCCAGAAGGAGGAGTTGACCGACATCCCCCACCTGGTCCGCACCCTGGGCCACCGGCCCCAGAAGTTCATCATCTTCATCGACGACCTGGCCTTCGACAAGGCGGATAAGACCTTTTCCTCCCTGAAAACCATCCTGGAGGGCGGTCTGGAGCCTCGTCCCACCAACGTAGCGGTCTATTGCACCTCCAACCGGCGGCACCTGGTACGGCAGAACTTCTCTGACCGCAGCGGCGACGAAGTGGACGCCAATGAAACCATTCAAGACAAGACCTCTCTGGCCGAGCGGTTCGGTTTGCGGATTTTGTTCTCCGAGCTGAACAAGGCCCAGTTCATCCAGATGGCCGAGGACCTGGCGAAGGCCCATGGCCTGGCGCTGGACCACGAGACCATCCAGGCGGAGGCCGTCAAGTGGGACATCCGGCACCCCAGCCGCAGCCCCCGCTCCGCCAACCAGTTTGTGGCCAGCATGATGGCGAAATACTGCTGAGGCAGCGCCGCCAAAGACAGGGACCGCCTTCCGTGCGGGACCGGCCCCTGCTTTTCGGCGTGGGACACTGCGGCGGTTTTGGTCAAATTTTGCGCAGATTTCTCCCGTTGCCTGTTGATAATTTGAAAACTTGCAGGTATAATAACGGCGTACAGGGGACTTATGATCGGGACCCCATGCGGCCCGCCGCGTCAGGCGGCGGGCCATCAAAAAAAACAGATTTCCCGTGGGGGAGTAGCAAGCGCAGCTGCTGCGTAACAAGTCAACACACCGACCGGTTTTGGTCTGGCTTGTTTTAGGGAAGCTCCGATTAAATGGCCTTGGATGGCTGGGCGAGCAGATTTTGCGCAAATCAAGGCGCAAAATCGCAGGAATCCTTTGTGGATTTCAAGATTTTGCAACGAAGAGTTGCACAAAATAAGCCGCCCAGACGCCGGGAGTTATTTAATCAGAGGTTCCTTAGATTGCGAGACTCATATACAGTTCACTCTGGCTGTATTTGGGTCTTTTGTTTTAGGCTGTGTCGTCCCAACGGAAGGACTCCCTGCAAAGGAGGAAAACGTATGCGTTACTATTGTGAGGAAACAGAGCGCGTCCTGGCGGAGCTGCGCACCAGCGAGAGCGGCCTTTCCCAGCAGGAAGCGGCGGCGCGGCTCGAACGGGACGGAAAAAACCAACTGGAGGCGGCGAAGGGGAAATCCCTGGCGCGCCGGTTCCTGGAGCAGTTGGCGGACCCGATGATTATTATTTTAATCGTTGCGGCCATCGTCAGCGGCGTGCTGGCGGTGGTGGAGAACGACAGCTTTGCCGATGTTATCATCATCATCGCGGTGGTCATCGCCAACGCTGTGCTGGGCGTCTACCAGGAGAACAAGGCGGAAAAGGCCATCGAGGCGCTACAGGAGCTGTCCGCCGCCACCTCCAAGGTGCTGCGTGACGGCAAGGCGCAGGTTATCCGCAGCGAGGAGTTGGTGGTGGGCGACATCATCCTCCTGGAGGCGGGGGACGCGGTGCCCGCCGACGCCCGTATTCTGGAGAGCGCCAGCTTAAAGGTGGAGGAATCCGCCCTGACGGGCGAATCGGTGCCGGTCACCAAGTTCATCGACCTCATCCGGCTGAAGGAGAACGAAACAGACGTTCCCCTGGGGGACCGGAAAAATATGCTGTATATGGGCGGCACTGTGGTCTATGGTAGAGGCACCGCCGTCGTCACCGCCACCGGTATGAAAACCGAGATGGGAAAGATTGCCGACGCCCTGGCCCAGGCCGAGGACGACCAGACACCGCTGCAAATCAAGCTGAACCAGCTGTCGAAAATTTTGACCTGGCTGGTGCTGGGCATCTGCGTGGCCGTGTTCGCCGTCCAACTGCTGCGCGCGGGCAGCATGACCGTCGATGTGGTGCTGGACTCCTTCATGATTGCCGTCTCTCTGGCGGTGGCGGCCATCCCGGAGGGGTTGGCGGCAGTGGTCACGGTGGTGCTCTCCATCGGTGTGACCAATATGTCCAAGCGCAACGCCATCATTCGCCGCCTGACCGCCGTGGAGACCCTGGGCTGCGCCCAGGTCATCTGCTCAGACAAAACCGGAACGCTGACCCAGAACAAAATGACGGTGGTGGAGGCTTTCGGTGCGGACGAAAAGCGGACGGCTGCCGCCATGGCGCTGTGCAGCGACGCGGAGCTGGACGAGGACGGCCAGGCGACCGGCGAACCCACCGAGGCCGCGCTGGTGGCCTGGGCCAACAAAATCGGACTTGCAAAGCCTGACCTAAAGGCGCAGTATGTGCGCTGCGGCGAAGCCCCCTTCGATTCCAACCGGAAAATGATGTCCACCGTCCACCGGACGGGGGACGGCCTCGTGCAGTTCACCAAGGGCGCGGTCGATGTGGTCCTTGACCGGTGTGCCTATGTTCTCCGGGACGGCCAAACCGTTCCCATGACGGAGGGCGACCGGGAGTCGATCCTTGCCGCCAACAAAACCATGGCGGACAAGGCCATGCGGGTGCTGGCCTGCGCCCAGCGGCTGTGGGACGCGCCGCCTGCGGACTGCGAGCCGGAGACGCTGGAGCAGCTGCTCTGCTTCGTCGGCCTCTGCGGCATGATCGACCCGGTGCGCCCCGAGGTAAAAGACGCCATCGTGGAGTGTCGCCAGGCGGGTATCCGGCCCATTATGATCACCGGCGACCACATCGACACGGCGGCGGCCATTGCCCGGGAGCTGGGCATCCTGACGGAGGAGACCCGCGCCGTCACCGGCGCGCAGCTGGCCCAGATGGACGACGAGACCTTTGGAAGGGAGTTCCAGAGCATCAGCGTGTACGCCCGGGTCCAGCCGGAGCAAAAGACCCGCATCGTCAACGCCTGGCGGGGCGCCGGGTACGTGACGGCCATGACCGGCGACGGCGTCAACGATGCCCCCTCCATCAAGGCGGCGGACATCGGCGTGGGCATGGGCATCACCGGCACCGACGTGACGAAAAACGTGGCGGATATGATTTTGACCGACGACAACTTCGCCACCATCGTCGGCGCGGTGGAAGAGGGGCGGCGCATCTACGACAACATCCGCAAGGCCATCCAGTTCCTCCTTGGCTCCAACCTGAGCGAGGTGCTGAGCATCTTCTGTGCCACGCTGATGGGCTTCACCATCTTGAAGCCGGTCCACCTGCTGTGGATCAACCTGGTGACCGACTGCTTCCCAGCCCTGGCCCTGGGCACGGAGAAGGCGGAGCGGGACATCATGCAGCGCAAGCCCCGGGACCCCAGGGCGGGCATTTTTGCGGACGGCATGGGCGTCGACGTGGTCTATCAGGGCATCGCCGTGACAGCGCTGACGCTGGTCTCTTACTTTGTCGGCCACTTTATGGAGAGCGGTGTCTGGGCCATTACGGACAGCGCCAACGGCATCACCATGGCCTTCCTGACCATGTCCATGGCGGAAATTTTCCACAGCCTGAATATGCGTTCCCAGCGGCAGAGCATTTTCCGCCTGGGTTCCCAAAACCGGCTGTTGCTGCTGGCAGCTGTGGCCTCTCTGGCTGCCACCACCCTTGTCTGTGAAGTCCCGGTGCTGGCGGCGGCCTTTGGGTTTGCCAGCGTGGAGCTGCCGGAGTACCTCGTGGCCGCCCTGTTGGGCGTGCTCATCATCCCCATCGTGGAGATTGTCAAGCTGATTCAACGGCATTGCAACCGAGAAAACCGATGAAGGAGCGGCAGAGCAATGACTTTAAAAGAATTAGAGATTGGAAAAAGCGCAGTCATCCAAACAGTCGGCGGCGAGGGAGCGCTTCGGCAGCACATCCTGGATATGGGCCTGATTCCCGGCGCGGAGGTCACCATGGTCAAGTTTGCCCCCATGGGCGACCCTCTGGAGCTGCGGGTCCACAGCTATGAGCTGACGCTGCGTGTGGCCGACGCGGAAAAAATCGAGATCGAACCGGTCAAAAAAGCGACAAAAGAGGCCGCCCTCAGCCGGGAGAAGGAGCTGGCCCACCCCGGCCTGGGCGAGGGCGGACGGTACCACAGCAAGGCGGACGAGCACCCCCTGCCGGAGGGCACCGTGCTGACCTTTGCCCTGGCGGGCAACCAGAACAGCGGCAAAACCACCCTGTTCAACCAGCTGACCGGCGCAAATCAGCACGTAGGCAACTTCCCCGGCGTCACCGTGGACCGAAAGGACGGCGCGATTCGGGGCCATGACAACACGCTGGTCACCGACCTGCCGGGCATTTACTCCATGTCGCCTTACTCCAGCGAGGAGCTGGTGACCCGGAACTTCGTGCTGGACGAACACCCCCACGGCATCATCAACATTGTGGACGCCACCAACATCGAGCGAAACCTGTACCTGACCATGCAGCTGATGGAGCTGGACACGCCCATGGTGCTGGCCCTGAACATGATGGACGAGGTGCGGGAAAACGGCGGCTCCATCCGCATCAACGAGATGGAGGAGATTTTGGGCATCCCCGTGGTGCCCATCTCCGCAGCCAAAAACGAGGGCATCGACGAGCTGGTGTCCCACCTGCTCCACGTGGCGCAGTATCAGGAGCGGCCCAAGCGGCAGGACTTCTGCGACAAGAACGACCACGGCGGCGCGGTCCACCGGGCGCTGCACGGCATTATGCACCTGATCGAGGACCACGCCCAAAAAGCGGGCATCCCCCTCCGTTTCGCGGCCACCAAGGTGGCCGAAGGCGACCAGCTCATCCTGGAGCGGCTGAACCTGACGGAAAACGAGAAGGAAATGGTGGAGCTGATTTTGGTTCAGATGGAGCAGGAGCGGGGCCTGGACCGGACGGCGGCCATCGCTGATATGCGGTTTTCCTTCATCCAAAAGCTGTGCAGCCATACGGTGCAAAAGCCCAAAGAGAGCCGGGAGCGGCAGCGCAGCGAGAAAATCGACAAGGTCCTCACCGGCAAATACACGGCCATCCCCTGCTTTATCGGCATCATGCTGCTGGTGTTCTACCTGACCTTCAACGTCATCGGCGCGTTCTTCCAGGACCTTTTGGAGGTCGGCATCGAGTACCTGGTGGGCGTCGTGGACGCCGCGCTGGTGGCGGGGAACGTCCACCCGGTCCTCAGGTCGCTCATCAGCGACGGCATTTTCGCCGGTGTGGGCAGCGTGTTGAGCTTCCTGCCCATCATAGTCTGTCTGTTCTTTTTCCTGTCCCTCCTGGAGGACAGCGGTTACATCGCCCGGGTGGCGTTCTTTATGGACAGCCTCCTGCGGAAAATCGGCCTCTCCGGCCGGAGCATCGTCCCCATGCTCATCGGCTTCGGCTGCACGGTACCGGCGGTCATGGCCACCCGGACGCTGCCCAGCGAGCGAGACCGCCGAATGACCATTTTGCTGACGCCCTTCATGAGCTGCACGGCGAAGCTGCCCATCTATATGTTCTTCGTCAACGTTTTCTTCCCCCGGTACAGCGGGCTGATCGTCACTGTCCTCTACTTCCTGGGCATCGCGGTGGGAATCCTCGCGGCCTTCCTCTATAAAAAGACCCTGTTCCGCGGGGAAGCGGTCCCCTTTGTGCTGGAGCTGCCCAACTACCGGCTCCCCTCCGCCCGGAACGTGGCGCAGCTCCTGTTGGAGAAAGCCAAGGACTTCCTGCACCGGGCCTTTACCATCATCCTGCTGGCGACGATCGTGATTTGGTTCCTGCAAACCTTTGACCTGCGGCTGAATGTGGTGACGGATTCCCAGAACAGCATTCTCGCCGTGGTGGCGGGGGTGCTGGCGCCCATCTTCCGGCCGCTGGGCCTGGGCGACTGGCGCATCTGCACCTCCCTCATCAGTGGCTTCATGGCCAAGGAGAGCGTGGTCTCCACCATGGAGATTTTGTTCGCCGGAGAGGTCACGTCCCTGCTGACGCCGCTGACCGCCGCCACCATGATGGTGTTCAGCCTGCTCTACACGCCCTGCGTGGCGGCCATCGCCTCCATCCGGCGGGAGCTGGGTGGTAAATGGGCCGTCTTTGTGGTGGTGGAGCAGTGTGCCGTCGCCTGGATCGTCGCAGCCCTCGTCCGTATTGTCGGCCTTATGCTCGGCATGGTCTGACAGGAGGAGTATGAGATGAATCTTGCAAGCGTTGTCATTCTTGTGGCCCTGCTGGCAGTGGTCGCCCTCGTCGTGGTCCACCTGTGGCGGAACCGGGGGAACGCCTGCTGCGGCTGTGGCCGGGAGGACTGCCCCTCCCGCCGGGCGGGCGGAAAGGCCCGTGAGAAATAGGAAAAACCGCGCGCCGCGCGCAAAAGAAGGCTCCCGCCGTCCGGCAGGAGCCTTCTTTTTGTTACATTTGTGCGAGTTTCCGGTTCAGCGTCTGGCTGACCACCTTGGGGTCGCCCTTGCCCTTGAGGGCCTTCATGCACTGGCCCATCAGGAAGCCGGAGGCTTTCTTTTTGCCCGCCTTGTAGTCGGCCACAGACTGGGGGTTGGCAGCCAGGACCTCGTCCACGACCTGTTCCACCAGACCGGCGTCGTTGACCTGCTCCAGGCCGTGGGCCTGCACATAGGCGTCGATGTCGCCGTTGTCGTCGAACACGGCCCGGAACACCTTGACGGCGGTGTTGCGGTTCAGCTTGCCCTGGCTCACCAGGCCGATGAGGTGGGCCAGCGCCTCCGGCGCGAACACCACCTGCTTGATGTCCAGGCTCTTTTCCTTCAATTCCCGCAGTACCTCGCCCTGGATCCAGTCGCTGGCCTGCTTGGGGGAGGCCCCGGCGGCCACCGTGTCCTCAAAGTAGGCGGCCATGGACCGGGTGTCGGTGAGCAGGGCGGCGTCCTTCTCGGAGAGGCCCCACTCCCGTTGGTAGCGCTCCCGCTTGGCGGGGGCCATCTCCGGCATGGCGGCCCGGAGGCCGTCCAGATAGCTGTCGCTCAGCTCCATGGGCGGGATGTCCGGCTCCGGGAAATACCGGTAATCCTGGGCGTTCTCCTTGGAGCGCATGGAGATGGTGGCGTCCTTGTTGTCGTCCCAGCGGCGGGTCTCCTGAATGACCCGCTTGTGGTCCATCTCGATCAGCTCCTCCTGCCGCCGGGCCTCGTAGGCGATGGCCCGGGAGATGGCCTTGAAGGAGTTCAGGTTCTTCATCTCGGTGCGAGTGCCCAGCTCCGTGCTGCCTTGGGGCCGGACGGAGAGGTTCACGTCGCAGCGGAGGCTGCCCTCCTGCATTTTGCAGTCAGAGACGCCCAGATATTCCAGCGTGGAGCGCAGCTTCTCCAGATAGGCGATGACCTCGTCCCCGGAGCGGAAGTCCGGCTCGGTGACGATTTCGATCAGCGGCACGCCGCAGCGGTTGTAGTCCGCCCGGGTCTGGTCGATCCAGTTGTCGTGGACCAGCTTGCCCGCGTCCTCCTCCATGTGCAGCTCGTGGATGCGGATGACCTTTTCCTCGCTGCCCACCTGGATGGGCACCTTGCCGTTGCGCCCGATGGGCAGGTACAGCTGGGACACCTGGTAGGCTTTGGGCAGGTCGGGGTAAAAGTAGTTCTTCCGGTCAAATTTGCAGTACTGCGTCACGTCGCAGTTTAGGGCCAGCGACGCCTTGGCGGCGTATTCCAGCACCTTTTTGTTCATCACCGGCAGACTCCCCGGCATCCCGGTGCAGACCGGGCAGACGTGGGTGTTGGGGTCGCCGCCAAAGGCGGTGGTGCAGGAGCAGAAAATCTTGGTTTTCGTGGCCAGCTCCACATGGGTCTCCAGGCCAATTACCACTTCCCAGTTCATTCCTTGGCACCTCCCACAGGCGTTTTCTGATGATAGGTCGTGTCCTGCTGGTAGGCGTAAGCCGCGTCCAGCACCTTCTGCTCACCCAGAGCGGGGCCGATGAGCTGCGCGCCGATGGGCAGGCCGGTTTTGTCCAGGCCGCAGGGCATGGAGAGGCCCGGCAGACCCGCCAGGTTGACGGAGACGGTGTAAATGTCGCTGAGGTACATTTGCAGCGGGTTGGACAGGCTCTCCCCCAGCTTGGGCGCGGTGGTGGGGGCCACCGGCATTAAAATCAGGTCGTACTTGGAGAAGGCGTCGTCGAACGCGCGCTTGATGACCGCCTTCACCTGGAGGGCCTTGTTGTAATAGGCATCGTAGTAACCGGTGGAGAGGACGAAGGTGCCCAGCAGGATGCGCCGCTTGACCTCGCTGCCGAAGCCCTCGGTGCGGGTCTTGTTGTAAAGGTCGGTCAAGTCCTCATAGTTCTCCGCGCGCCAGCCGTATTTCACGCCGTCGAACCGGGACAGGTTGGAGCTGGCCTCCGCTGCCGCGATGATATAATAGGTGGGCACCACGTACTCCATAATGGGCAGCTGGAACTCCTCGATTTCCGCGCTGCGGCCTTTCAGCACGTCGGCCACGGACAGCACGGCGGCGCGGACCTCCGGGTCCAGGCCGTCTCCGAAGCAGTCCACGGGGATGCCGATTTTTTTACCAGTCAGGTCGGCGGAGAGGTTCTCCAGCAGGTGGCCGCAGGGGGCATCCAGGGAGGTGCCGTCCCGAGGGTCTATCCCCATGATGAGGTCCAGCACGGCGGCGCAGTCCTCCGCGGAGCGGGCCAGCGGCCCGATTTGGTCCAGGGAGGAGGCGTAGGCGATGAGGCCGTACCGGGAGACGGTGCCGTAGGTGGGTTTCATGCCGGTGACGCCGCAGTAAGAGGCGGGCTGGCGGATGGAACCGCCGGTATCGGAGCCGATGGCATACCAGCACTCCCGGTTGGCCACCGCCGCCGCCGCGCCGCCGGAGGACCCGCCGGGGACATGGCCCAGGTCCCAGGGATTCTTCGTTGGGCCGTAGTAGGAGGTCTCGGTGGTGGACCCCATGGCGAACTCGTCCATGTTCAGCTTGCCCAGGTTGACGGAGCCGGCCCTTTGCAGCCGTTCCATCACCGTGGCCTGGTAGGGAGGCTTGAAGTCCCCCATGATTTTGGAGGCGCAGGTGGTCTTGACCCCCAGGGTGCAGATGTTGTCCTTGATGGCGGCGGGGACCCCGGCCAGTGGGCCGGACAGCTCCCCGGCCCGGAGCCTGGCCTGCACCTGCTCGGCCTCCCGAAGCGCTTCCTCCTCCAAGACGGTGATAAAGGCGTTGTTCTCGGGGTTGGCGGCGGCGATGGCGTCCAGAGCCGTCCGGGTGGCCTCCCGGACGCCGACCTCGCCGGAGGCGATGAGCCGCCCCAGTTCCAGGGCGGAATGATCCAATAAACTCATGTGGCGTACCTCCTCAGTCTACGGTCTTGGGGACCAAAAAGGCTTCATCGTCGTGGGCGGGGGCGTTGCTGAGCAGGGCGGCGCGGCCGCCGAAATCCTCCACCACGTCCTCCCGCAGGACGTTTTTCACCGGGAAGGTGTGGCTCATCGGCTCGATGTCGCTGGTATCCAGCTGGTTGAGGACGTCCATATAGCCGATGATCTGCTCCAGCTCTCCGGCCATTTTGACCTTCTCCTCCTCCGGCAGCTTGAGCCGGGAGAGGACGGAGACATAATCCACCAAATCTGTGGTAATTTTCATAAAAACGGCTCCTTTCCGTTACGGCTCCAGCCGGGACAGGTCCCGGGGGAACAGGCTGGCGTAGCGGACGTTGTCCAGCCCGCAGAGCTTCATGGTCAGCCGCTCCAGGCCGATGCCCAGGCCGCCGTGGGGCGGCATACCGTGCTTGTGGATCATCAGGTAGCTCTGGAACTCGTCGGGGTTCATCCGTTTGGCCTTCATCTTGGCCACCTGCTGGTCGTAGTCGTGGATGCGCTGACCGCCGGTGGTGACCTCCATGCCCCGGAACAGCAGGTCGAAGGAGAGGGTGTACCGGGGGTCGGCGGGGTCGTCCATGGCGTAGAAGGGGCGCTTCTTCACCGGGTAGTGGGTGACAAAGACGAAGTCCGCGTCGAACTCCTCCTTGAAGTAGCGGCCAATGTTGACCTCCTCCTCCGGCTCCAGGTCGTAGGGGTCCCGGATGGGCCGGTGGTACTTCTCTGCTGCCAGCCGCTTGGCCTCGTCGAACCGGCAGACGGGGATCTGGTCCACCTGGGGCAGCTCCACCCCCAGCCGGTTCAGGTCGGCGCTGTACTCCTCTGCCAGCAGCTTCATGGCTCGTTTCAGGAAACCGGCCTCCATCTCCATCACATCCTGGAAGGATTCGATATACCCCATCTCGAAGTCCAGACCGATATACTCGTTCAGGTGGCGAGTGGTGTTGTGCTTCTCCGCCCGGAACACCGGGCCGATCTCATACACCCGCTCAAACACGCCCACCATCATCTGCTTGTAGAACTGGGGAGACTGGGCCAGAAACGCCTTGCGGTTGAAGTACTCCATGCGGAAGATGTTGGAGCCGCCCTCCGCCCCGGCGTGGACGATTTTGGGGG
>JAJPXY010000054.1 GCA_021205205.1 Clostridiales bacterium
ATCCTGAAGCGTTTTTGTCTATTCTTTTGGGTTAAATTTAAATGCTGTTGCCCTGTAGAAACTGCAAAAGGGGGTTGCTTTTTCCCGGGGACGTGGTATACTTAAAATAAGGAATTTGAGAAACCGCTTGCCAGAAGTTTTTCGTTCCCGGCAACCGAATAACCAGCTTGGAGTAATGAGCAAGGGGCCGAAGGCCCGAAAGGGTCGTTATTTCCCTTGTCTTTTTTTATGATTTTCGAGGTGTTACTATGGAACAGCGTTTTTACGATGCGGTGATGGCAAACCCTATCATCGCGGCAGTGAAGGACGACAAGGGGCTGCAAAGCTGTCTGCGCCGCAGAGAAATTCGGGTGGTGTTCATCCTCTATGGAGACATTTGCAGCATTGCGGACATCGTCGCCGCCGTGCAGAACGCCGGTAAAATTGCCCTGGTCCACGCCGATTTGATTTATGGCCTCTCCCCCAAGGAGATCGCCGTGGACTTCCTCCAGCAGAACGCCGGGGTGGACGGCATCATCTCTACCCATCAGAACCTGATCATGCGGGCCAGGGAACTGCGGATGTACACCGTGCTGCGGGTGTTCATCCTGGACTCCATGTCCCTGGCCGAGGCGGGCAGCATGAGCAGTGTGGGACCGGATTTCCTGGAAATTCTCCCCGGCGTCATGCCAGACATCATCCGCCGCCTCCACGCCGCCACGAAGATCCCGCTGCTGGCTGGTGGGCTGATCGACAGCAAGAAGGACGCCATCGGCGCCCTGGACGCCGGGGCCACCGCCATCTCCACCACTAACGAGGCGGTTTGGGAGATGTGATTCAATTAGCAATGAGCAATGTGCAATTTGCAATGCTGCCTGTGATAAATGTAATACAAAAACCCCAAAGGAGGAATCGCACAATGGCAAAATTCGTTATGGCCCTGGACGCCGGCACCACGTCCAACCGCTGCATCCTGTTCAACAGGGAGGGCGAGATGGTCAGCGTCGCCCAGAAGGAGTTCACCCAGTACTTCCCCCAGCCCGGCTGGGTGGAACACGACGCGATGGAAATCTGGCTGACCCAGTACGCCGTGGCGTCCGAAGCGCTGACCAGGGCGGGGGCCACCGCCGCCGACATCGCCGCCATCGGCATCACCAACCAGCGGGAGACCACCATCGTCTGGGACAAGACCACCGGCGAACCCATCTGCAACGCCATCGTCTGGCAGGACCGCCGCACCGCCGAATACTGCGATACTCTGGTGGAAAAGGGCCTGACCGACGAGTACCGGGCCAAGACCGGCCTCATCATCGACCCCTACTTCTCCGCCACGAAAATCCGCTGGATGCTGGAAAACGTCCCCGGCGCGCGGGAGAAGGCGGAGGCCGGACAGCTGCTGTTCGGCACGGTGGAGACCTGGCTGATTTGGAAGCTGACCGGCGGCAGGGTCCACGTCACCGACTACTCCAATGCCGCCCGGACCATGCTCTTTAACATCATCGACCTGAAATGGGACGAGGAGATTTTGGCCGAGCTGGACATACCCGCCTGTATGCTCCCGGAGGCGAAGCCCTCCAGCTGTATCTACGGCGAGACCACCGCCGATTTGTTCGGCACGCCCATCCCCATCGCCGCCGCCGCAGGCGACCAGCAGGCCGCCCTGTTTGGCCAGACCTGCTTCAACCCCGGCGAGGCCAAGAACACCTACGGCACCGGCTGCTTCCTGCTGATGAACACCGGCGAGACTCCGGTGTTCTCCAAAAACGGCCTGGTGACCACCATCGCCTGGGGGTTGGACGGCAAGGTGCAGTACGCCCTGGAGGGGTCCATCTTCGTGGCCGGGTCCGCCATCCAGTGGCTCCGGGACCAGCTGAAGGTGGTGGACTCCGCCGCCGATTCCGAATACTTCGCCAAAAAGGTGCCGGACACCAACGGCTGCTACGTGGTTCCCGCCTTCACCGGCCTGGGCGCGCCCTATTGGGACCCCTACGCCCGGGGTAGCATCGTGGGCCTGACCCGGGGCACCAACCGTTACCACATCATCCGCGCCACGCTGGAGTCCCTGGCCTACCAGACCTATGACGTGCTGAAAGCCATGGAGGAGGACTCCGGCATCAAGTTGGCCGCCCTGCGGGCGGACGGCGGCGCCTCCGCCAACGACCTGCTGATGCAGATCCAGGCGGACATCATCCAGGCCCCTGTCAACCGCCCCGCCTGCGTGGAGACCACCGCCCTGGGCGCGGCTTACCTGGCCGGGCTGGCCGTGGGCTACTGGGACAGCAAGGAGGAAGTGACGCAGAACTGGACCATCGACCGGGTCTTTGGCCCCACCATCAAGCCCGCGGAGCGGGACAAGCGGGTGCTGGGCTGGCGGCGCGCCGTGGGGACCACCTTCGGCTGGGCCAAGGAGTAAGCAGCTTTTCTGTATTTCTGTAAAGGTTAGAATCAATAAGAGGGAGTGTAACAACTGTGTATGACGTAATTATCATCGGGGCCGGCGTCACCGGCTGTGCTGTGGCCCGGTACCTCTCCCGCTATCAGGTGAACGCCTGTGTCATCGAGCGGGAGGAGGACGTGTGCTGCGGCACCTCCAAGGCCAACAGCGCCATCATCCACGCCGGATTCGATGCCGCTGCCGGGAGCCGGAAAGCAAAGCTCAACGTCCAGGGCAGCGTGATGATGCCCGCCCTGGCGGAGGAGCTGGACGTGCCCTTCCGCCGCAACGGCAGCCTGGTGGTCTGCATGAAGGAGGAGGACCGCCCCCGGCTCCAGGCCCTGTATGAAAACGGCCTGCAAAACGGCGTGGAGGGGCTGGAAATTCTCAACGCTCAGCAGCTTCGGGAGATGGAACCCAACATTAACCCCGACGCGGTGGCGGCCCTGTGGGCGCCCACCGGCGGCATCGTCTGCCCCTTCCACCTGACCATTGCCCTGGCGGAAAACGCCAACACCAACGGCGTGGAGTTCAAGCTGAACACCGAGGTGAAGGCCATCTCCCCCCGCAAGGAGGGCGGCTGGGCCGTGCAGACCGACCGGGGCGTGTTCGATGCCCGGTGCATCGTCAACGCTGCCGGGGTCTACGCCGACATCTTCCACAACATGGTCAGCGGCGAGAAGCTCCACATCACCCCCCGCCGGGGCGACTACTGCCTGCTGGACCGCTCCACAGGGGACTTCGTGGCCCACACCATCTTCCAGCTGCCCGGCGCGCTGGGCAAGGGGGTGCTGGTCAGCCCCACCGTCCACGGCAACACCATCGTCGGCCCCACTGCCTTCAACATTGAGGACCGGGAGGGCGTCAACACCACCGCCGAAGGCATTGCCGACCTGACTGCCAAAGCTGGGACCACCGTCCCCGGTCTGCCCATCCGCCAGGTCATCACCAGCTTCGCGGGCCTGCGCGCCCACGAGGACGGCGACGAGTTTATCGTGGGCGAGGCCGCCGACGCACCAGGCTTCATCGACTGCGCGGGCATCGAGTCCCCCGGCCTGTCCTCCGCCCCGGCCATCGGCCTGGAGGTGGCCGACCTGCTGCGGGATAAGCTGGACTTGCAGGAAAATACCAATTACGTGGGCAAGCGCAAGGGCATTTTGGACCCCAAAACCCTCTCTAAAGAGGAGCGCACCGCCCTCATCAAGGAACAGCCCGCCTACGGCCAGATCATCTGCCGCTGCGAGAGCGTCAGCGAGGGGGAGATTTTGGACGCCATTCACCGCCCCCTGGGGGCCAAGAGCCTGGACGGCGTCAAGCGCCGCACCCGGGCCGGGATGGGCCGGTGTCAGGCCGGCTTTTGCAGTCCCCGGGTGATGGAGATTTTGGCCCGGGAGCTGGGCGTCAGCCAGAGCGAGATCACCAAGTGCGGCGGGGCCTCCCGGCTCATCGTCGGCACGGCAAAAGACCGGATTTAAGGAGGGAGCGCCATGAAAACCTGTGACATTGTCATCATCGGCGGCGGCCCCGCCGGTCTGGCGGCGGCCAACGCGGCCTACGACGCCGGAGCCAGAAGCATCCTCATCCTGGAGCGGGATAAGGAGCTGGGCGGCATTTTGAACCAGTGCATCCACAACGGCTTCGGTCTGCACACCTTCCAGGAGGAGCTGACCGGGCCGGAGTACGCCTACCGCTTCGCGGAGAAAATCGACCAGAAAAAAATCGCCTATAAGCTCTCCACCATGGTGTTGAGCATCTCCCCCGAGAAGGTGGTCACCGCCATGAACCGGGAGGACGGCCTGTTTGACATCCAGGCCAAGGCCATCGTGCTGGCCATGGGCTGCCGGGAGCGCAGCCGCGGCGCGCTGAACATCCCCGGCTACCGCCCCGCGGGCATCTATTCCGCCGGGACCGCCCAGCGGCTGGTGAACATCGAGGGCTTTATGCCCGGCCGTGAGGTGGTCATTTTGGGCAGCGGCGACATCGGCCTCATCATGGCCCGGCGCATGACGCTGGAAGGGGCCAAGGTCAAGGTCGCGGCCGAGCTGATGCCCTACTCCGGCGGGTTGAAGCGGAACATCGTCCAATGCCTCAACGACTTCGACATCCCCCTGAAGCTGAGCCACACCGTAGTGGACATCGAGGGCAAGGAGCGGGTCACCGGCGTGACCATCGCCCAGGTGGACAGCCACAACAAGCCCATCCCCGGCACCGAGGAGCACTACGACTGCGACACCCTGCTGCTCTCCTGCGGCCTCATCCCGGAAAACGAGCTGTCCCGGGACATGGGCGTGGAGCTGAACCGGGTCACCAATGGCCCCACCGTCAACGAGAGCCTGGAGACCTCCATCCCCGGCGTCTTTGCCGCGGGCAACGTGCTGCACGTCCACGACCTGGTGGACTTCGTCTCCGAGGAAGCCGCCGCCGCCGGACGCAGCGCCGCCGCCTATGTGGCGGGCGGCTGCACTGACGGGGAACGGCACGACATCCCCGTCGCCGTGGAGGGCGGCCCCCGGTACACGGTCCCCTGCACCATCGACCCGGCCCGGGTCGGCAACGAGCTGGTGGTCCGGTTCCGGGTGGGCGGCGTGATGAAGAACCGCTTCGTCAGCGTCTATCTGGACGGCGACCGGGTCATCCACCGCAGGCGGCCCGTCATGGCCCCAGGCGAGATGGAGGAAGTCAAGCTGAAACGGGCCATGTTCCAGGCCCATCCCGATTTGAGCAGCATCTGCATCAGGGTAGAGGAGGCGTGACAGACGGAAGTCAAAAATCTGACCTGTATCGGCTGCCCCATGGGGTGTCCGCTGGAGGTAAAAATGGAGAACGGTGAAGTCCTCTCCGTCACCGGCAACACCTGCCCCCGGGGCGCGGCCTATGCTCGGAAGGAGGTCACCAACCCCACCCGCATCGTCACCAGCACAGTCCGCGTGGTGGGCAGCGCCACCGGCGCGGCGACCGTCTCCTGCAAGACGGCAGGCGACGTCCCCAAGGACAAGATCTTTGCCTGCGTGAAGGACATCGCCGGGGTGGCGGTGGAGGCCCCCGTCCACATCGGCGACGTGGTCAAGGCCGACGTGGCCGGTACCGGCGTGGATATGATCGCGACCAAGGAAGTTATGTAAATACGGTATTCAGCCCCCGACGGCAGGAGTGCCGCCGGGGGCTTTTGCCGCGACAGGTTCCGTTGAACCGGCAATCTTATAGCTCTGCTTGGAAAATCCTGTGTAGGGGCGGCCCGTGGCCGCCCTGAATACGCAGTTGGCTCCCACGGGCGGCCATGGGCCGCCCCTACAGGTGTGCAAGCGTTTTTTCGTAAATCTGAGGCTCCAATGTAAAAAATGACCGGCCAACCGCCCACAAACCCGCCCTTTTCCGGGCGGGTTGCCAAGTCTGCGCCCCGCTGTGTCTGGTTTTTCGCTGGAACAGGGAATAATTTTGTCAAGTTTGTATATTATGTTATTTTTGTCTGGACAAAAGGCCGGGTCTTTTGTATAATATATTTCAGTGATTGTCACTTGCAAAACTTTTTTCGGAGGTGCCTTTTTTATGTCCTTTATGGAAACGTATGAAAAATGGCTGAACAGCCCCGCCCTCTCCCCGGAGGAAAAGGCCGAGCTGGAGTCCATCAAAGATGACCCCAAAGAAATCGAGTCCCGCTTCTTTGGCCCGCTGGAGTTCGGCACGGCCGGTCTGCGCGGCACCATGTGCGTGGGCCTGCACCAGATGAACCGCCACGTGGTCGGCCACGCCACCCAGGCGTTCGCCGAGGCGGTCAAGGCGGAAGGCCCTGAGGCCTGCGAGAAGGGCGTGGCCATCTCCTGCGACTGCCGCAACCACTCCAAGGAGTTCGCGGAGGAGGCCGCCGCCGTGCTGGCCGCCAACGGCATCAAGGTCAAGCTCTTTGACGAGTTGCGCCCCACCCCGGAGCTGTCCTTCTCCGTCCGGGAGTACGGCTGCCAGGCTGGCATCAACATCACCGCCTCCCACAACCCCAAGGAGTACAACGGCTATAAGGTCTATTGGAGCGACGGCGCCCAGCTGCCTCCCGGCCCCGCCGACGTGGTGGCCGCCAAAATGAAAGAGCTGGATGTTTTTGACGACGTGAAGATCATGGACCTGGACGAGGCCAAGGCCCAGGGCCTGGTCACCATCATCGGCCCGGAGACCGACGAGAAGTTCCTGGCCAACGTCATGGGCCAGGTCATCGACAAGGAGTCCGTGGCCAAGGTGGCCGACACCTTCGGCATCGTCTACACCCCCTTCCACGGCACCGGCCACAAGCTCATCCCCGAAGCGCTCAAGCGCCTGGGCATGAAGAAGGTCTACTGCGTGCCCGAGCAGATGGTCATCGACGGCGACTTCCCCACCGTGGCCTCCCCCAACCCGGAGAACCCCGAGGGCTTCTATCTGGCTGTTGACCTGGCGAAAGAGCACGGCTGCGACCTGATCGCCGGCTCCGACCCCGACGCCGACCGCGTGGGCGTCATGGTCAAGAACTCCGCCGGAGAGTATGTGGTCCTCACCGGCAACCAGACCGGCATCCTGCTGGAGGACTACGCCATCCAGGCCCGCAAGCGCGCCGGGACCCTGCCCGCCAACGCCTACGCCAACACCACCATCGTCTCCTCCGCCATGGCTACCAAGGTGGCCGAGGCCAACGGCGTCAAGTCCGCCCGCACCTTCACCGGCTTCAAGTTCCTGGGCGAGAAGAAGGACAAGCTGGAGCAGTCCGGCGAGGGCCAGGTCATCTTCTCCTTTGAGGAGTCCTGCGGCTATATGTTCGGCGACTACGTCCGGGATAAGGACGCTGTCACTGCCATCGTCATCGTGGTGGAAATGGCCGCCTACTACGCCACCCAGGGCAAGACCCTGTATGACGCCCTGATGGACTGCTACGCCAAGTACGGCTTCTACGGCGAAAAGACCCTGAACCTGGTCATGCCCGGCCTGGACGGCATGGCGAAGATGGCCGAGATCATGAACAAGCTCCACGCCGAGCCGATGACCGAAGTGGCCGGAACCAAGGTCCTGACCGCCAAGGACTACCAGACCGGCACCTCCACCTGCCTGGCCTGCGGCAAGGTGGAGGAGATGGAGCTGTCCGGCTCCAACGTGGTGGCCTACGACTTGGAGGACGGCACCACCTTCATCATCCGTCCCTCCGGCACCGAGCCGAAGATCAAGGTCTACATCCTGGCCAACGCTCCCACCAAGGAGGAGTGCGACGCCAAGGTGGCCAAGTACGCGGCCTTTGCCCCCTCCATCAAGGAGTTGTAAGCAAATCGACCCGCAATAGCGCAAAATAAGCGCGGCTCCGAGAGCGTTTCGTTCTCGGAGCCGCGTCTTTTCATTAGCAATTTGCAATTAGCAATGTGCAATGACTGGGTTTTGAAGCAAGTTCGCTGACGGGAACAGGGAGAAACACCGTCTGCCTGTTATCCAGCAGAATACAAGTTTGCCACAGAAAGCTATCATTCGGAAACCGACCACCCCTCTTGCCTCCCCTGAAAGGGGAGGAGGGCCGCCGCCGTAGGCGGTGGCGGAGGGGTTTGCCCCGAATTACGCATTGCTTATTGGTCAGTATGAACTAATTGGAATCGACCCATCGTCCTGCTGCTTCTCAATGGCCCGGATGGTCAGGGGGTAGCTGTACTTGTCGTTCACCTGGACGGTGATGGTGTCCCCCGCCCGATGGCCCAGCAGGGCCTTCCCCACTGGGGAGACGTTGCTGATGAGGTTATGCAGCGCGTCCTCCTTGACGGCGGTGACGATTTGGAACACTTCCTCCTCCTCGTCCTCGTCGAACCAGACGGTGACTCTGTCGAATAGGCCCACCTGGTCCGGGGCGGAGCGGTCGGTGATGACGCGGGCCGTCTCGATCATCTTCTCCAGGTAGCGGATGCGGCGCTCGTTCTGGTTCTTCTCCTGCTTGGCGGCCTTATACTCGAAGTTTTCGCTCAGGTCGCCGAAGGCCCGGGCGGTTTTCACCTCCTCCAGCAGCTTGGGCCGGAGGGTGATGCGGCGGTAGTCCAGTTCCTCCCGCATTTGCCGCAGGTCGTCGGCAGTCAGTTGATTGTGCATAGGTTTTGGCTCCTTTACAATAAGATGGATGTTACATCGGCAGTGACAGCAGAATTAGCAATGTGCAATTAGCAATGTGCAATGGCCGGGTTTTCAGCCGTGTGCTTCCCCCCGCCGTCAAGCGGAACTTCTGCTTTGCTCCCTGCTCTACCGCCAAAAGGCAACGCATTCCTCCCTCGTCGGAGTGGACTTTATAGCGTTCGCCTCGCCGCAGGCGACGGCAACGGGCCGGATTCCCGCATAATTGCACATTGCTAATTGCTAATTGGTCAAACCAGTGCGAAGCTCCGCAGCAGGAACAGCCAGAAGGTGATGGACACGGAGGAGAGCAGCGTCGCCAGCACAATGACGTTGGCGGTCAGCACCCCGTCCCCCCGCATATTTTTCGCCATGACGTAGCAGGAGACGGTGGTGGGGGACCCCACCATGATGAGAATGGCCACCATCTCGCTGCCCCGGAACCCCAGCCACGCCGCCAGGGGCAGGAACAGGGCGGGCAGCACCAGCAGCTTGACGCAGGTGGCCACAGCGGCGGGTTTCCACTTTTTCAGCGCCTCCGCGCCGGAGAAGGTGGCTCCCACCACCAGCAGCGCCACCGGCGTAGCGGTGTCCCCCACCATGTCCAGGGTGGAGGTCACCAGCGTGGGCAGCGTGACGCGGAGCAGGGCGAAGGGCAGCCCCGCCAGGATGCCCAAAATGATAGGATTTTTCAGCACGTTGAGGCAGGCGGCCCGGACCCGCGCTCCGCCGCCGGAGGGCGGGGGCAGGAGGCGTCCGTCCTCGTCGATTTGCGGGGAGAAGGACAAAATCAGCACCGAGTAGATGTTGAAAAAGGGCACCGCCGCCACGATCATCATGGGCACCATGCCCGCATCGCCGTAGATGTTGACGGCGAAGGCGATGCCCAGAATGGCGGCGCTGGACCGGGCCGCCGCCTGGGAGAAGGCCCCCACCATAGACCGGTCTTTCAGCAGCAGCCAGGACAGGCCCCACACGCCCCCGAACATAATCGTCGTCACCACGAAGCAGAACAGACAGAAGGAGGGGTCGAAGTCGCTGTAAAAGTCCATCTGGGACACCGACTGGAACAGGCTCACCGGCAGGGCACATTGGAACACGTACTGGTTCCCTGCCTTGGAGAAGCCCTCGTTCAAAATGCCCACCCGCTGCAAGAACCATCCCAGCAAAATCACCAGGAATACGGGCAGCGTGGCGTTGACCGCAAACAGAAAATTTTCCATGAAGCACTCCACTCCTGCCGCCGGGACAGCCCCGGCAGAGAGGTATTATACCACAGACGCGCCCGCCGCGCCACACAAATCGTATCAATTTGCATTTCGCTCACCATTCACAAACCCGAACGGGAAAAATGAAGGTTGTTTTATGATGTGTTCTGATTGAAAGTGATGGGAAAGCCTGTTATAATAAAACAAATCAAGTGAGAAGAAACGGTGTGTTTTCAGTGAACAAGACGAAACGCGTAGAATATATTGACCTTTTTCGTGGCTTCGGAATCCTGCTGATGATAATGGGTCATGTGGGATTTGGCTCCAGGTTCGACCATTTTATACACGCCTTTCATATGCCGATGTTCTTTTTTGTTTCCGGGCTTTTCTTCCGAAGAGAAGATGCCTCAGTGAAGGATGTTGCTGTCAGAAAGGCAAGGTCCTTGTTGCTCCCTTATGTTGTCTTTGGCGCATTTCATGAAGTCGTATATTCTGTGATGCAGGGAGGGATTGCTACATCTGAACTGCGGCATCTCCTGTGGGAGAATACAAGTGGACTGCCAATCGCGGGCGCCCTGTGGTTTTTAACGGCGCTGTACTTTGTCGATTTAGTCTATTATTTGCTCGACAGATACATTAATTCGATGAAAATGCTGTCGTTCATTGTGGCATTGATAGCACTTTTCGGAAATACGATCAATCTTTTTTGCCCGTTCAGACTGCCGTGGGCGATGGACGCCGCGTTTGTTGGGTTGGGATTATATCATATAGCCCGCTTGCTCATAAACAGTCCAGACAAATGGGAAAAGAAACTTTTTCATCTCCCTCTGACATCGGCACTATTACTCGGGGGGGCAACATTTCTGATTTTTTTAAATGGCTATATCAACATGAGAACGGGAACATATGCCATTATTCCTCTGTTCTGGGTCAATGCCGTATTGGCAACGCTCACAGGACTCAATTTGTCCCGGCACATGGACGACAGAATCGGGAGAAAAGGAAATGCGCTCCTTAGGTGTGTGAAAACAATGGGCAGGAACTCCATAACGTTTTTGTGTTTGAATCAGTTGGTGATCCTCCTGTGGAAGAATTTTTTTGCACAGATGCCTCCGATGAATGGCTTTGTAAAATCCCTTGCCATTTTGGTGCTGACGGTTATTGTTCTGATGGGGTTAGACTGCGTCATCCAAAGGACAAAACTAAGAGTCGTGATCGGAAAATGACAAAAGGCAGTTTTGCATGACGTTGTATAGGTAAAGCCCCGACTGTGGTGTTTTGGCCCTCCGTTCAAAGTTTTTTCTCAAATTCTTCGCAATTTGTCCAACATCTCGCCCCCCGGCTTCTGTTATCCTATGCTTGCAGGGAGCGAACAGGGCAACGCGAACTGCGACACAGTGTTTTTTCATTTTTCTCCTCTCCTCTCTTCTTTTCTTTCTTTTCTCTCTTTTTGCAAAAAAGCCGTCGGGCCTCGGCCCGGCGGCTTTTGCGTTTTGCGCTATTTGGAGATCTTCACGGATTTGTTACCGCTCCAGGCGGAATAATACTTTGTCCCGGAGACGGTCTTATAGGCCCGGACCCGGACGTAATATTTCTTCTTCTTGGTCAATTTGGAGATGGTCTTACTGACCGTCTTATAGCTGGTGACAGTGACGGTTTTATAGCTGGAAAAGCTGCTGGAGGTGGAATA
>JAJPXY010000041.1 GCA_021205205.1 Clostridiales bacterium
CGGCCAAAATCGCCGACCTGGAGGGCGGCACCGCCGGTATGCTGACCTCCTCCGGTCAGGCGGCCAACTTCTTCGCCCTGTTCAACATCTGCGAGTGCGGCAGCCACATCGTGGCCTCCTCCTCCATCTACGGCGGCACCTTCAACCTGATCTCCGTCACCATGGCGAAGATGGGCATCACCACCACCTTCGTCTCCCCCGACTGCACCGAGGAGGAGCTGGAGGCCGCTTTCCAGGACAACACCCGGGCCGTGTTCGGCGAGACCATCGCCAACCCCGCCCTGACCGTGCTGGACATTGAGAAGTTCGCCAAAGCCGCCCACGCCCACGGGGTGCCCCTCATCGTGGACAACACCTTCCCCACCCCGGTGAACTGCCGCCCCATCGAGTGGGGCGCGGACATCGTCACCCACTCCACCACCAAGTACATGGACGGCCACGGAGCCGCCGTGGGCGGCGCCATCGTGGACTCCGGCAACTTCGACTGGATAGCCCACGCGGACAAGTTCCCCGGCCTCTGCACCCCGGACGAGTCCTACCACGGCATCACCTACGCCGAGAAGTTCGGCAAGGAGTGGGCCTTCATCACCAAATGCACCGCCCAGCTCATGCGGGACTTCGGCTGCATCCAGTCCCCCCAGAACGCTTTCCTGCTGAACCTGGGGCTGGAGTCCCTCCACGTCCGTATGGCCCGCCATGTGGAAAACGGCCGGGCCGTGGCCCAGTTCCTCCAGAACCACCCCAAGGTGGACTACGTCATCTACTCCGACCTGCCCGGCGACCCCTACCACGAGCTGGCCCAGAAGTACCTGCCCAACGGCGGCTGCGGCGTGGTGTCCTTCGGCCTGAAGGGGGGCCGGGAGGCCGCCAACACCTTCATGAAGGGGTTGAAGCTGGCCGCCATCGAGACCCACGTGGCCGACGCCCGCACCTGCTGCCTGAACCCGGCCACCTCCACCCACCGCCAGATGAACGACGAGCAGCTGAAAGCCGCTGGCGTCCCCGCCGAGCTGGTGCGGATGTCCTGCGGCCTGGAGGATAAGGACGACCTCATCGCCGACCTGGCCCAGGCGCTGGACGGCATCGAATAAGCATCCCCATACAAACGAACCCCGCCCGAATCCAACTGTTTTTCGTTGGATTTGGGCGGGGTTTTTATCGTTCATCGGGGGTTCTGCTGGAAACCCCTCCACCATGCTTCGCATGGTCCCCCCCTTTCAGGGCAGGGAGCGCAGCGGAAGTGCCGCTTGACGGCGGAGGCAAGAGTGGTGGGCAGTTTCAAAAAGGTGCTTCTCTGTTGAAAACTTGTGCTACGCTGGGCAAGCTTGCTGGCCAAACAGTCAACAGCTTCATTGCACATTGCTAATTGCTAATTGCACATTAGAAGTAAACCATCGTGTCCTCCGGGGCCGGGGCGGGCTTGACCTCGGTGGTGTACAGCACCGGGCCTTCGCCGCCCAGCACCCGCAGGTTCTTGATGCGCACCCGGGCGGTGACCTCCGCCCAGTCCTTGTTTTGCAGCTTCTTCTGCTCCGGGCCGTAGCAGAGCATTCCCAGAAAAGCGGTGTCCTGGGCGCAGCAGACCACGGCGAACCGGCCCACGGCGTAGGACCCTCTGGGGAACTTGGGGGACTGGGCCACCATGCCGTGGAACCGCACCAGCTTGCCCTCGTAGCGGTCGGGCTTGTCCTGGCAGTCGGTGTACCAGAAGCCGAAGTCCTCGTCGCTCAGCTCCAGCACTGGCTTGGACAGGTCGAAGGGGCAGACGCTGCCATCGTCGTACTCCTCCATCCGCTCGCCGTCGAACTCCAGGTAAATCTCCGCCCGGCGGTTGAGCAGCTTGATGTTCCGCTGGCGGAGCATGGGGGCCAGCTCGTCGGTGCAGCGGTTAAAGACGATCAGGTCCGCCAGCCGCAGCTTTTCCATCATCAGGCTGGCCATGTTTTTGGCGTAGCTGTTGAAGGTGGGGGACTCCACGATGGTGACAATTTGATACAGCGTCCAGTGGTCGGGGAAGGCGTCTTGGGTGGCGGCGATCTGCCACATACCGTTGTACTCGATGACGATTTGCGAGGGCTGATATTTGGCATCCAGCTTGGTCAGGCGTTCCCGGGTGAAGTCCTCCTCGCCGTCAATATATTCCACCCGCACGTCCCGCCGACGCAGGGCATCCAGGTCATATTCCTCCTCGCCCTCCTCGGTGACAATTAAGAGGGTGTGCTCATCCTCGGTGAAGTCCTTGCCGGAGAGCATGGGGGCGATAAAGTTGGTCTTGCCGCCGTCCAGAAAACCGGCGATTAAATAAACAGGGATCGGGTTTTGGGCCATGAGGGAACCTCCATTCGTGGAAATACTCCCCTCCCCACAGGGGGAGGGGAGCGGAAGGGTTTCGTGTTGTTTTACAGATTGAACAGCGCCTGCACCTGCTCCTCCTTCAGGTCGGAGCCGATGGCGCACAGGCGGCCGGTATAGTCCGCGCTGCCCCGGCGGATTTCGATCTCACCGGGCACCATGTCGAAGTGGAGCCAGGTGCCGTCCACGCAGGGGACGATGCCCTTGGAGCGCAGCACCGCGCCGTAAGCGCCGGTGTCCAGGGCCTCCAAAGCGGTCTGAATTTCCGTCTCGGTGAACTTGCGGGGCGTCTCCATACCCCAGGAGGTGAACACCTCGTCGGCGTCGTGGCCGTGGTGATGGTGGTGGTGGCCGCAGCCGCACTCATCATGGTCGTGATGATGGTGGTGCTCGTGCTCCTCATCCTCATCGTGGTCGTGATGATGGTGGTGCTCGTGCTCCTCATCCTCATCGTGGTCGTGGTGATAATGATGGTGGTGGTGATGCTCCTCGTCGTGGCCGTCGTCCTGGGCGTGGAGCAGGGCCATCAGCTCGTCGGCCAGGGAGTCGCCCCCGGCGATGGCGGAGAGGATCTGCGCGCCGGTCAGGTCGTCCCAGGGGGTGGTGACGATGGTGGCCCGGGGGTTCTTGGTGCGGATCAGGTCGATGACCTCCTGGAGCTTGGCCTCGCTCATATCCTGGGTGCGGCTGAGGATAACGGTCCCCGCGTGCTCCACCTGGTCGTTGAAGAACTCACCGAAGTTCTTCATATACATCTTGCACTTTTTGGCGTTGACCACGGTGACGGCGCTGCCCAGCTTCATGTCAGTCTCCTCGGCCACCCGGCCTACGGCCTTGGACACGTCGGAGAGCTTGCCCACGCCGGACGGCTCGATGAGGATGCGGTCGGGGTGGTACTGCTCCAGCACCTGGCGCAGGGCCTGGCCGAAGTCGCCCACCAGGGAGCAGCAGATGCAGCCGGAGTTCATCTCGGTGATCTGAATACCGGCGTCCTTGAGGAAACCGCCGTCGATGCCGATTTCGCCAAATTCGTTCTCGATGAGCACCAGCTTCTGGCCCTGGAAGGCTTCGCTGATGAGTTTTTTGATAAGGGTGGTTTTCCCCGCGCCCAAAAAGCCGGAGATAATGTCGATCGTCGTCATAATACAATACTTCCTTTGGTGTTCTATAGTGTGATTCTTATTTTAGCCAGTTTCGGGAAAAATGCAAGAGAAAAAGTGCAAAAAAAGGGGCCGCGGCCAAACTGTTGTTTTGGCACGGCCCAACTTTTTACACAATTAGCAATTTGCAATGTGCAATTTGCAATTTGCAATTATGGGAATCAGACGCTGGCAGCTTTCCACAAAAGGCATTGTCTCAATCATCGCTCCCACAGGACAACAACGGCTGAGCCTTACCCATTGCACATTGCTAATTGCACATTGCACATTAAATTCAGTCCTCGGCGTTATTTGCGCCCAGCAGCAGACACATGATGGCCTTCTGCACATGGAGGCGGTTCTCCGCCTCGTCAAAAATCTCATCGGCGTGGGCCTCGAGTACCTGGTCGGTGATCTCCTCCCCCCGGTGGGCGGGGAGGCAGTGCTGCACCATGCAGCCGGGGCTGGCCAGGGTCAGCAGCTCGTCGTCCACCTGGAAGCCCTGGAAGGCTTTGCGCCGCGCCTCGGCCTCGGCCTCCTTGCCCATGGACACCCACACGTCGGTGAACACCACGTCGGCGTCCCGGACCGCCTCTTTCGGGTCCTCGGTCAGGGTGAAGACGAACTCCGGGTCGGAGGCGGCGAAGTCCAAAATCTCCTGTTTGGGGCGGTAGTCGTGGGGGGTGGCCGCCGTCACCTCCATACCGCATTTCAGCCCGCCCACAATGAGAGACTGGCACATATTGTCCCCGTCCCCGATGTAGGCCAGCTTGATCCCGTCCAGGTGGGCAAACCGCTCCCGGATGGTCATCAGGTCGGCCAGCACCTGGCAGGGGTGGGAAAAGTCGGTCATGCCGTTGATGACCGGCACCGTGGCGTATCGGGCCAGCTGCTCCAGGTCCTCCTGCCGGAAGGTGCGCATCATAATGCCGTCGCAGTAGCGGCTCAGGGTGCGGGCGGTGTCCTCCATGGGTTCGCCCCGGCCCACCTGGCTCTCCTTGCCGGAGAGGTACATGGCAAGGCCACCCAGCTGGAACATTCCCGTCTCGAAGCTGATGCGGGTGCGGGTAGAGGGCTTTTCGTAGATGGTGACCAGGGTCTTGCCCTCCAGCAGCCGGTGGGGGATGCCGTGGAGCTGGTCATATTTCAGCTGGTCCGCCAGGTTCAAAATCTCATAGATGTCATCCGGGGACAGGTCCAGCATTTTCAGCAGATGTTTTTTCATGGAAAATCCCTCCGTGGGGAAAAATCGGTCATTCGCCGCAGAGGACGGCTTGCAGCACGGCCAGGCCCTGGTCCATCTCCGCCTGGGTGATGACCAGCGGCGGCAGCAGCCGGATGGTCTTGGGCCCGGCGGTCAGCACCAGCACGTTGTTGTCGTAGATTTTTTTGACCAGGGCAGAGCGGTCCACGCCGTCCTTCAGGACGATGCCCACCATCAGGCCCATGCCCCGCACCGTCTCCACACAGGGCGCGTCAAAGGCCGTGATGGCAGCGCGGAGGTATTCGCCCTTCTCGTTGACGGAGGCCAGGAAGTCGCCGTCCATGGTGTCCAGCACGGCGCAGGCCGCCGCCGCCGCAATGGGGTTGCCGCCAAAGGTGGTGGCGTGGGTGCCGGAGGTCAGCACGTTGCGGCACTTCTCGTTGCACAGCACACCGGCCATGGGCAGGCCCCCGGCGATGCCCTTGGCGAAGGTCAGGGCGTCGGGCTGGATGCCATACTGCTGGAAGCAGAACAGGGAGCCGGTGCGGCCAATGCCGGTCTGCACCTCGTCCACCAGCAGCAGGTAGTCGTTTTCCGCGCAGTAGGCGGCCAGATCCTGCGCAAACTCTTTATCCAGCGGCAGCACGCCGCCCTCGCCCTGGATCAGCTCCAGGAACACGGCGCAGGTGTCGTCCCCGGCCTGGGCCTGGACGGAGGCCAGGTCGTTGGCCTCGGCGTAGCGGAAGCCCTCGGTGAAGGGGAAGAAGTAGTTGTGGAACACGTCCTGTCCCGTGGCCTGGAGGGTGGTGATGGTGCGGCCGTGGAAGGAGTTGTGGAGGGTGATGATGTTGGCGCGGCCCTTGCCGTACTTGTCAAAGGAGTACTTCCGGGCCAGCTTGATGATGCCCTCGTTGGCCTCGCCGCCGCCGTTGGCGAAGAACGCCGCCGCCATGCCGGAGCGGGTGCAGAGCTTTTCCGCCAGCCGGGCGTAAGGCTCGGTGTAAAACAGGTTGGAGGCGTGGGCCAGCTTGTGGGCCTGGGTCTCCACCGCCTCCAGCCAAGCGGGGTGGCCGTAGCCCAGGGAGGCCACGCCGATGCCGCTGGCAAAGTCGATGTATTCCTCGCCCTCCAGCCCGTAAAGGGTGGAGCCTTGGCCGTGGTCCAGGGCCACGTCGAAGCGGCCATAGGTCTGCATGGTGTACTGGTGGTCCAGCGCTTTTAATTCGTCAAATGTCATGGGTGGAGCCTTCTTTCGGAGAAAGGATGGGGAAACGCTCTCCGCCGTCAAATATCTCGCTCCATTTTCTGCACATCGTTCCGTTTTACGTCATCGCGTTATGTAGGGGCGGCCCTCGGCCGCCCGATGACAGATTCGATGCTGCGGGCGGCCAAGGGCCGCCCCTACAGGGAAGTACAGTGGAGTTTCCGAGACAAATAGTTGCGGCGAGGTAAGCGGGAGAAGGGTTTTCACGTAATTTGCGCTTTACAGCATCATGGTCCCCATGGGCTGCTCGGACAGCAGCTCGATGAGGATGGAGTGGTGGATGCGCCCGTCCAGAATATGGCTGCGCTTAACGCCCCACCGGACGGCCTCCACGCAGCACTCCACCTTGGGGATCATGCCGCCGGAAATGACGCCTTTCTTTTTCAGCATGGGCACATCGGACATCCGAATCTCAGGGATGAGGGTGCTCTCGTCCTTAGGGTCCATCAGCAGGCCCCGCACATCGGTCAACAGCACCAGCTTCTCCGCCTTCAGGGCGATAGCCAGCTTGGAGGCGGCGGTGTCCGCGTTGATATTGTAGGAGCACTCGGCGTCGCAGCCCTGGGCCACGGTGGAGATGACGGGGATATAGCCCTTTTCCAGGCAGTCCACCACCACGTCGGGGTTCACGTGGGTGATCTCACCCACCAGACCATATTTGGGGTCCTTGATTTTGGCCTGGAACAGGCCTCCGTCGATGCCGCAGAGGCCCATGGCCCGGCCGCCCCGGCGGTTCAGGGCGGCCACCAGGTTCTTGTTCACCTTGCCGCACAGCACCTCCTGGACCACGTCGATGGTCTCCTGGTCGGTGTAGCGCAGGCCGTCCACAAATTTGGACTCCTTGCCGATTTTTTTCAGCATGGCGTTGATCTCCGGCCCGCCGCCGTGGACCAGCACCACATGGATGCCCACCAGATGGAGCAGAATCACGTCGCTCATCACCGCGTCCCGCAGCTCCTCGGACACCATGGCGTTGCCGCCGTATTTCACCACGACGGTCTTGCCGCTGTACTTTTGGATGTAAGGGAGGGCCTCGGCCAGCACCTTGGCCCTGGCCACATAGTCGTAAGCCATTGTTTTAACAAACCTTTCGTTGTCGTCGCAGTTGTCCCTTTGCGCTGCCCGGTGAACCTCCTTCGTGCTTCGGGCGGCCACGGGCCGCCCCTACAACAGCGGAAGGGATTCATGGCAAGGCAGAGCAAGAGGAATCATCGGTATGTTCAAAATCAGGTGCGGTAATCCCCGTTGATCTTCACATAATCATAGGTCAAATCGCAGCCCCAGCAGGTAGCGTAGTTCTCCCCCTCGTTCAGGTCGATGTCGATGACGACCTCCTCCTGGGAGAGGATCTCCTTGGCCTTGTCCTCGTCAAAGACGACCTCCACGCCGCCCTTGCACACCAAAATTTCCCCGGCGCAGGAGCAGAACTTCACGTCCACCCGCTCCGGGCGGAAGGGAGCCTTGGAGTAGCCCATGGCGCACAGCACCCGGCCCCAGTTGGCGTCCGCGCCGAACATGGCGGCCTTGACCAGAGAGGAACCGGTGACGGCCTTGCTCAGCCGCTCGGCGGCGTCCTCGCTGCGGGAGCCGTGAACGGTGCAGGTCAGCAGGCGGCTGGCCCCCTCGCCGTCGGCGGCGATGGCCCGGGCCAGGTAGGTCAACACCTCGGTCAGCGCGGCTTTGAAGGCGGTATAGTTGTTGTCCTTCCACTCGATCAGGTCGTTCCCCGCCAGGCCGTTGCAGAGGATGGCACAGGTGTCGTTGGTAGAGGTATCCCCGTCGATGGTGACGCGGTTGATGGTGCGGGGCAGCACCTCGTGGAGCATGGTGCTGAGCATTTCGGGGGTGATGGCGCAGTCGGAGGTCAGGAAGCACAGCAGCGTCCCCATGTTGGGGTGGATCATGCCGGAGCCTTTGGCAATGCCGCCCAGGGTGACGATTTTATCCCCCAATTCCACCTCGACCGCGATCTCCTTGCGCTTGGTGTCGGTGGTCATAATGGCGTTGGCGGCGTCGGTGGAGCCGTCCCGGCTGAGTTTACTCGCCAGGGCGGGCATGGCGGTGGTGATGGCGTCGATGTTCAGTTCCTGCCCAATGACGCCGGTGGAGGCCACCACGAAGTCCCGGGGAGCGCGGCCCGTGGCGGCTGCCGCCGCCGCGCACATCTCGTCGGCCTTCTCGTGGCTCAGGTGCGTGCAGGCGTTGGCGTTGCCGGAGTTGGCAACCACGCCCCAGGCGGCGCCGTCCTCCAGGTGGGCCATGGTCACGTAGATGGGGGCGCACTTCACCCTGTTGGTGGTGTACATGGCCGCGGCGGAACACTCCGTCTCGGACAAAATCAGCGCCAGGTCGTTTTTCTCCGGGCTGCTGCCGGCCTTAACCCCGGCGTGGATACCGGCCGCCGTGAAGCCCTTCGCGGCGCAGACGCCGCCGGAAATCTGTCTCATATTCTTTCCTCCATTCCGCCGAAAAACGGCTGTTTTAGCTCTTAGCTATTAGCCTTTAGCCCTTAGCTTGGTAGTGCTAAACGAGTGGTTTGTGGCTGATAACGAGCGGCCAGCAATGCCTGACTAACAGCTCACAGCTCACAATTCTTACAAACTCAAACTGGCTGTCTCCTCGAAGCCCAACATCAAATTCATGTTCTGCACCGCCGCGCCGGAGGCCCCTTTGCCCAGGTTGTCGAACAGGGCGGTGACGGTGGTCTGGCTGTCGTTGCCGCAGACCACCAACTGGAGGGTGTCCTTCCCGGCCAGGGTGTTGGCAGCGATCATAGGTTCATTATACCCCAGTTCGGCCACCGAAACAAGAGCGGAACCGGCATAATGTGCCAACAATGCCTGCCGGATGTCCTCGGTGGTGGTGCTGCCGTTCAGCCTGGCGTTGTGGAGCAGGATGGTAGTCGCCATACCCTTATAGTAGTCGTCCACCACCGGGCAGAACACCGGGGCCGCGTCCAGCCCGCAGACCTTCTGCATCTCCGGGATGTGCTTGTGGTTCAGACCCAGCCCGTAAATGCGGGGGGAGGACAGCTTCACGTCCCGCTCCGCCGCCTCGTAGTCCGCGATCATGCCCTTGCCGCCGCCTGAGTACCCGGTCAGGGAGTAGCAGGTCAGGGGGTAATCGGTGGGCAGGATACCCGCCTGCACCAGCGGCGCGGTGGAGGAAATCAGCCCCGTGGCGTGACAGCCGGGGTTCGCCACCCGCTTGGACTGGATGATCTTCTCCTTCTGGCCGGGGGCCAGCTCCGGGAAGCCGTAGACCCACGCCGGGTTCGTCCGGTGGGCGGTGGAGGCGTCGATGATGCGGGTGGCGGGGTTGCTCACCAGGGACACCGCCTCCACGGCGGCCTTGTCCGGCAGGCACAGGAACACCAAATCTGCGCTGTTGATGAGCCGCGCCCGCTCAGCGTTGTCGTGGCGCTTGTCGTCGTCAATGCGCATCAGCTCGATGTCGTTCCGGGCGGCGAGCCGGTCCATGATTTGCAGACCGGTGGTACCGGCCTGGCCGTCGATGTAGATTTTTGGTTTCATAAGCGCCTCCGTTTGGGTGTCTGGTCGTTCGTTTTTGGCAGCATTTGCGCTGCGTCCGGCAATGTACAACGCGCTTTCGGCTTCGTGCATTGCACATTGCACATTTCTAATTGCTAATTAAAAACAGAGAAGGGCAAGTGTTTCCACTCGCCCTGCTGTCAGAAGCGATTCTGTTATCCTTCCGTCTGTTCCGGGGTGTGTTGGGCCACAAAGTCCTTGATGACGTTGATTTGCCGGGTCACGTCCTCGGCGGAGGGGCCGCCCAGCACCTTGCGCTCGTGGACGCAGCGTTTCAACTCCAGCGCCTCGTAGATGTCGGAGTCGAACAGCTCGGAGATGGCCCGGAAATCCCGGAGGGTCAGTGTCTCCAGCGTCTCACCGGACTTGATGCACATATTCACCAGTCGGCCCACGATCATATAGGCCTCCCGGAAAGGCATCCCCCGCTTAGTCAGGTAGTCGGCGCAGTCGGTGGCGTTGATGAAGCCGCCCGCCGCCGCCTTGGACATATTCTTGGGCCGGACGGTCAGGGTGTCCAGCATGGCGGCGAACACCGGCACGCACATTTCCACGGTGTCGATGGCGTCGAATACCGGCTCCTTGTCCTCCTGCATATCCTTATTATACGCCAGCGGCAGGCCCTTCATCACCGTCAGCAGGGAGACCAGGTCGCCGTAGACCCGGCCCGTCTTGCCCCGCACCAGCTCGGCCACGTCGGGGTTCTTCTTCTGGGGCATGATGGAGGAGCCGGTGGAATAGGCGTCGTCCAGGTCCACGAACTTAAACTCCCAGCTGCACCACAGAATGACCTCCTCGGAGAACCGGGACAGGTGCATCATCAGCATGGAGCAGGCGGACAGGAACTCGATGGCGTAATCCCTATCGGAGACGGAGTCCAGGGAGTTGTCGGTTGGCTTTTTGAAGCCCAGCAGCTGGGCGGTGCGCTCCCGGTCCACGGGATAGGTGGAGGTGGCCAGCGCGCCAGCGCCCAGTGGGCACTCGTCCATCCGCTCCAGGCAGTCCTCGAAGCGGGTCACGTCCCGGCGGAGCATATTGGCGTAGGCCATCATATAGTGGGCGAAGGTGGTGGGCTGCGCCCGCTGAAGGTGGGTGTAGCCGGGCATCACGGTGGTCAGGTTCTCCTCCGCCTTGCGGATGAGGACCTTCTCCAGGTCCAGGATCTGGCCGATGATGACGGGGATCTCCTCCTTGACGAACAGGCGGAAGTCCACCGCCACCTGGTCGTTGCGGCTGCGGCCCGTGTGGAGCCGCTTGCCCGCGTCGCCAATGCGCTGGGTCAGGATGGTCTCGATGTTCATGTGGATGTCCTCGTTGTCCAACGAGAACTCCACCTCGCCCGCCTCGATGTCGGCCAGAATGGCTTTTAGGCCGTTGATGATCTCGGCGGCGTCCTCCTGAGAGATGATGCCCTGCTCCCCCAGCATGGTGGCGTGGGCAATGGAGCCGGTGATGTCCTGCTGATAGAGACGGGCGTCAAAGCCGATGGAGGCGTTAAAGTCGTTGACTAAGGTGTTGGTTTCCTTCTGGAACCGTCCGGCCCAGAGCTTCATAAGCGGCCACTCCTTCCCACAGGTGGGAGACTTTTTTCAATGAGCAATTTGCAATGTGCAATGTGCAATGGTCAAAACTTCAACCATATGCGCCGCCAAAACACATCGCTCAAAAACTCCTTTGCTCCCTGTAGGGGCGGCCCATTGCCCCCCCCGTCCAGAGCGCAGGTTTACGGGCGGCCCACGGCCGCCCCCACACAAACCGCAGCAAAAACCAAAACCCTGGGGGGTTTTGTTTTATCA
>JAJPXY010000023.1 GCA_021205205.1 Clostridiales bacterium
TTTTTTAGTATACCCCTGCGGCGGGGATTTGTCAAGGGGCTGCGCGGCGCTTGGCGGCGCAGACATATACGAGGAGTATTATCAAAACTCGTTTTCGTTAGGCAAAAAGTGAAATTTCCTGGCAAAAATCACAAAATCCGCACCGAACCTCCAGCGGAAATTCGGTGCGGATTTGTTTGACTGCGACTTACAGCCCGCGCAGCTGCTGCAGGCAGGCCTGGCAAACAGGCTTGTCCTTAAAGTTGGTGACGTTGTCGGTTTCCCCGCAGAACACGCAGGATGTCTGATATTTTTTCAGAACGATAGACGCGCCTTCTACGTAGATCTCCAGCTCATCCTTCTCTGCGATATTCAGAGTACGGCGCAGCTCGATGGGAAGAACGATCCGCCCCAGCTCATCGACCTTACGCACAATGCCGGTTGACTTCATCTCTTAAACCTCCTTATCAAAAAATGGTTACTCGCCCCAAGCACGTTTATTATAACAGTTTGTAATAGAAAGGTCAAATCCTAAATAGGAAAAATTTTTAATATCCTGTCATATTTCACAGAAGATTCACGAAATGGACATATTTGGTATGCTTGCCTCTCCGCTGCATAGACTGTGGGAGAGGTGATGAGATGGCAATGTCTATCATTTGGAGCGCTCTGGTCCTGTGCAGCGTCCTCTGCGGCGCGGCCACGGGGCAGCTGGCGGCGGTCTCCGCCGGGGCGATGGAGGGCGCGCAGGCGGCAGTGGAGCTGTGCGTGGGCATGGCGGGGGCGTTGTGCCTGTGGAGCGGGGTCATGGAGGTGCTGCGGCGGTGCGGCGCGCTGGAGAGCCTACGGCGGCTGCTGACCCCGGCGTTGAGGCGGCTGTTTCCCGCTGCCGCACGAGACGGGGAGACGGTGGACCTGCTGGCTGCCAACGTCTCCGCCAACCTGCTGGGGCTGGGCAACGCGGCCACGCCGCTGGGCGTCCGAGCGGCGGAGCGCATGGCCCGCGGCAGCGGAGGTCGGGCTTCCGACGGCCTGTGCCGCTTTGTGGTGTGCAACACCGCCTCCCTCCAGTTGGTCCCCACCACGGTGGCGGCGGTGCGCAGCGCGGCGGGGTGTGAGACCCCCTTCGACATCCTTCCGGCGGTGTGGCTCACCTCCGCCCTGGCGCTGGCGGCGGGGCTGACGGCCTGCGCGGTGCTGGCCCGGCTGTGGGGGGACTGAGATGGCGCAGTTTACCGCAGCGCTGATTCCCGGTCTGCTGGCGCTGGCCGCCCTGCTGGGGCCGGCAAAGGGAGTGGACATCTACAGCGCCCTGGCGGAGGGGGCGCTGGACAGGCTGAAGGTGCTGCTGCGCATCTTCCCCGCCCTGGTGGGGCTGCTGACGGCGGTGTATATGCTCCGGGCCTCCGGCCTGCTGGATGCGGTGGGGCAGGCGCTCTCACCGGTGCTGCACCTGCTGGGCATCCCGCAAGAGGTGGTCGCCCTGCTGGTGGTGCGGCCGGTCAGCGGCAGCGCCGCCCTGGGGGTGGGGGCGGAGCTCATCGAGCAGTACGGTCCCGACTCCACCATCGGCAGGACGGCGGCGGTCATGCTGGGCAGCACCGAGACCACCTTTTACACCGTGGCGGTGTACTTCGGCGGGGCGGGCGTCAAACGCAGCCGCTACGCCATCCCCGCCGCCTTGTGCGCCGATTTGACGGGGTTCGTTGTGGCGGCCTGGGCGGTGAGGGTGATGTGCAATTAGCAATGTGCAATGAGCAATTATGGGGGAATCCGGCCTTTTGCCGTCACCTTGCGGTGAGGGTGCCTTGCATTTGTCATTTGGCTAATGAATTTACCAGTATAGCACAAATTTCCCATAAGGAGGCGCTGTTTTGCAACTAATTTCCCCGCTTGCCTTCGCCGTCAAGCGGCACTTCTGGCACTTCGTACTTACCTGCGCTGCGCTCCCTGCCCTGAAAGAGAAGCCGCAACGGAGAGAGTCCTGCGCGGCTGCTCATCGTAGTATCGTTCGTCAATCAAGTTGTTCGTATCCGTTTTCAACGCTGTTCCCACACTCTCACCACGGCCACAAACCCGCGCATTGCACATTGCACATTGCTAATTGCAAATTATAATTCCCCGGAGGTGAACTATGAAACGCATCAGTCGGTCATTGACCACGCTCGTCCTTCTTTCGGCGCTGGCGGGGATGCTGCGCTGGCCCCAGGCGGCGGCGGACGCCGCCCGGGAGGGGCTGGCCCTGTGCGCCGGGGTAGTGGTCCCCGCGCTGTTCCCCTTTTTCGTGCTGGCCTCCCTGGCGGTGTCGCTGGGCATGGCCCAGCTGCTGGGAGCCGCGCTGGCCCCGGCGCTTGGGCCGCTGTTCCGGGTCAGCCGGGCGGGAGTAGGCGCGCTGGCCCTGGGTCTGGTGGGCGGCTACCCGGTGGGGGTCAGGGCGGTGCGCCAGCTCTATCAGGAGGGCCAGTGTTCCCGGGGCGAGGCGGAGCGGCTGCTGACCTTCTGCAACAACTGCGGACCCGCCTTCCTGTTAGGGGCGGCGGGCGCCGGGGTGTTCGGCAGCACCCGGGCGGGGCTGCTGCTGTTGGCCGGACACTGGCTGGGGGCCTGCTCGGTGGGGGCACTGTCCCGCTTTTCCGGGGAGGCCCCAACCCAAACCGCCGCCCCGGCCCCCTCCATCCGGGGGGTCAGCCTGGCCTCAGCCTTCACGGGCGCAGTGCAAAGTGCGGTGCAGTCCACCCTGAACGTGTGCGGCTATGTGGTGCTGTTCCGGGTGCTGCTGCGATTTCTGACCCTGACCGGGCTGCTGGACGGGTGCGCCGCTCTGCCCAACGGGCAGGCCCTGGCCTGGGGACTGCTGGAGACGACCAGCGGCGTCAGCGCCCTGGAGCCGGGGCGGAGCTTCACCGGGGCTATGGTATGCGGCGCGTTTTTGATGGCCTTTGGCGGGCTGTCCGTCCAGTGCCAGACCCTGGCTCTGTTAGAGGGCAGCGGTCTGGACCCCCGCCCCGCCCTGGTGGGCAAGCTGGCCCACGGAGGCTGCGTTGCCCTGTGGACCTGGGCACTGCTGCGGCTGTTCCCCCTCAGCGTGGAGACCATGACCAGCGGCGTCCCTGCTCGGATGTGGGTCCGGCTTCCCCTGGCCGTCACCGGCGGGGCCTGGGCAGCGTTCCTGCTGGCGCTGGTGTGGTTTGGCAGAGGGGCGGCTGACAGAGCTGACGCAGGCTGGCAATGCAAAAAAGAAAAATCGAAAACGAGGAAACGAGAGCAAACCAGCGAAAACACGAGAAAACAGGAGAAAATATACCGATAAATTAAATTCGGTGTTGACAGAGGGACAGGTTTTTGGTAATATAGTACCCGCGCCGGTCAGTGCTTCCCACTCGCTGCGGCGCGGGACTTTTCTTTTCATTTAATCGTGATCATAAATTGGAGGTTCGCAATATGTCCACTTATATGGCTAAAAAGGACGAGCTGGGCCGCAAGTGGTACGTCCTGGACGCCGCTGGCAAGCCCCTGGGCAAGACCGCTGTCGCTGCCGCCGACATCCTGCGGGGCAAGACCAAGCCCGAGTTCACCCCTCACGTTGACTGCGGTGATTTCGTCATCATCATCAACGCCGAGAAGGCCGTCCTGACCGGCAAAAAGGCCACCCAGAAGTATTACCGCCACCACTCCGGCTGGACGGGCGGTCTGAAAGAGATCCAGTACGGCACGCTGATGGCCAAGCGCCCCGAGTTTGCCATGGAGCTGGCCGTCAAGGGAATGCTGCCCAAGAACAGCCTGGGCGCCGCCGCGCTGAAGCGTCTGCGTGTGGTCCAGGGCCCTGAGCACAATCACCAGGCTCAGAAGCCTATCGTTGTTGACTGATCGGGAGGGAACGAACTATGTATCAGAGCAAAAAGCCTTATCTGTACGGTACCGGCCGCCGGAAGTCCTCCGTGGCCCGCGTCCGCGTCTATGAGGGCGGCACCGGCAGCATCACCATCAATAACCGGGACATCGACGATTACTTTGGCCTGGACACCCTGAAACTCATCGTCCGCCAGCCCCTGGTGGCCACCAACAACACCGACAAGGTGGACATCGTCGTCAACGTCAGCGGCGGCGGCGTCACCGGCCAGGCCGGCGCCATCCGCCACGGCATCTCCCGCGCCCTGCTGGGCATGGACCCCGAGTACCGCGCCATCCTCAAGAAGGCCGGTTATCTGACCCGCGATCCTCGTATGAAGGAGCGGAAGAAGTACGGTCTCAAGGCCGCCCGTCGTGCGCCTCAGTTCAGCAAGCGCTGATTTCCCCCAAAAAAATCAAATCAAAACAGCTCAAAACCCCGGAAAATCTCGATTTTCCGGGGTTTTCCTATATAAATCGCTTTGATACAGTTTGTCTGATTTTGACCGGATGAGACGTGTTTTGACCCGGTTTTTTGAGTAAAAGGGATAGTCAGTATTATCTTTATTTAATTGCCGAAACAATAAGGGCCTCGCCCTGCCAAAGGACTCACACCAGCCGATACGTCCCCTTTTTGACCTTCCGGATCACCTTCCGCCCTGACAGCGACTTCAAAATGCGTTGCAGTTGCCTCCGGCTGCAACGGAGTTGAATGGCCACCGCCTCCACCCCCTGGAACTGATGGTCGGGACATTCATGCTCCATATAATAGAGCAGTTTTTCCTCCAGAGAGGAAAAGGCCGTCTCAGACCGCGCAAACAGCGCCAGTTTATAGGAAACAGAACGCAGCAAAAAACGCAGAAAGGTATTGTCGTTCAGGAGGGTATCCTTCAAGGGATAGAGAGGCAGCTCCACGCAGAGGACCGGTTTTACCACCTCCACCAAAAGAAAGGCAGACGGCGCACCGCAAAACTCCATATCCCCCAGCAGGGTGAAATCATTGATAAAACGCAGCGGATACCGTTCGCCGTCCTCGTGAAGGGAATAGATCTGCACGGAACCATTTACAACAAAGTGCAAACGTTGGTTTGCGTCTGTTGTAAAGCGGATGATCTCGCCTTTGTCGTATTGGCAGAGGTGAAAGGAAAGCGCTTCTGTTTCAAACAGCTCGCGAATCTTATATTGGTCAAGATAGCGCTCCAACTTCGGCATATCGAAAATTTCTCTCATAGGAACCACCTTTTTTCTTTTATTGTGCCATACGTCACAACATTTTTCAAGAGGCTGTATTACAATAGAGCCGAAAGAGGTGACACTCCTATGAGCAATGAACTTTTTGAAAAAGCGCCCATCCACAAGGCGTATTTCAGCCTGACCATGCCGCTGGTGTGCAGTATGGTTCTCTCCCTCGTCTACAATATGGTGGACACCTACTTTATCGCCCAGACGGGGAACACCAATTTGGTGGCGGGCGTCTCGCTGTGCGCGCCCATTTTTTCATTTCTGATCGCCCTGGGCGACATCCTGGGCTTAGGCGGCAGCTCTGTGATTGCCCGTTTGCTGGGGAAAAAGCAAGATGAGGACGGCAAACGGCTCAGTGTGTTCTGCTTCTACGGCGCATTGTTGGGCGGCATTGTGACAGCCGCCGCCCTGCTTCTGCTGCAACAACCGCTGTTGTCCCTTTTGGGGGCGGACGCCGAGACCCTGCCCTACGCCTCCCAGTACTATGGCTGGCTTGCGCTGGGCGCGCCGTTTATCATTCTTTCCTATACGCCGTCCAACCTCCTGCGGACAGAGGGCTTTGTCAAAGCGTCTATGGCCGGGACAGTATCAGGTTCCATCGTCAATATTATCCTTGACCCCATTTTCATCTTTACGCTGGGCATGGGCGCAGGCGGCGCGGCCATTGCCACGGTTTTGGGAAATATCTGCGCGGACTTGTTCTTTGTCGTGTTCCTCTTAACGAAAAGTGAAAAGCTGTCTGTCAACCCGGTAGGGTTTCACATCTCCGCCTCTGAGATACGACAGATTTTCGCCATTGGTCTGCCCGCATCCGTCACGAACTTTATGCAGAGCATTGGCATTGCCCTGACCAACCGGTTCCTGTTGGCTTACGGCAACGACAAAGTGGCCGCGATGGGCATCGTCATGAAAATCAATATGATCGCCGTCCTGATCCTGGTCGCCCTTGCGTTTGGGGCTCAGCCCATGGTGGGGTACAATTACGGCGCAGGGAACCGCGCTCGGCTCAAAAAGGTGCTGACGTTCAGCTATCAGGTCGAGTGTGGGACGGCGGTGGTACTGGCTGCGGCGCTGTCCCTGCTGGCAAGGCCGCTGACGGGCCTGTTCGTCTCCGACGAAGCGCTGATTCAAACCGGCGTTGTCATGCTCCGTATGCAGCAGGCCGGGATGCTGTTTGTTGCCATTGTCCTTGAGACGACGTGTACCTTCCAGTCGGCGGGGAAGGCGGTCTGCGCGTTCCTGCTGTCCGTCAGCCGTCAGGGAGTGATTTTCGCCATCGTCATCAGCGCTGCGTCGGGAATTGCAGGGTATAACGGCGTCTTGGCCGCGCAGCCCCTCTCGGACCTGTTGACCGCTGTGCTGGCCGTCGTGCTGTACCGCCGCTGCCTGTCCCCTGAGCTCGAGAAAGCACAGGTCAAATAGCGCCTGACGTTCGTCCGCCAAAGGAAAAATGTGTATTGTCGTTTTACCATCACGGGGGTAGAAGTCCTCCTGCCATTGTGCTATAATATCCAAAAATAGAGCATGGAGGAACAGGATATGGGTACAAATGGCAGCCGACTCCCCCAAATTCAAATTCAGTTTTTGCATGACATCAGGGAGCAGCAGCATTTTCATCAGAACTTGGAGCTGCTGTATGTGGCAGAGGGGGAGCTGCTGGTGACAAAGGCGGCGCGTGAATATCGAATGAAGCAGGAGGATGTGCTGCTGGTCAACTCCAACAATTCCCATTCGCTGACCGGTCAGGACGGTCTATCCTTTCTCAAAATCCATATTCCCTATCAGTTCCTGGAGGCCCTTGGGCAGGATGGCAGCTTTGCTTTTTCGTGCAATTCCACTGAGGACAGCAGCCATTCCTACGAGGAAATTCGCAGAATTATTAAGAGCATCCTCTTTAGCTATGTGGGGACTCCTAAAAAGACGGAAGCGCTGCGGTACAGCTATATTCTGGAGCTGTTGGACATTTTGATCGAATCCTTTCAGACCGACACAGAGGGTGACACCGATTCAAAAGACCAGCAGGACGAACAAATCCTGCAATCCATCATCCGCTACGTCAGCCTGAACTACCAGGAAAAAATCAACCTGGGTAAGCTGGCGGAGCAGATGTATACCTCTACCTCCACGCTCTCCCGGCTGTTTAAGAAGAATATGGGCTGCTATTTTGGGGACTTTGTCAACCAGGTGCGGCTGGACCGGGCGGTGCAGGAGCTGACAGGAACAGACAAGACCGTCACAAAAATCGCGGTGGACTGCGGCTTCGCCAGCCTTGCTGTGTTCAACAAGCAGTTCCAAAACGCCTACCAGATGTCGCCCACGGCTTACCGGGCCGCGAAGCAGGAGGAGCAGGCTGCCGCCCCCTCTATCGAAGGACTGGACGAGGACATCAAGCGCCTGCACCTGGAGCCGCCCAGCGGCCGCCTGCGGCCCAGCGGGGAGCGTGTCGCCGCGGAAATCGCCGCAGGCCCCGGTACTGCTTATAAACGGTGCTGGAACCAGGTGCTGAACGCCGGCGCCGCCTATGATTTGACCATTGGCAACGTGCAGGGGCATATCACCTTTTTGCACGAGCATTTGAACTTTCAATACGTCCGAATCTGGAACCTGTTTTCCCAGCGCATGATGATCCGGCAGGACTCCTCTAGCAGACAGTATAATTTCAACGCGCTGGACAACGTGCTGGACTTCATGATGGCCCATAAAATGGTCCCCTACCTGGACTTTGGACCGCGCCCCAACTGCGCGGTCAAGGCGGAAGGGCAGATGGTCTATTATGAGGAGGAGTATCTGGATTTTCGGGATGCGGATGACTGGGAGGGACTGTTCCGTGCCTTTGTCAACCACATCGCCCAGCGGTATGGGCGGGAGACGACGGCTGGCTGGATCTATGATTTTACGCTGGACGTTCGCTATAGCAGTCTGCCCTTCTGCGACACGCAGGCGGAGGTGTGGCAGCTTTACCAGCGGTTTTTCCGGTACTTGAAGCAGAACCTGCCCGCCGCGCAGGTAGGCGGCATAGGCAGCTCTTATATTACCAGCCCAGAGAGCATGGCGCTCTGGCTGACCTATTGCAAGGAACAGGACTGTGTGCCTGATTTCCTGTCAGTGGTCGTGTTTCCGTACACGCAGGTCAAATCCGCAACGGATTACGGCTCGAAACGGATGGCGGGCGACCAGGAGGAGGCCCGGCAGATCCGCCAGTGCCGGGAGCTGCTGGATCAGAAGGGACTGCAACAGTGCAAGCTGTTTGTGGTGGAGTGGAACAGCTCTCTCCACCCGGAACTGGCTGAACGACAGCTGTTTCCGGGGCGCCCATTTCCTCCGTGTGCTGAATCAGGCGTGGGACTGCCCGGATATGATAGGCATCTGGATGGGGACAGACTGGTGCAGCAGCTACTATGATACCAGTCATGTGGCCAACGGGGGAAACGGGATGCTCTCTATGGACGGTATCCGCAAGCCCATTTATCATGCGCTGGCCTTTTTGAACCGGATGCACGCCGGATGCCTCCAGCGCGGACCCAACTACATCGTCACCGCCAACGCCATGAACAGCTATTATATCCTCTGCTACAACTGGAAGCGCTATAGCTACCGTTACTTCCGGCAGGAGGAAAACGATTTGGATGTGCGTCAGCTTTCCGAGTTGTTTGAGAACGATGAGGAGCTGTGTCTGCAAACGACCCTCGCCAGATTGCCGGAGGATATGCGTTTTGTGGTGAAAAAACGCACCGTCAACGATGAGAACGGGAGCCTGCCGGGGGAGTGGAGCAGGTTTGAGTATGACCGGAACCTGGACGGACGGGATGTCCAATATCTGCGCAATGTCTGCGTTCCCCGGCTGAGTATGCACCGGCAGACGGCGGAAAAAGGGAGGCTGACGCTGACAGCCACCCTGAAAGCCCACGAGATCACCCTATTCCACGTTTACGAGGGCAGAAGCTGAGAGAGAAACATCCTCACATTTACGACCCTCCCAAGGGGCTGCAACAAAAATGATGTGTTTGCATCTGTTTGTTGCAGCCCTCTTTTTTGTGTTGCCGGAACTGCAAGAAAAAGCGTACAAAAGTCCTGGGATGTGCAAGAGAAAAGATGTGTGAAGTGACGAAATCCAGTAAACTATAGCTACAAAGTAAAGCGCATGGTGCAAGACCTGGCGACGACAACACTTTGAACATCTTATAACTGGAGGAATTTCACATGAAAAACGGCAAATTGCAGGTAGCGGTCATTGGCTGTGGCGGCATCGCCAACCAGAAGCATCTCCCCGCCCTCACCGGACAGAAGGACAAGTGCGACATCGCGGCTCTGTGCGACATCATCGAGGAGCGGGCCGTCGCCGCCGCTGAGAAGTACGGCGCTCCCGGCGCGCAGGTCACCACCGATTACACGGAAGTCCTGAACAACCCCGACATCGACGTGGTCCACGTTTGCACCCCTAACGTGGCCCACTGCCCCATCACCGTGGCCGCCTTCGAGGCCGGTAAGCACGTTCTCTGCGAGAAGCCCATGGCCGCCACCACTGCCGACGCCCAGAAGATGATGGACGCCTGGAAGAAGTCCGGCAAGAAGTTCACCGTGGGCTATCAGAACCGGTTCCGCCCTGACTCACAGGCCCTGAAGCGCGCCTGCGACGAGGGCAAGCTGGGCGAAGTCTACTTCGCCAAGGCCCACGCCGTCCGCCGCCGCGCCGTCCCTACCTGGGGTGTGTTCCCTGACAAGTCCAAGCAGGGCGGCGGTCCCCTCATCGATATCGGCACCCACGCCTTGGACATCACCCTCTGGTGCATGGACAACTACAAGCCCGTCTCCGTCATGGGTTCCGTGTTTGAGAAGCTGGGCCATCTGCCCGAAGCTACCGAGGGCAATATGTTTGGCCCCTGGGACCCCGAGACCTACGAAGTGGAGGACTCCGCCTTTGGCTTCATCAAGATGGAGAACGGCGCAACTATCTTCCTGGAGGCTGCCTGGGCGCTGAACGTCAAGGACTCCCGGGAAGCGGCCACCACCCTCTGCGGCACCAAGGCCGGTGCGGAGCAGGTGGGCGGCATGAGCCAGACGGGTTACGACTTGGTGTTCAACGAGACCACCGCCGGTATTCTGACCGAGGAGCACATCTCCGACAGCGGCTCCATCGCCTTCTTTGAGGGTACCAATGGCGGCGGCGACGCCGACAAGGAGTGCAAGCAGTGGCTGGAGGCCATCCTGAACGACACCGAGCCGCTGGTCAAGCCCCAGCAGGCGTTTGTCGTCACCCAGATTCTGGACGCCATCTATCAGTCCGCCCGGGAAGGCCGCGAGATCCGTCTGGGCTAAGCGACAGGAGGACAAAATCATGAAATTAGGATTTGTTTCTGCCATCCTGGACCAGTCTAGCTACGAAGAGATGATGGACGTGGCCGGGAGTATGGGCTTCCAGTGCGTGGAAGTCGCCTGCTGGCCCCAGGGCAAGGCGGAGCGCCGCTACGCCGGTGTCAGCCATATTGACGCCGAGCGGGTGCTGGAGGATGCGGACTATGCCCAGCACATTCTGGACTACGCCACCCAGAAGAACGTCGCCATCTCCTCTCTGGCCTACTATCCCAACACCATGGACGGGGACCTGGAGAAGCGGGAGATCGCGGTGGAACACCTGAAAAACCTCATCATGGCCAGCAACCGGCTGGGCGTGAACACGGTCACCACCTTCATCGGCCGGGACCAGACCAAGACGGTGGAGGAGAACCTGGAGCTGGTGAAGGAAGTCTGGCCTCCCATCATCAAGCTGGCGGAGGAGTGCGGCGTCAAGGTCGCCATTGAGAACTGCCCCATGCTGTTCGGCCCCGACCAGTGGCCCGGCGGTCAGAACCTGATGACCACCCCTGCCATCTGGCAGAAGGTTTTTGACATCCTGGACAGCGACAACCTGGGCATCAACTACGACCCGTCCCACTTCGTCTGGCAGATGATCGACTACATCAAGCCCATCTACCAGTTCAAGGATAAGATTTTCCACGTCCACTACAAGGACATCAAGCTCTATCCCGACAAGCTGAACCAGGTGGGCATCATGGCCTATCCCCTGGACTTCATGTCCCCCAAGCTGCCCGGCCTGGGCGACGTGGACTGGGGCAAGTACCTCTCCGCCCTGACCGACATCGGTTACGACGGCTACACCTGCATC
>JAJPXY010000107.1 GCA_021205205.1 Clostridiales bacterium
TTTCCAGCAGGGTGATTTGTGCTTTCAGAAAATCAAGCTGTTCATTCATCCTGTTCCACCTCTTTTCCCTCTTTCAGAATTTCCAGCAGGGCAAACCGCGGCGGGTAAGGCGCAGGTTCAAAAAACAGACGTTTTTCCTCTCCCCGGATGACTACGGTGTAGCAGTCGCCGGAATAGGAAGTCCCAGCAGTATGAGCTGGCCGAAAGTCGCGCACTTCTTCGATAGGATAGATACGTCCGTTGGTCCATTCCAATGTTTTCGGATGCATAAAACCGGTGGTGTCGATCTCCGAAGTGACCGTTACATAGACCCTTTCCTTATGCGGATACAATGCTCTGCCAGTCGTACTCATGCTGCGGTCACCTCCCTGCTAATTCGTCATTTAGGATGCACATTCTGCCGGTTCAAGTCCGACCACCTCGTAGATTTCGTTTTTTGCCGCAGTGTCCAGTCCACAAAGTTCGATTTTCTGGTCGAGCAATTCCTTCGTCCATTTACCACGAGCATTTTTCGGCGTGTGCTGAATTTGGTTCAAAATCGCATCCCGACAGTAAAGCTCCAGGAGCGAATCCAATACGCCTGCCCAGTCAACACCTTTTGTTCGCATGGGAGAGGGACCCGTGTAAAACTGTTCCATATACTGCTTGAGCCTTCTTGCGGCAGAACGGCAGTCGGCGGCGATCAATCTTCTTTTCGTTTTTTCATATGCCTTTTGGCAATAGGCGGCAAGCTCGCCGCCTTCTGTATCTTCCATGTATTTCGTGCCATTTTCATTCTCGATGCCGGCATTTGGTCCGCCATGCTCCACAAAGGCCAAAGGTTCCCCTGTATTCATCATTTCACACAACCTCATAGTTTAGTTCAGAACACGGCCAACGATTTGAAAACCAAGAGCCGGATTGATTTCGATGGGTTCATATTCTTTGTTGTGGGAAACCAGAAGGACTTTCGGGTATATTACACCATCGACCAGGTAGTCATTCATCTCCTCCTCGTCAGGCATAACTTCCTGGTACTCCTTGATGTATCCACAGCCGTCGTAAATGAAAATGCCGATTTCGCCAGGATTAAGTTCCTCGCACTGTTCCACCCAAACGATTTGGTTGTCCGTATAGGTTGGCATCATACTGTCTCCACTGACACGCAGGCCAAAGTCCGCTGCCTCGATGGTTGGTGAAGATGGAAATTCCTTCATCTCGAAGTTATCTTCGTCCAAAAAGTTGCCGGTGCCGGCGGACACGGGGAGCTTGCTCACCGCTTTGCTGATTTTCTGGATCTGCTCAAAATACTTTGTCGTTCTGCGGCGTTCCTTCGGCACGAACTGGCCGGACGTGATGAGTGCCTCCTTAAAGGATTGCAGGATATTCAATCCCTTCTGGTTCAACTCCGGGGAAAAAGCAGGAGATTCCGGCACATCTCCAAGAAAATAATTCCTTATATCTGTGATGCCGAAAATGTCACTGAGGGCAAGCAGTTGGAGGGCGCTGGGTATTGATTCGCCCTTTTCCCACTTACTGATAGCGGCCGGGGTGATGCTGTTTCCGTACTGGCTCAGAATTGCAGGCAATTCCTTCTGGCTCACGTTCTTGCTCTTACGAGCCTCAGTCAACTTCCTGCCGATCACATTATCATTCCTCATGTCCTGGAACTGAAACGTGATGGTGCTTTTCTTCTTCCGGTCTGTAATCAAAGCGTTCATCTTAATCATTTTCGGGCTGTTGTCAGCCATAGGTCATGCCCACTTGCGTTTTGGTTAAGTCCATTATAAATCAAACTTAATTCTATGTCAACAAAAATAAAAGAATCTAGTTTGATTTTTTCTTGACAACGTCCATGACAGTGATTATACTGTTCATCATGACCAGAGAGGAGGGCGTGGATCATATCCCGCAACAGCATCCTGCTTCACGGGGAGGTAAAAAAAGTATACGGCGGAGGTTTCGCATCTGGATGTGAAGCAGTTGGTGGAACAGTCGCAACCGCAGTCGAGGAGGGAAAAATATAATTTTATCACATAGCGACATCGAAAATATAGCCGCAGCCGTAATCTGGGATTTTGACCGGTTCTTTTTCGGTGCAGATGACAGGGAGAAACGACAATATGTTCAACCAACTCCGATTGACCAGTTGGCCAAAGAATACCTCAACCTCAACGTGACCTTTGCAAATCTGTCACAGGACGGGAGTATTCTGGGGCTGACCACCTATGCTGACACACAATTTGAGTTCATACAGACTGGTTGCTCACGCATTCTGCCACTGAAACGCAACCAAATCGTCCTTGATTCGAGCTTTATTCAACCAGGTAACGTCCGAAGAATGTGCGGGAGACGCAGATTTACTCTTGCTCATGAATGTGCGCACCAGATTTTATTCCAGCTTGAAAAAGACGAGAGTAAACCGACCCACAGACGGGCCTATGCTGAACGCAGAGTGCATACGCCAAGATCGCTGAAAACCCATGAAGATTGGAACGAGTGGCAGGCAAACGCCTTGGGCGCGGCTATCCTTATTGAGGAAACACTGAAAAGACATGAAGCAATTTTGGACAAGATGGCGAACGACAGAGGGTATTGCATTGCGAAAACCTATTATGAGGTCGTTTCTGGCGAATCTATCGCGGCCAGGCCGGAGATTCAAAAAATGCTGGAGGAGGTGAGCGCCGGGCTATATGCCGGTGTCCTCGTGGTTGACGTGGAACGTCTGGCCAGAGGCAACGGCGCAGATCAGGCATACATCAGCCAGGTGTTCCAGTTCTCCGGCCCGAAAATCATCACGCCCACGAAGGTCTATGACCCGTCCAATGAGTTTGATGAAGAATACTTCGAGTTCGGCCTGTTCATGAGCCGGAGAGAGTACAAAACCATCAACCGACGGCTCATCCGCAGGCGCGACAGCAGCGCCTCCGAGGGCAAATACCTGGGCAGCATTGCTCTTATGGATACAATCAAAGCCAACCAGGAAAAGAGCCGCTTTTTCTCAACGCTGGCAAACACCTTCTTTTTCCATAGAAAAAGCGTGCCGGATGCACCGACACGCTTTCCGCGCTCCGTGCGTTACCCGCCGCAGGCGTCCAGCATGGTTTCCGCCAGGATGCCATAGCCACGGGTGGGGTCGTTGACGAGAACGTGTGTCACCGCCCCCACCAGCCGTCCATCCTGCAAAATGGGCGAACCGGACATTCCCTGGACGATGCCGCCGGTGGCGTCCAGCAGGTCGGGGTCCGTCACTTGGAGCAGCAGATTCCGGGTCTCCGAGGCCGCCGCCGGATAAAGCCGCAGAATCTCCACAGAATACTCCTTGACCTCGTCCCCATCCACGTTGCAGAGGATGGTGGCCTTACCGGTGCTGACCTGGCTCCGTTCCGCCACTGGCAGCGCCTCTCCGTCCAATTCCCCGCAGAACTGGCCGAACACGCCGCAGTCGGTGTTTTCCGTCAGGCTGCCCAGGTCCTGGGTCAGGTCAAAGGTGCCGTGGAGCTGCCCCGGGTGTCCGCTGCTCCCCTTCACGGCGCTGGTCACGGTGGCGCTCATAATGCCGCCGGTTTTCAGCGGCATTAACAGGCTGGTATCCACATCGTTGATGCCGTGGCCCAGGGCGCAGAACCGCCCGGTGGCCGGGTCATACCAGGTGACGGTGCCGATGCCCGCCATGGAGTCCCGCACCCAAGCGCCCAGCTTATAGCTGCCGTCGGCCAGACAGGGCGCGGCCTCCGCGGCCACCTCCAGCCGCCGCCCCGCCCGCAGGGCGGTGACGGACAGCGTCTCCCCGCTCTGCTGGCGCAGGATCTCCTCCACCTGCTCAATGGTGTCCACCTGCTGGCCGTCCAGCTGGGTGATGATGTCCCCCACCTTCAATCCGCTCTCTTTGGCCGGGGAATAACTGCCCTGGGCGGTGCTGATCTCCTCCAGCCCCACCACCATGACGCCGTGGGAAAACAGCTTGATGCCCACCGTTTTGCCCACCGGCACCAGCATGGTCGGCTCCGCCTGCCCGGAGCAGCGGACGGCCGGACGCCATCTCCCCCACCCCACGGCGGCCAGCAGGAGCGCCAGCGCCAGAACCATCGCCAGCCCTGCCAGCACGGCGGGGTGCGCCGTCTGTTTTTCTTCCTTCATTCTCCATCCCTCCATCAGCGGCCTGTTTTGTGGAAAAACGCGCCAGTTCAGGGACGTTTTCCCCCTCACAGGCCAAGTCACGCTGCCAGATTACTATTTCTCGCAGAGACGAAAAAACCGCGCCGCCGCTGCCAAAGTCGGGCAACGTTGGGCGCGCGGAACGGTGTCGAAGCTGCGCCGCTGTGAATGGGAGCTTTTCTTTGGGAAAAGCTGCTTTTTTGCGTGAAAGAGAAAAAACCAGAAAAAGGAAAATATTTTTTCCTTTTTTTCGCTTGTACTGCACCACCACCTGTGATACAATATCTTCTTACATCAGACAGAAAGGCAGATGCGGAATGAAACGACTGATGGCACTATTTCTGGCGGTCTGTATGGCACTCTCGGTCAGCGCCCTGGCCCTGGCCGACGGTACCGGCACGGAAAACAAAGGGTATCTTGTCCTGGGCGAGGACCTGACCAGCCAGGAGCTGGAAACCGTACTGTCCTTCCTCCAGGTGGACGACATGGACGACTACGTGGTCAGCTACACCACCAACGAGCAGGAGCACGAGGCCTTCGACAGCTATCTCAGCGCCTCGGTGGTGGGCAGCCGCGCCCTGTCCTCCATCCTGCTGGTCCCCGGCGAGGAGGGAGACGGCATCTCCGTCACCTCCTATAATATCACCTACTGCACGGTGGAGATGTACCAGAACGCGCTGATCTCCGCCGGAGTGGAGGACGTGGCCATCTACATCGCCGCGCCCTACGCCGTCTCCGGCACCTGCGCCCTGGTCAGCGCCATGAACGCCTACTCCACCCTGACCGGGGAGGAGATCGACCAGGCCAGCGCCGACGCCGCCGTGGACGAGCTGGTGACCACCGGCGAGCTGGGCGACGCCATCGGCAGCAACGACACCGCCGCCGAGCTGATTGCTCTGCTCAAGCAGCAGCTGCTGGAGCAGGACCTGACCGAGGAGGAGCTTTCCGAGGCCATCGACAACGCCTGTGAGGAAATGGACGTGACCATCGACGACGACCTGAAGCAGCAAATCATCGACCTGCTGCTGAAACTGAAGGAGACGGACATCGACGTGGACGCCCTATCCAAGCAGGCCAGCAATCTCTACAGCAAAATCAGCGAAACCATGGATTCCATGGGTATCACCCGGGAATCGGCGCTGAACTTCTTCCAGAAGGCGCTGCAATTTGTGCAGAACCTGCTTGGCAGCCTGTTCGGCAGCGGCGAATGAGCCTCCGGCGGCAGATGGCTCTCGCCGCCGGACAAAAAAAGACCAGGCGATTCAACCTCTCGCCGAGTCACTTCTGTTCGTTGTCCAAGGGTCTTTACCTCAACTTTTATCAGGGTTCATTCAGGACTATTCACTGCGCCGTCACTGATGGCTGTTCTGAATTGTTCTTTGGTCTCAGTCCTTTCTTCCGTCGTCTAAGAAATCTTGAGCACACGCTTCATGTCACGCGCCTCCTCTATAGGCGGAATGTGGATAGGGACGAACTTACCTGTACATGGGACCGTACCTCCTGCGTTATTTGATTGCGGCTCTAAAAGCAACCCTCATAACACATCATCCTTTCGGAAACGGGGGTGGTGGATAGGGACGAACTTACTTGTACATGGGACCGTACCTCCTGTGTTACTGAATAGCTGACCTGAAATCATACCACATAACACATCATCCTCTCAAACGGTCAAGCGGATGGGGCGGAAGGGACATTGCTGCTTGACGGAACAGCTGCCGTTTTCACTGCGTCTTGGGAACCGACCCCTTTCTGTAGTGAAGTTTGTATCCTCTTTTGGATGAATTAAGAATACCACAGTTCCGCGCATCTGTCAAGTGTTTTGTAAAAAAATTTTATTAAGTTCGATATGGGAACGATTTGCGTCCCCGGAGGGTTTTTCTATGACAAAAAATATCGTGATGGACATGGGAAATGTGCTGCTGGACTTCGACCCGCAGGTCCCCCTGGACCGGTACTGCTCCACCCCGGAAGAAAAGGAGCTGGTGCGCCGGGAGCTGTTTCAGGCTCCGGAGTGGCTGATGGCCGACCAGGGCCTGATCCGGGACTGTGAGCGGTTCGACCACATCAAGGACCGGGTGCCGCGGCAGCACTGGCCCGCGCTGAAAGCCTGCGCGGACAACTGGTGGGTGTGTATGCACAACCCCATCCCCGGCGCGCTGGACTTCCTCCACGACTGCAAGGCGGCGGGATTCGGGCTGTACATCCTCTCCAACTCCTCCGACCTGTTCTTCACCTACTTCCCGGCCTTCTGCCCCCTGGAGTTCTTCGACGGGGCGGTGGTCTCCTGCCAGGAGAAGCTGCTGAAACCCGACCCGGAGATCTACCGGCGGCTGCTGGAGCGGTACCGCCTGACGCCGGAGACCTGTTATTTTGTGGATGACCGACAGGACAACGTGGCGGCGGCTCAGGCCCTGGGCATGGGCGGCCATGTGTTCCGCATGGATTACCCCGCCATCCGCCGGGAACTGGGGATGCAGCCATGAAAAAGGCCGCAGTCATCAACGACCTGTCCGGCTTTGGCCGGTGCTCCCTGACTGCTGCCCTGCCGGTGCTGGCCACCCTGGGGACACAGCCGGTGCCGCTGCCCACGGCGCTGCTCTCCGCCCAGACGGGCTACCCCAGTCACACTTATCTGGACCTGACCGGCCAGATGGACAGCATCCGCCGTTCGTGGCAGGCTATGGGCGTCCATTTCGACGCCATTTCCACCGGTTTTGTGGCGGAACCGGCCCAATTCGACCAGCTCAACGCCTTTTTGGACGCCTTTCAGCGGGAGGACACGCTGGTGCTGGTGGACCCGGTGATGGGGGACGGCGGCCGCGCCTTCGGGATGTTCAGCCCCGAACTGCTGGAGGGGATGCGGGGGCTGTGCCGCCGGGGGACGCTGCTGGTCCCCAACCTGACGGAGTGCTGCCTGCTGACCGGGTGGGACTATGTCGCGCTGACCGCCCACCAGCGGGAGCAGGATTACATCGAGCGGGTAGCCGCCTGCGGCGAGGCCCTCCGCCGCCCCGGGCAGACGGCGGTCATCACCGGCGTCCAGGCCCCCGGCGCGGACGGCAAGCCCGCTGTGGGCAACCTGGCCCTGTGGGACGGCGGGACCTTTTTCCTGGCCCAACCCTACAACGGCAAAAGCTACTCCGGCACCGGCGACCTGTTCGCCGCCGCCCTGCTGGGAGCGCTGCTGCGGGGGGAGACGGTTCCACAGGCTGTGGAACGGGCGGAGCGATTTCTCTCCGCCGCCATCGCCGCCGCTGCCCGGGAGGGAACGGATCGCAACGACGGCGTTCCCTACGAGGCGTTTTTGGGGATGCTGCTGCCATAAATGTGCAATGAGCGATGAGCAATGTGTAATGGCTCTGTTTTCAACCGCACTCGTAAAAAAAGCCGAAACGAAACGCAAAACCGCCCTCTGGACAAACCAGGGGGGCGGTCAATGGTTTTAGTCGCGGTTTATTCCTCCGGTTCCAGGGCCGGAGCCGCGGGGTCGGTGGGCGCGGCGTCCTCCGGCTCCTCCTGTTTGGGGGCGGCCTTGTAGCGCTTGATTTTCCGGGTGGAGGTCTTTTCAAACTCCTTGTCCCGGATCTTCAGCCGCTGGATGTGCTTGTAGCTGGGCAGAGAGGCGTTGAGCTTGTCGATCTGCTTCTGGATGCGCCGGACCAGCTCCTTCCGGTTCAGACCGGTCTCCGGGTCGGGGTAGACCTCGGCAGTGATGGCGTTTTCGTCGGCGTAGACCACCACCTCCTGCACCTCGTCGATGCGCTCCACATACTGCTCGATCTCCTCCGGGGAGACGTTTTCCCCGTTGGAGAGAATGATGACGCTCTTTCTCCGCCCGGTGATGAAGAGAAAACCGTCCTCATCCAGATAGCCCAGGTCGCCGGTGTGGAACCAGCCCTCGCTGTCGATGACCTCGGCGGTGGACTTGGGGTCGTTGTAATAGCCCAGCATGACGTTGGGGGCCTTCACCGCCACCTCGCCCCGGCCCTTGCCGTCCGGGTCCACGATTTTCAACTCTACGCAGGGCAGCAGCTGTCCCACGGAGCCGTCCCGGTGGTAGTTGTTCCGGTTGGCGGACAGCACCGGGGCGCACTCGGTAATGCCATAGCCATTGATCAGTTCCACGCCCAGGCTGCGGAACTCCTTCACAAAGCGGGGGTCCAGCGGCGCGCCGCCGCAGATCATGGTGTGCAGCTGGCCGCCAAATTTGTCGTGGACCGAGGCGAACAGCTTGCGGCGGCGGTCGATGCCCAGCCGCAGCATGGCGTCGCTGGCGGCCATCCCCCGGCGGAGGGTCTTGGCCTGGCCCTGTTTCTCGGCGGTGCGCCAGATGGTCTTGGAGAAGGTCTCCACAAACAGCGGCACCAGTACCAGAATGGTGGGCTTTGCCACCGGTATTTCCCGCATGAAGTTGGACAGGCTGGAGCAGATAAACACCGGCATCTGGCAGAAGAAGGGCACCATCAGGCCCACCACCAGGCCGAAGGCGTGGGTGTAGGGCAGCACCGACATGGTGGAACCAGTGGGGTCGAAAATCTGCAGCATCCCGGTGATGTCGGCGGTGATGTTGCGCTGGGAGAGCATGACCCCCTTGCTGAACCCGGTGGAGCCGGAGGTGAAGAAGATGCAGGACAGGGCTTCCGGGTCCACCGTGACCCGGTCATAGTGCTTCTTGCCCTTCTCCAGAGCCTTGTAACCGGCGGCCAGCCACTTGTTCATGTGGCTCATGGAGTAATAGCGGCGTTTGCGGCCATATTTCGTCTTGCAGAACCGGGCGATGCTCTCGCACGCCTCGCTGGTGACGATGATCTCCGCGTCGCTCTGGAACACCAGGGTGGCCGTCTCCACGTCGGTGGAGTCCTTGGAAATCAGCACCGCCACGTTGCCGGTGGTGACGATGGCGAAATAGGCCACCAGCCAGTGATAGGAGTTCTCGCTGATAAGGGCGATTTTCCGGCCTACGGTGTAGTGCTTCAACAGGTAGGTCCCCAGGGCACGGACGTCCCGGTAAAACTGGCCATAGGTGCGCTCCACCATGGCCTTGCGGCTCACCATATAGCGGAAGGCCGGTTCATCGGGGCAGGCCACGGCCTTTTGCTCCAGCAGTTGGCGCAGGTCGGTCAGCTCCCGCGCCGGATAGAGTGGATAGTCGGCATTTTTCATTCGCAATTTCTCCTTATTTAAATAAATCTTTTCATTTCTACAAATATTTTAAAGGAACCAACTGCAAAATGCAAGCACTGTTTTTCTGACTTGCAGTCAGTTTTTGCAAAGAGGAAACAAAAAGAGATATTTCGCAGAATAGAACTACAAAAAAACAGTAAAACTGCCACAAAATACGCAAAAACAGGGCGGGTAAAAAAACACCCGCCCCGTTTTTGTGTACAATAGCGCCGATTCAGTTGGACGCCCCCTGGTTTTCCTCCTCCCGCTTCTGCGCGTAGCGCTGGAGCAGGTTGCCCGCGCTGCCGCGGAGCTGATTGGTGGCGTAGGACAAATTCTGATAGTCCTCGTCCTTGAGCTTTTCGATTTTTTTGTTGAGGATTTTTTCCACGGCGGCCATGTCGTTCTTGACGCGCTTCTGTTCGCCCCGGTCCAGCTCCTTGCCGCAGACCGTCAGCGCCGCCTTGCACTCGTTGACCAGAGTCTCCGCCTCGTTCCGAGCCTCCAGCGTCTGCTTCCGGGCAGCGTCCTGAGCGGCGTACTCCTGGGCGTCCCGAATGGCCCGCTGGATCTCGTCCTCCGGCAGATTGGAGCTGGAGGCGATGGTGATCTCCTGGGCGCGGCCGGTGCCCAGGTCCTTGGCGCTGACCTTCAGGATGCCGTTGGTGTCCAGGTCGAAGGTGACTTCGATCTGCGGCACCCCCCTGGGGGCGCGCTTGATACCGGTGAGCCGGAACTTGCCGATGGTCTTGTTGTCCTTGGCCATGGGCCGCTCGCCCTGGAGGACGTGAATTTCCACCATGGTCTGGTAGTTGGCGGCGGTGGTGAAGATTTGCGAATAGTGAACGGGCAGAGTGGAGTTGCGGTCGATGAGCCGGGTGGCCACGCCCCCCACCGTCTCAATGGACAGGGACAGCGGCGTCACGTCCAGCAGCAAAATCTCGTTGCCACCCACGGAGCTGCGCAGGCCGTCGCCGCCGGAGACCGTCAGGTTCGCGCCGCTGAGGGTGCCGCCCTGGACCGCCGCGCCCAGCGCCACGCACTCGTCGGGGTTCAGTCCCTTGGAGGGCTGGAGGCCGGTCAGCCGCCGGACCTTCTCCTGCACGGCGGGGATACGGGTGGAGCCGCCCACCAGCAGCACCTTACCCAGCTCCCGGGTGGTAATACCCGCGTCGTTCAGCGCGGTCTGGACGGGCAGGTTGGTCCGCTCCACCAAATCGTGGGTCAGTTGGTCAAAGACTGCCCGGGTGATGGTCAGGTCCATATGCACCGGACCGCTGCGGGTCTGGGAGATAAAGGGCAGGTTTACGTTGGCGATGGAGGACGTGGACAGCTCGATTTTGGCCTTCTCTGCCGCCTCCCGCACCCGCTGCATGGCGGTGGCGTCTTTCGCCAGATTGATTTTGGTCTGGCGCTTGAACTCGCTGACCAGGTAGTTGGCCACCCGCTGGTCGAAGTCGTCGCCGCCCAGGTGGTTGTCGCCGCAGGTGGAGAGCACCTCGATGACCCCGTCGCCGATTTCAATGATGGAGACATCGAAGGTGCCGCCGCCCAGGTCGTAAACCATGATCTTCTGGGCCACGCCGTGATCCAGGCCGTAAGCCAGGGCGGCAGCGGTCGGCTCGTTGATGATCCGGCGGACGTTCAGTCCGGCGATGCGCCCGGCGTCCTTGGTGGCCTGACGCTGGGTGTCGTTGAAGTAGGCGGGGACGGTGATGACCGCGTCCTGGACCTCATGGCCCAGGTACGCCTCCGCGTCCTGCTTGAGCTTTTGGAGGATCATGGCGCTGATCTCCTGAGGCGTGCGCCTGCGTCCGTCGATGTCCACCCGGTAATCGGTGCCCATCTGCCGCTTGATGGAGGAGATGGTGCCCTGGGCATTGGTGACAGCCTGCCGCTTGGCCAGGTCGCCCACCAGCCGCTCGCCATTTTTGGTGAAGGCAACGACACTGGGCGTGGTGCGCCCGCCCTCCGCGTTGGGGATGATGACGGGCTTGCCGCCTTCCAGGACGGCGACACAACTGTTCGTGGTTCCCAGGTCAATGCCGATGATGGTGTTATTCATGTAAAAGCCTCCAAAATGTGGAGCAGGGAAGGTCGGCAGGACGGCGGCTTTCCCCTCCATCGTTCATTCTGGGATTACTATATCACACGAACATGAAGAAACTGTAAAGAATTCAGGAAAAAAGTAAAAATCGCAAAAATTTTTGTTTTTGAAGCAGAAGGATCCTCATCGACCGTGGCCGACGGCCACTGACTCACCCGCCCCTGCTCCAAATATTCCAAAAAAGAAGCTCCCCGGCCAAAAGCCGGGAAGCCCCTCGTGATGAGATTTGAGAACTTTTCAGAACCAAAACCGCTAATCCATTGCATTAACGGCAGTTTTTTGAACTGTCCACGCGCCCCTACTCTGGTTGGAGCGGTTTACTTGAGCGCTTCGGCCACAGCGACGGCCACGGCCACGGTAGCGCCGACCATGGGGTTGTTGCCCATGCCCAGGAAACCCATCATCTCCACGTGAGCGGGGACGGAGGAGGAACCGGCGAACTGAGCGTCAGAGTGCATACGGCCCATCGTATCGGTCATACCGTAAGAGGCAGGGCCGGCGGCCATGTTGTCGGGATGCAGGGTACGGCCGGTACCGCCACCGGAGGCGACGGAGAAGTACTTCTTGCCCTGCTGGATGCACTCCTTCTTGTAGGTGCCGGCAACAGGATGCTGGAAGCGGGTGGGGTTGGTGGAGTTGCCGGTGATGGAGACATCGACGCCCTCCATGTGCATGATAGCCACGCCCTCGCGGACGTCGTCCGCGCCGAAGCAGCGGACAGCGGCCCGCTCGCCGTCGGAGTAGGCGGTCTCCTTGACCACGTCCACCTTGCCGGTGTAGTAGTCAAACTTGGTCTGCACATAGGTAAAGCCGTTGATGCGGGAGATGATCTGGGCGGCGTCCTTGCCCAGGCCGTTCAGGATGACGCGCAGGGGCTCTTTGCGGGCCTTGTTGGCGTTGCGGGCGATGCCGATGGCGCCCTCAGCGGCGGCGAAGGACTCGTGACCGGCCAGGAAGGCGAAGCACTTGGTCTCGTCCCGGAGGAGCATGGCGCCCAGGCCGCCGTGGCCGATGCCGACCTTGCGGTCGTCAGCGACGGAGCCGGGGATGCAGAAGGACTGGAGGCCGATGCCGATGGCGTCAGCGGCGTCGGCGGCGGTCTTCACGCCTTTTTTGATGGCGATGGCCGCGCCCACGCAGTAAGCCCAGCGGGCATTCTCGAAGGAGATGGGCTGGATGCCGGCGACGATCTCATAGGGGTCGAAGCCCTTCGCCTGGCAGATCTCCCGGCACTCCTCCACGGAGGAGATGCCATACTCGGCCAGCACAGGCTGGATCTGGCCGATTCTTCTATCGTAAGATTCAAACAGTGCCATGTTCGTTCACCTTATTCCTTTCTGGGGTCGATGTACTTGGCGGCGTTGGCAAACTGGCCGTAAGTACCCTTCGCCTTCTCCAGGGCCTCGTTCGCGTCTACGCCATTCTTGATGGACTCCATCATCTTTCCAAGGTGGACGAACTCATAGCCACAGATCTCGGAATTGTCATCCAGAGCCAGACGGGTGATGTAACCCTCGGTCAGGGAGAGATAACGGGGGCCCTTGGCCTTGGTGGCAAAGATGGTGCCCACCTGACCGCACAGGCCCTTGCCCAGATCCTCCAGGGAGGTGCCGATAGGCAGGCCGCCCTCGGAGAACGCGGTCTGGGTACGGCCATAGACGATCTGCAGGAACAGTTCACGCATAGCGGTGTTGATGGCGTCGCACACCAAATCGGTGTTCAGCGCCTCCAGGATGGTCTTGCCAATGAGGATCTCACCGGCCATAGCGGCAGAGTGGGTCATGCCGGTGCAGCCGATGGTCTCGACCAGAGCTTCCTCAATGATGCCGTCTTTGACGTTCAGGGATAGCTTGCAGGCACCCTGCTGAGGGGCGCACCAGCCAATGCCGTGGGTGAAGCCGGAGATGTCCTTGATCTCCATGGCCTGGACCCACTTGCCCTCCTCGGGGATGGGAGCGGGACCGTGATAGGCGCCCTTGGTAACGGAGCACATGTTTTGCACTTCTGCGGAGTAAATCATGAGATGTTCCTTCCTTTCTTGAAATACAGCCAACGGACCCAGTCAACAAATCCGCATGGCAACGCAGGTGGTGGACAGTTCCTTAAAGAAATCTCACTTCTAAAAGAATTATAGGACAAAATGCGGGGCTTGTCAATACGAAACAAGCTATGAGCTGTGAGCTTTTGGCGGTTCTTCGACGCGGTGCGCGGCGAACGGCTGACCGCCTGAACGGCCCTCGGTTTCCACAAAAAAATTGACTCCGGGTTTTCCTCTTTTTCTTGAATAACCCTTGACAGCTCCAAAGAGACTGTGTAATATAGTATCGAAAACTAGATTCTTTAATTTGGAATTTTATATCTCTTTTGGAGGTCCTGTTTATGGATGAAATTGTCATCGTCAGCGCCGCCCGCACGCCTTTTGGCAAGTTCGGCGGCAGTCTTGCTTCTTTCTCCGCTCCCCAACTGGGCGGTCTGGCTATCAAAGAGGCCCTGCGCCGGGCCAACCTCTCCGGCGACCAGGTAGACGAGGCCATTATGGGCATCGTGGTCCCCGCTGGGGTGGGGCAGGTCCCCGCCCGGCAGGCGGCTGTGGCCGGGGGCATTCCCCACAACGTCCCCTCTTTTACCTTAAATAAAGTCTGCGGCAGCGCCTTGAAGGCCGTCACACTGGGGACGCAGATCATCAAGGCGGGCGACGCCGACACCATCGTGGCCGGCGGCATGGAGAGCATGAGCAACGCCCCCTATCTGGTGCCTGGCGCGCGCTGGGGCCAGCGGATGTTCGATGGCAAGCTGGTGGACGCCATGGTCAAAGACGGCCTGTGGTGCCCGGATGACGACGTTCACATGGCGGTCATCGGCGGCCAGGTGGCCCTGGAATCCGGTGTGACCCGGGAGATGCAGGACCGCTGGGCGCAGCGGAGCCAGGAGCGGTGGGCCGCAGGCGAGGCCAAGGGCGCTTTCGACCAGGAGCGGTTCCCTGTGGAAGTCAAATCCAAGCGCAAGAGCTTCACCCTGGAGAAGGATGAAGGCCCCCACCCCACCTCCACCCTGGAGGGCCTGCAAAAGCTCAAGCCCCTGTTCGTCCCCGACGGCTGCGTCACCGCGGGCAACGCCCCCGGCGTCAACGACGGCGCGGCGGCGGTGGTCATCATGCGCCGCAGCCACGCCGAGGCGGTGGGCGCGCCCATTCTGGCTACCATCAAGGGCTACGCCCAGGTCTCCCGGGAGTCCCGGTATATCTCCACCGCGCCGGGGTTCTCCATCCAGGCGCTGATGGAAAAGTACGGCCGGACGCTGGCTGACTTCGACATCATTGAAATCAACGAGGCTTTCGCCGCCGTGCCTCTGGTATCCTGCCTGAAAATTTTGGGCATGAGCTGGGAGGAGATGGACGAGAAGGTCAACGTCAACGGCAGCGCCGTGGCGGTGGGCCACCCCATCGGGGCCAGCGGCGCCCGCATCCTGATGACCATGATCTGGGAGCTGAAACGCCGGGGCCAGAAGAACGGCGTCTGCGCCATCTGCTCCGGCATGGGCCAGGGCGACGCGGTCTGGATCGAAGTGGAGTAAAACGAGGGGGTATTTGCAATGAAAATCATGGTCGTTGGAGCCGGACAGATGGGCCTGGGCATCGCCCAGGTCATGGCGGACGCCGGTCATATCACGCTGCTGAACAATCTGGACCACACGCCCCCGGAGCAGGGCATCCGCCAGGTGGCGGAGCGGCTGGCCCGGGCGGTGGTCAAGGGTCGCACCCAGGAGTCGGTGGACGCCGCCCTCTCCGGATTCACTCCCTCCCACAGCCTGAAAGACGCGGCGGACTGCGACATGGTCTTTGAGGCCCTGGCCGAGGATCAGGACGTAAAGGAATACGCCCTCCGGGAACTGGACAAGGTCTGCAAGCCGGAGTGCATTTTTGCCACCAACACCTCCTCCCTGCCCATCACCAAGCTGGCCAGCTTCACCAACCGCCCGGATAAAGTGGTGGGGATGCACTTCATGAACCCCGTCCCCGTGATGAAGCTGGTGGAGGTCATCCCCGGCCTCGCCACCAGCAAGGACACCCTTCAGAAGGTCCACCTGCTGGCAAAAGAGTTGGGCAAGACCCCCGTGGAGGTCCGGGACGTGCCGGGCTTCGTCTCCAACCGGGTGCTGCAAGCCCTCATCAACGAGGCGGTGTGGTGCGTCTACGAGGGCGTGGGGACCCCCGAGGCGGTGGACACCATCATGCGCCTGGGCATGAACCACCCCATGGGGCCGCTTGAGACCGCCGACCTGATCGGGCTGGACACGGTGCTCTCCATCCAGCAGACCATGTACGAGGGCTACGGCCAGGAGAAGTACCACCCCTGTCCCCTGCTCCAGCAGTACGTCAACGCCGGGTGGCTGGGCAAAAAGTCCGGCCGGGGCTTTTACGAGTATGAAAACGGCAGAAAGAAGTCCTGAGCCATGTTTGAACTGAAACCGGAATACCTGCTCATCCAGAAAATGGCCCGGGAGTTCGCCCAGAACGAGGTCAAGCCCCTGGCGGCGGAGATCGACAAAACCGAGCGTTTCCCCACCGAGACGGTGGAGAAGCTGTTCCGCACCGGGCTGTTCGGCACCACCTGCCCCAAGGAGTACGACGGACAGGGGGGCGACACCATGGCCTATGTGCTGGCCCTGGAGGAAGTGGCCAAGTGCTGCGCCACCACGGCGGTCATCTGGTCGGTCCACGGGGGACTGTGTATGTACCTGCTGAACCGCTACGGCACCGAGGCCCAGAAGCGCCGGTGGCTCCCCAAAATGAACCGGGACACCCTCTGCGCCTTCGCCCTGACCGAGCCGGACGCGGGCACCGACGCCTCCACCGTCTCCACCGTGGCGGTGCGGGACGGGGACGACTATATCCTCAACGGCACCAAGACCTTCATCACCAACGCGGGACAGGCGGGGCTGTATATCATCCTGGCCAGCACCGACCGCAGCAAAAAGACCCGGGGCATCACCGCCTTTCTGGTCTCGGCGGACAACCCCGGCCTGACCGTGGGGCCGCCGGAGGACAAAATGGGCATCCGGGCCAGCGCCACCTGCGAGGTGGTGCTGACCGACTGCCGGGTGCCCGCGGCGGACATTCTGGGCGTCGAGGGGCAGGGCTTTAAGCTGGCGCTCGCCGGGCTGGATTGCGGGCGCATCGGAATCGGCACCCAGGCGGTGGGCATCGCCCAGGGGGCCATCGACGAGACCATCGCCTACGTCAACACCCGCGTCCAGTTCGGCCAGCGGCTGAGCCAGATGCAGAACACCCAGTTCGTGCTGGCGGGGCTGCAAACCAAGGTGGACGCCGCCCGGCTGCTGGTGTGGCGGGCCGCAGAGCTGCGGGACGGGGGTCAGCCCTTCGGCAAGGAGGCGGCCATGGCGAAGCTGTTCGCCAGCGAGACCGCCAACGAAGTGACCCGGGCCTGCGTCCAGCTGTTCGGAGGCTATGGCTACACCCGCGCCTATCCCATCGAGCGGATGATGCGGGACGCCAAAATCACGGAGATCTATGAGGGCACCAGCGAGGCCCAGAAGATCGTTATCTCCCGGGCCATCGGGGTGAAATAGCTATTCGCTATCAGAAATAAAACGGGCCTCTCCTCTGCGGGGAGGCTCGTTTTCGCTGTGAAATTAAAATGTTACAGAAGAAAAACCGCTGACCGTCCGGCCAGCGGTTTGCGCGCTTATTTGTTGCCTGTATTTTCGGGGACGGTTCACACTTCCTCATCGTCCTCGTCCCGACCGCTGAGGGAGTAGGCCACGTTGTAGGCGTGGTCGGCACAGCGTTCCAGGTCGGTGATGAAGTCGGAATAGATGACGCCACCAAAAGCTTCGCACTGGCGGTTCATCAACCGCTCCACATGGCGGGAGGTACAGGAATCCTGGAGGTGGTCCACCTTCTGCTCCAGCTCGTCCACCAGATCCAGGTTCTCGTAGCTGTCCATAGAGAACACCTCCAGGCTGCACTGGACGCTGTCCAGCGTGGCCTTTGCCATCAGCTGCAAGTCGTCCAACCCCTCCTGAGAGATCGTCCCCTTCCGGTCCCGGAGCTTTTCCGCGTACTCGGTCAGATTCACCGCGTAGTCGCTGATGCGCTCAATGTCAGCCACGTCCAGCAGCAGCTTGGTCAGGCGGGTGCGGTCCTTATCGGACAGGCGGTAGGAGCGCAGCTCCACCAGGGCCATGGTGATGTTGTGGTCCAGGTAGTCCACGGTGTCCTCCCCGTCGATGACCTCCTGGAGCCGGTCATAGTCGTCCGCAAAGAAGCACTTGATGGCGGTGGTCAGGTTTTGCAGGGCGAAGTGGCCCATGCGGACGATCTCCAGCTTGGCGTTGGACAGGGCCACCGCCGCCGGGATGCTGGTGAAGTGGTTGATGTAGATGAGCTGCTGTTCCCGGGCCTTCCGGGTCTCCTCCGGCAGGACGGGGATGATGGTCTGGGCCAGCTTGACGATCATGGGGGCAAACCAGAACTCCACCGCCACGGCGATGATGGCGAAAATCGTGTGGGTGTTGGCGATCTGCCGCCCCACGTTGTCGGGGGAAAGGGACTGGATGGCCGTCAAAATCTGGGGGAAGATGGTGATCAGCGCGGTCAGCAGGACGGCGCGAATCAGGTTAAAGACCAGGTTCAGGATGGCGGTGCGCTTACCGTTGCGGTTAGCGGTCAGGGAGGCCAGCAGGTTGGGGGTGACGGACCCCACCGCTGCGCCGATGACCAGATAGACGGCCGTCTGGTAGTCCAAAACCCCCTGCACGGCGAACGCCTGGAAGATGACCGTGGAGGAGGAGGAGCTTTGCAGCAGGGCGGTGAACGCCACGCCGAACAAAATCGCCAGGAAGGGGTTGTGCAGATTGGACATCAGGTCGATAAACGCCTCCGACTCCGACAGAGGGGCGATGGCGCTTTTCATAATGGAGATGCCCACGAACAGCATACCAAAGCCCAGGATGATGGACCCCACATCCCGGACGAAGGTCTTGGAAAAGAACAGGTACATGACGGCGCCCACAAAGAGGATCAGCGGAGCGTACGCGCTCAGGTTGAATGCGGTCAGCTGGGCGGTGATTGTGGTGCCGATGTTGGCGCCCATGATGACGCCGATGGCCTGGGACAGCGTCATCAGCCCGGAGTTGACGAAGCCGATGACCATCACATCGGTGGCGGAGGAGCTTTGAATCATCAGGGTGACAAGAATACCCACCAGCACCGCCATGACCCGGTTGCTGGTGGCCCTTTCCAAAATCAATCTCAGTCTGTCGCCGGCGGCGTTGCGCAGGCCGGCTGACATCAGCGTCATGCCGTAGAGAAAAAGCCCCACTCCGCCCAGCAGGGAAAAAGTGTCTAAAACGGTCATACTCGTTACCTTCCAAAAGCATACATAAAATTTGCAAACTGTTTAATTGCACTTTACTATATCATATTTGCGCCGTCGATGCAAGGGGAATTGCGAAAAAATGACGAAACAAGCGGAATATAGCGAAAAAAGGAAACAATATGACCGAAATAATGCAAAATAAATATCTAAAAAGCACCTTTTTTTCATTTTTGCGCAGCGTTGGACGGAGAGGCGGCGAACCCGTGCGGAGGGCGGAGGGCAAAGGGAATTTTGCCCAAGCGTCAGACCGTAAAGGAGGTTCAGCGGAGGGACAGTCCTCCTCGCGTTAGCCACCCGGTTCCCCTTCCGCCCTTTAAAACAGCCAAAGGTGCAAAAAGAAAGCCCGTAACGAAACCGTTACAGGCTTTTCTCCTGGTCCGAGTGTTGAGATTCGAACTCAAGGCCTCTTGAACCCCATTCAAGCGCGATACCAAACTTCGCCACACCCGGATGTCTGTCATCTCCTGACGACTTGTATATAATAGCACGGCCCGCAGAAAAAAGCAAGAGCAAATTTTGAAAAAGAACGAATAAATTTCGGGGTCGGAAAGGCGGAAAAATCGACGACTTTGCCAGAGCCAATGTTTAGAACTGGAAAAAAGGGAACAGAATAACAGGCAGCGGCAGCGGGCAGACAGGGTCTCCCGCCGCCCAACTGGAATCACAAGGAGCGAATCAGGATGAACTGCGAATCGGGAACCGGGACGGGCCTGACCAAATGCGCCCAAAACGCCCTGCGACTGGCCCGGAACGAGGCCAGAGGGCTGGGCCACAACTATGTGGGCAGCGAACATCTGCTGCTGGGCCTGGCGGAGGAGTCGGAGGGACGGGCCGCCCGGCTGCTCCGCGCCTCCGGGCTGGAACCGGACGGCCTGCGGGAGACCGTGGCGAAGCTGGTGGGCGTGGGGGCCGCGGGCTGTGCGCCCATGCAGGTGCTGACCCCCCGGTGCCGGAAAATCGTCGAGCTGGCCGCCGCCGAGAGCCGCCGGATGCAGAGCGGCGGCGCGGGGACGGAACACCTGCTGGTGGGCATTCTCCGGGAAGGAGAGGGCGCCGCCGCCCGTATCCTCAGCAGCGGCGGCGTAGAACTGCGGACGCTGTACAGCACCCTTTTCGCCTCTATGGGCGAGAGCGGCGGCGCGGTCTTTTGGGAGCGAAAGGGCCGGGAGGGGGAACCGGCGCGGGAGTCCAAGCTGCTGGACCAGTTCGCCCGGGACATGACCCGGCTGGCGGAAACAAAACGTCTGGACCCGGTAACAGGCCGGGAACCGGAGTTGAACCGGGTCATCCAAATCCTCTGCCGCAGGACCAAGAACAACCCCGTTCTGCTGGGAGAGCCGGGGGTGGGCAAGACGGCGGTGGCCGAGGGGCTGGCCCAGCGGCTGGCCGCCGGGGAGGTGCCGGAGGCCCTGCGGGGCAAGCGGCTGCTGTCCATGGACCTGTCCGCCACCGTGGCGGGCACCAAGTACCGGGGCGAGTTCGAGGAACGGGTCAAGCGGCTCATCCGGGAGGTCCAGCGGGTGGGCAACGTCATCCTCTTTCTGGATGAGCTTCACACCATCGTAGGGGCAGGCAGCGCGGAGGGGTCCATCGACGCGGCCAACATCCTCAAGCCCGCCCTGTCCCGGGGAGAAATTCAGGTGCTGGGGGCCACCACTCAGGAGGAATACCGCCGCTATATCCGTAAGGACGCCGCGCTGGAGCGGCGGTTCCAGCCGGTGATGGTGGAGCCGCCCAGCCGGGAGCAGGCGGTAGAGATTTTGCAGAATCTGCGCAGCCGCTATGAGGCGCACCACCGGCTGACCATCGACTCCGACGCCATCGAGGCGGCGGTGGAACTGAGCGTCCGCTATCTGCCCGATCGCTACCTGCCCGACAAGGCGGTGGACCTGATGGACGAGGCGGCGGCCCGGGCCAAAATCGCCGCCGAGCTGCCACCGGAGTCCCTCCGCGCCCTGGAGAACAAGCGGCAGGAGGCGGTGGCCGCCCTGGAGAATGCCATCCGGGGCCAGGACTACGAAAAGGCCGCCCTGTTCCGGGACGCGGAGCAGAGCTACCGCCGCCAGATGGAGGAGGCCCGACGGGCGTGGTACCGCTCCCCCCAGCGGCAGGCGGTGACGGTCCGCCGGGAGGACGTGGCCGCGGTGCTGGCCGACTGGACGGGCATCCCCGTGGCCTCTATCACCGAGGACGAGAGCCGCAGGCTGCTGGCCCTGGAGGACACCCTTCACCGCCGGGTGGTGGGCCAACAGCAGGCGGTGGCCGCCGTGGCCCGGTGCATCCGCCGCAGCCGCTCCGGCTTAAAGGAAGAAAGTCGGCCCGTCGGCTCCTTCCTGTTCGCGGGGCCATCCGGCGTGGGCAAAACCGAGTTGTGCCGCGCTCTGGCCCAGGCCCTCTTTGGCACGGACGAGGCGCTGTTGCGGCTGGATATGTCGGAGTATATGGAGGCCCAGTCCGCCTCCCGGCTCATCGGCTCCCCTCCCGGCTATGTGGGCTACGAGGAGGGCGGACGGCTGACCGAGGCCGTCCGCAAGCGGCCCTACCGGGTGATTCTGTTTGACGAGCTGGAAAAGGCCCACCCGGAGGTGTGGAATCTGCTGCTGCAGATCCTGGAGGACGGCGCTCTCACCGACAGCCAGGGCCAGAAGGCGGACTTCCGCAACGCGGTCATCGTCATGACCACCAACGCGGGGGCGGACGCCCTTTCCGCCCAGGAACGCCCCCTGGGCTTCGGCAGTCGGGGGGAGGAGAGCCGCCAGAGCGCCGTCCGGTGCGCGCTGAAAAAGCTGTTCCGCCCGGAGTTTTTGAACCGCATCGACGAGATCATCTGCTTCCAAAAGCTGACCGGGGACGAGGTGCAGGAGATCGCCCGGCTGATGCTCCAACAGTCCGGCCAGCGGCTGGCCGCCCAGGGCGTCCGGCTGGAGGCCGACGACGGGGCGGCGGAGTTGATTGCCCGGGAGGGGCAGGACCCCACCATGGGGGTGCGCCCCCTGCGGCGGTATATCCGCGCCCACCTGGAGGACCCGGCGGCGGAGCTGCTGCTGTCCGGTAAGCTGAACCGGGGAGACGTACTCCATGTGTCGGCGGAGGGACAGGAGCTGGCGCTGACTGTTCAGCGACCAGACACGTCCCCGGCGGGGGAGAGAGCGTGAGAGCTGCCAGTTCAAACCCCTCCGCCACCGCCGAAAGGCGGCGGCCCTCCTCCCCTGTCAGGGGGGGGGGCAAGAGGGGTGGCCTATTGAAAAATGTAGGTTGTAAAATGGGATTTCTATGCGAAATTTGAGTAAAATAGATAACCCAAATCTCCCTCTCTGCTCTGGCGTTTTGCCTCCCAACGTGTTATACTCTCGTAAGAAAATCTCCTAAAAGAAAAGAGATGGAGCTAAACCATGTGGGAGAAAATCAAGGACGCACTGACGGAAGTCCTCATTGAAATACTGGAGCTGTGGGCCAGATTCCAGGTCTACGCCGAGCGGGAGTGGGTGGCCTTTTTTCAAGTGGTGCGGCTTTTCCATCGTGGTGGGCGTCGTAGTGGGCGTCGTAGGCGCGGCCTTCCACCACGCGGTGGAATGGGCCACCGCCACCCGGATGGCTTACCCCTGGCTGCTCTACCTGCTGCCGGTGGCGGGCCTGGCCATCGCGGGGCTGTACCACCTGTTCAAAATGGACAACGACGCCGGGACGGAGTTCGTGCTGGCCTCGGTCCGGGACGCCAGGGTCCTGCGCATCAGCATGGTGCCGCTGATTTTCATCTCCACGGTGCTGACTCACCTGTGCGGCGGCTCCGCCGGACGGGAGGGGGCCGCCCTCAAAATCGGCGGCGGCATCTCCGCCTGGCTTGGGCGGCTGCTCCACCTGGACAACCGGGACCGGCGCATCACTACCATGGCGGGCATGGCGGCGGGGTTCTCCGCCCTGTTCGGCACGCCGCTGGCGGCGGCAGTCTTTGCCATGGAGGTGGAGAGCGTTGGCGTCATGTACTACGCCGCCATCGTCCCCTGCTTCCTCTCCGCGCTGCTGGCCAGCATTGTGGCCGGGCTTTGCGGCGGGGAGGCCACCAGCTTCGTGGTCTTTAACGCGCCGGACCTGACGGTGCTCTCCATGGCACAGATCATCGTGCTGGGGGCGCTGTGCGGGATGTTGGCCAACATCTTCTGCCGGGTCATGCGGGGCGTCAGCAAGGCGTACCGCCACTTTTTCCACAAGCCCTGGCAAAAGGCGCTGGTGGGCGGCTGCCTGGTGATTTTGCTGACGCTGGTCTTTGGCCGGGACTACAACGGGGCGGGCATGAGCGTGATCTCCGCCGCCCTGGGCGGCAGCGCGGACACCTGGGCCTTCCTGCTGAAAATTCTCTTTACCGCCGTCACCTGGGGGCGGGGTTCAAGGGCGGCGAGATCGTCCCCTCCTTCTTCGTGGGGGCCACCTTCGGCTGTGTCGTCGCGCCGCTGCTGGGCCTGTCGGCCAGCTTTGGCGCGGCGGTGGGCATGGTCTCCGTGTTCTGCGGCGTGACCAACTCCCCCATGACCTCCATCCTGCTGGGCTATGAGCTGTTCGCCGGGGTGGGCGTGGCCCCGCTGGCCCTGGCGGTGGCGGTCAGCTATATGCTCTCCGGCTACACCGGCCTGTACCACGAGCAAAAAATCGTCTATTCCAAAACCAAGGCCGTTTACATCAATAAGAAGGGCGACCAGGAGTATTTCAGCCGGGAACACGACCTGGACGACGCCGACACGGGGAAAAAGGACTCGTGACCGGCAGGGCGGGCGGTCTCCCGTCCAAGGCACAACAGACATTATAATATGGGAACATAATATAGCAACGCTGCGGAAGCCTCCAGAGAGATCCCTGATTCTGGATGCTTCTGTCTTTTTTTGTTTGAAACAGGCGGGTCAGCGGAATTTTTTTGCCGAAAGGCACAAAACAGGTGTGTAAAATTTTCACATGTTTGGTGAAAATCTTCCCCTGTTTCTTGATGAAACTTGACAAAGGGAGGAATCTGTACTATTCTAATTTTGAAGCAACTTATGCAATTCTAATTCTAAAACTTAGGTGAGGAGGAATCAGACTATGAAAAGCTCTTTCCGTTGGTACGGTGACAGCGACCCGGTCACGCTGGACGAGATCCGCCAGATCCCCGGTATGCGCTCCATCGTCTCCGCCGTCTATGACGTCAAACCCGGTGAGGTCTGGCCGGAGGAAAGCATCAAGAAAATGGTGGACGAGTGCGCCGCCAAGGGCCTGGTGTTCGACGTGGTGGAGTCTATCCCGGTCCCCGAGGAGATCAAGCTGGGCCGCCCCGAGCGGGACCAGATGATTGAGAACTACTGCGAATCCATCCGCCGCTGCGCCAAGTACGGCATCAAGTGCGTGACCTACAACTTCATGCCCGTCTTTGACTGGACCCGCACCCAGCTGGATAAGGAAGCCCCCGACGGCTCCACCAGCCTGGTCATGTATTGGGACCAGATGCGGGGCCTGGACCCCCTGAAGGACGACATCCACCTGCCCGGCTGGGACTCCAGCTACACCCAGGAGGAAGTCCGCGACCTGATCACCGCCTACGGCGAGATCGGCGAGGAGGGCCTGTGGGCCAACCTGGAGTACTTCCTCAAGCGGGTCATCCCCGTGGCGGAGGAGTGCGGCGTAGTTATGGCCATTCATCCCGACGATCCCCCCTACCCCATTTTCGGCCTGCCCCGCATCATCACCTGCGAGGAGAACCTGGACCGGTTTCTGGCCCTGGTGGACAGCCCCGCCAACTCCCTGTGCCTCTGCACCGGCTCCCTGGGCTGCTCCCCCAAGAACGACATCCCCGCCATGGTGCGCAAGTATTCCGCCATGGGCCGTATCGGCTTTATGCACCTGCGCAACGTCAAGATCCTGCCCGACACCTCCTTCGAGGAGTCCGGCCACCTGTCCCAGAAGGGCAGCCTGGACATGAACGCCATTGTCAAGGCCCTGGTGGAGACCGGGTTCGACGGATACTTCCGTCCTGACCACGGCCGCATGATTTGGGGCGAGACCGGCAAGCCCGGCTATGGCCTGTATGACCGCGCCCTGGGCAGCGCCTACCTCAACGGCCTGATCGAGGCCAACGGCGGCGTCATCGAGGAATAAGTACATCTATTTGTCACAAAACGGGGCGGCAGTCCGCCGCCCCGGTGAAAAAATATTTTTATCACGAAAAGGAGCTTAACTATCATGATGGATCTGCCTTATAATGTTGATTTTTCCGGTAAAGTCGTCGTCGTCACCGGCGCGGGCGGCGTGCTGTGCGGCACCATGGCCCGCGCGTTCGCCCAGGCTGGCGCCAAGGTCGCCGCTCTGGACCTGAACGAGGACGCGGTCAAGAAGCTGGCCGACGAGTGCAAGGCCGAGGGCTTCATCTGCGAGGGCTACAAGGCCAACGTGCTGGACGCCGAGGTGTTGGAGAGCGTTCATCAGCAGGTTCTGGCCGACCTGGGTCCCTGCGACATCCTGGTCAACGGCGCAGGCGGCAACAACGCCCGTGCGCAGACCGACAACGAGTATCAGCATGAGGCCAAAGAGGGCCAGAAGACCTTCTTCGACCTGGACCAGGGCGGCGTGGACTTCGTGTTCAAGCTGAACTTCCAGGGCACCCTGCTGCCCACCCAGGCTTTCGCCAAGGACATGGTGGAGCGCAAGTCCGGCTGCATCCTGAACATCTCCTCCATGAACGCCTACACCCCGCTGACCAAGATCCCCGCCTACTCCGGCGCGAAGGCCGCTGTCTCCAACTTCACCCAGTGGCTGGCCACCCACTTCGCCGGCACCGGCATCCGCTGCAACGCCATCGCCCCCGGCTTCCTGGTCTCCAACCAGAACCGCGCTCTGCTGTTCAATGAGGACGGCACCCCCACCGCCCGCTCCGGCAAAATCCTGGCCGGGACTCCCACCGGCCGCTTCGTGGAGAGCGAAGAGCTGCTGGGCGGCGTGTTCTTCCTGTGCGACGACAAGGCGGCCAGCGCCATCACCGGCGTCATCCTTCCCATCGACGCGGGCTTCTCTGCTTACTCCGGAGTGTGATTTTAAATGGCTTTGCACGTAATGGAAGAGGCCAACCGTTGCCTGGGCTGTAAAAACCCACGCTGCCAGGCTGGATGTCCTATCCATACCAACATTCCCGAGGTGATTCGCCTGCTCAAGGCGGGCAAGCTGGACGAGGCAGGATGGATGCTGTTTGAGAACAATCCGCTGACCACCGTTTGCAGCCTGGTGTGCAACCACGAGGGACAGTGCGAAGGCCATTGTGTCCGGGGCATCAAGGGAGCGCCGGTCCACTTTTCCATCATTGAGAACTATATTTCCACCACCTATGCCAACAAAATGGTCAAGGGTCCCGTCCCCTCCAACGGCCGCCGCGCGGCGGTCATTGGGGCGGGTCCCGCCGGGCTGACCATCGCCATTATCCTGGCCCGCTACGGCTACCAGATGACCATCTTCGACAGCAAGGACAAAATCGGCGGCGTTTTGCGCTACGGTATCCCGGAATTCCGTCTGCCCGATGACGTGCTGGACGACATCGCCTACCGCCATCTGGAGCTGAAGGGCATCCAGTTCCGGCCCAACACCTACATCGGCAGCGCCCTGACCATCGACGACCTGTTCCGGGACGGCTACCAGAGCATTTTCGTCGGCTCCGGCCTGTGGAAACCCAACAAGCTCCACGTCCGGGGTGAGAGCCTGGGCAACGTCAGCTACGCCATCAACTACCTGGCCAACCCCGACGCCTTCCGCCTGGTGGAACGGGTGATGATCATCGGCACGGGCAACTCCGCCATGGACTGCGCACGCACCGCCGTGCGCAAGGGCGTGCGGTACGTCACCTGCGTCAACCGGACGGATGAGCTCACCGCCAGCCAGTACGAGTCCAGCTACGCCAAGCTGGAGGGCGTGGACTTCCTGATGAACAAATGCACCCTGGAGATTCAGGACGGCGGCGTCATCCTGTCGGACAGCAACGTCACCGAGGACGGCAAGACCGAATCCATCCCCGGCACCGAGAAGCTGTACCCCTGCGACTTCGTCATCATCGCGGTCAGCCAGGGGGCCGAGAGCAACCTGATTGCCAGCACCAAGGGCATCGACACCCAGCGGGGTCTGTTGACGGCGGACACCGACGGCCACACCAGCCGCCCCGGCGTGTTCGCGGCGGGCGACGCGGTGAACGGCGCGCGGACTGTGGTGGAGGCTGTGGCCAATGGCAAGAAGGTGGCCGAAGCCATGCACCAGTATATGCAGAGCCTGCCCATGCCCGTTTTGACCGACTACCCGGAGGCCCCTGTGGTGGAGGACATCGCCGCCGCAGCCCAGGCCGAACAAATCATTTAAGGCAACACCGCACGATTCGTTTTCCGAGTCATGCGGCGCCGCCCTGCGTATTTTAATAAAGGAGCCAATTTGTATGAACGCATTGAATGAAGCCATCTCCAAAATTGGCGTTGTTCCCGTCATTAAGCTCACCAACCCCGAGCGGGATGCCGCTCCTCTGGCCAAGGCCCTCTGCGCTGGCGACGTGCCGGTGGCCGAGGTCACCTTCCGTGCGGCCGGTGCGGACAAGGCCATCGCCCTGATGAAGGAAGCCTGCCCCGACATGATCGTGGGCGCGGGCACCGTCACCAACACCGACCAAATCGACGCCACCATCGCCGCTGGCGGTCAGTTCATCGTTACCCCCGGCTTCGATGCCGAGCTGGTGGCCTATGCCCAGTCCAAGGACATTCCCATCTATCCCGGCTGCACCACCCCCACCGACTACCATGCGGCGTTGAAATTCGGCCTGGAGCTGATCAAGTTCTTCCCCGCGGAGCAGTCCGGCGGCCTGGCTAAAATCAAGTCCATGAGCGCCCCCTTCCCCATGTTCAAGGTCATGCCCACCGGCGGCATCTCCCTGAAGAACCTGGCCGAGTACCTGAAGAGCCCGGTCATCGCGGCCTGCGGCGGCTCCTATATGGTCACCGCCGACCTGATCGAGAACCAGAAGTGGGACGAGATCACCGCTCTGTGCGTTCAGTCCCGGGACATCGTGAAGGAAGTCCGCAATGGCTGATTACACTCTGGCCCATGTGGGCCTGAACGCCGCCAACCGGGAGGAGGCCAAACAGGCCGCCGAGATGTTTGAGCTGCTCTTTGGCTTGAAGGTGGAGGAGGGCAACAGTTCCTTCTTCGCCGGTGGGGTCATCGAAACCATGAAGGAGCCGTACAAGGGCACCCACGGCCACATCGCCATCGGCACATCGGACGTTCCCGCCGCCAAGGCCGAGCTGGAAGCCCGAGGCTTCACCTTCGACCCCTCCACTGCCAAGTACCGGAAGGACGGCGTGCTCAACGCGATCTACCTCTCAGAGGAGATTTTGGGCTTCGCCGTCCACCTGGTGGGCAAATAAGCAAATTATAGCGTTAAAACAAGTTAGGAGACTGTATACATGGCGAAAATTGTAACATTTGGCGAAATTATGCTGCGCCTCGCCCCCAACGGGTATTACCGCTTCTTCCAGAACGACCAGATGCAGGCCACCTTCGGCGGCGGCGAGGCCAACGTGGCCGTCTCCCTGGCCAACTATGGCATGGACGTTTCCTTTGTCACCAAGCTGCCCACCCACGCCATCGGCCAGGCCGCTGTCAACTCTCTGCGCTACTTCGGCGTGGACACCAGCGACATCGTCCGGGGCGGCGACCGCGTGGGCATCTACTACCTGGAGAAGGGCGCTTCCCAGCGCGGCTCCGTGTGCATCTATGACCGCGCCCACTCCGCCATCCAGGAAGCCGCTCCCTCCGACTTCGACTGGGACAAGATTTTCGACGGCGCTGAGTGGTTCCACTTCACCGGCATCACTCCGGCCCTCGGCCCCAACGTGGTGGAGATCTGCCGGGACGCCTGCAAGGCCGCCAAGGCCCACGGCGTCAAGATCTCCTGCGACCTGAACTACCGCGGCAAGCTGTGGACCCGCGCCGAGGCCCGGGCGGCCATGACCGACCTGTGCCAGTATGTGGACGTCTGCATCTCCAACGAGGAGGACGCCAAGGGCGTGTTCGGCATCGAGGCCGAGAACACCGACATCTACGGCGGCAAGCTGAACAAAGAGGGCTACAAGTCCGTGGCCAAGCAACTGGCCGACAAGTTTGGCTTCGAAAAGGTCGCCATCACCCTGCGTACCTCCATCTCCGCCAGCGACAACGACTGGGCTGCCATGCTCTATGACGGCACCGACTACTGCTTCTCCAAGGAGTATCACCTGCGCATCACCGACCGCGTGGGCGGCGGCGACAGCTTCGGCGGCGGCCTGATTTACGCTCTGATGAACGGCAAGTCCACCCAGGACGCCGTGGAGTTCGCTGTAGCGGCTTCCGCCTTGAAGCACTCCGTCGAGGGTGACTACAACCGTGTTACCGTCTCCGAGGTGGAGAAGCTCTCCGGCGGCGACGGCTCCGGCCGCGTCCAGAGATAACGAGGGGCTTTGCCCATTCCCCAAGCCAGTCCGTAAGGTCTGACCTTCCTTTCCAGCAGACAGAGCGGGGCGGCGGCGCTGCCATTGTCCCGTTTTGTCTGCACCTTTTGACGACAAACTCCCTCTGCGGCCCAACACCGCAGAGGGAGTCTTTTTGCACCTATTTAAGCTATTTACAGCGCCTTGAACGCCTGTACTGCCGCCGCCTTGTCCTCTGCGCAAAAAACTGCGCTGCCAGCCACCAGCATGGTGGCCCCGGCCTCCACGCACTGGGGGCCGGTGGTGTCGGCTTTGACGCCGCCGTCCACAGAGAGGATGGGGTTCAGGCCCCGGCGCTGGCACTCTGCCCGGAGCTTGCGCAGCTTGTCCAGCGCGCTGGTCTGGAAGGGCTGCCCGCCGTGGCCCGGGGTCACGCCCATCACCAGCACCAGGGAGAGGCCGTCCAGGTAGGGGAACACCGTCTCGGCAGGGGTGTTGGGGTTGATGGCCAGCCCCACCCCGCAGCCAAACGCCCGGACCGCGGCAATGGTGGCCCGGATGTTGTCGCTGGCCTCGATGTGGAAGGTGATGCAGTTGGCTCCTGCATCCACGAACTCCTTGACATAGGCCAGAGGGTTGGTGATCATCAGATGTACGTCAAAATAGGCGTCGGGCAGGGCCTTCCGCAGGCCCTCCAGCACCGGCAGGCCGAAACTCAGGTTGTCCACGAAGTGGCCGTCCATCACGTCGAAGTGGATCATGTCCGCACCGGCGTCCAGCACCTCTTTGCAGTCCGCGCCCAGCCGGGCGAAGTCCGCCGACAGGACGGAAGGGCTAACTTTTGTCATGGGGAGCCTCCTCCTCTTTTGAAAAATATCCCCCTCCCCGGAGACGGCGGAGGGGGATGGTTGAATATTACGGGAGATTATTTGCCCAGCATGGCCTTGGCCTGAGCCACGATGCTGTCCGCGCAGAGGCCGAAGGCTTTCAGCAGAGCGGCGGCGGGGCCGGAGTGACCGAACTCGTCGTTGACGCCGATGCGCTTGACGGGGGTGGGGCACTGCTCAGAGAGCACGCCGCACACGGCCTCGCCCAGGCCGCCGATGATGCTGTGCTCCTCGACGGCGACGATCTTGCCGCACTCCTTGGCGGCGGCCAGCACACAGGCCTCATCCAGGGGCTTGATGGTGGCCATGTTGATGACCCGGGCGGAAATGCCCTCGGCAGCCAGGGCCTTGCCAGCCTCGATGGCCTCGGGGACCATGATGCCGGTGGCGATGATGGCTACGTCGGTGCCGTCCTGGAGGACTTCGGCCTTGCCGATCTGGAACTCGTAGCCTTCCTCGTGGAACACGGGGGTGGCAGCGCGGCCAAAGCGCATATAGACGGGGCCGGTCATCTCATAGGCAGCCTTGACCATGGCGCGGGCCTCCACGTCGTCGGAGGGGCACATAACGGTCATGCCGGGGATGGTGCGCATGAGGGCAAAGTCCTCGCAGCACTGGTGGGACGCACCGTCCTCGCCCACGGAGATGCCGCCGTGGGTGGCGCCGATCTTCGCGTTCAGGTGGGGATAGCCGATGGTGTTGCGAACCTGCTCATAGGCCCGGCCGGCGGCGAACATGGCGAAGGTGGAGGCAAAGGGGACCAGACCCATGGTGGACAGGCCCGCGGCCACGTCGATCATGTTGGCCTCGGCAATGCCACAGTCAAAATGGCGGTCGGGATAGGCTTTCTGGAAGATACCGGTCTTGGTAGCACCGGCCAGGTCGGCGTCCAGCACGACCAGGTTCTCAGCGGTAGCGCCCAGCTCTTTCAGGGCGTTGCCGTAGCTGTCACGGGTAGCGACTTTCTTGATTTCAGCCATGATTTACGCCTCCTCGATTTCCTTGCGGGCGGCCTCCAGTTCGGCCATGCCCTGTGCGTACTCTGCGTCGTTGGGGGCCTTGCCGTGCCAGCCGGCCTTGTCCTCCATATAGGAGACGCCCTTGCCCTTGGTGGTCTTCATCAGGATCGCGGTGGGCTTGCCGGAACCCTTGTTGGCGTGGAACTGTTCAAAGGCGCGCTCGATGTCATCGAAGCAGTGGCCGTTGATCTGCACCACATCGCAGCCGAAGGAGGCGAACTTCTCGTCCACGGGGGCGGTGTTCATAACGTCGCAGGTGCGGCCGTCGATTTGCAGCCCGTTCAGGTCCACGATGATGCACAGGTTGTCCAGCTTATAGTGGGCGGCAAACATGGTAGCCTCCCAGATCTGGCCCTCGGCCAGCTCGCCGTCACCCAGCAGGGAATAGACGTTGATGTCCTTGCCCAGGTACTTAGCGCCCTTGGCCATGCCCGCGGCGGCGGAGAGGCCCTGGCCCAGAGAGCCGGTGGACATATCCACGCCGGGGACGGTGTTCATGTTGGGGTGGCCCTGGAGGTAGGAGTCGATGTGCCGCAGGGTGGGCAGGTCCTCCACGGGGAAGTAGCCCCGCAGCGCCAGCGCGCTATACAGGCCGGGGGCGGTGTGACCCTTGGAGAGGACGAAGCGGTCCCGGTCCGGGTTCTTGGGGTCCTTGGGGTCGATGCGCATTTCCTTGAAATACAGATAGGTGAACATATCGGCGGCGGAGAGGCTGCCGCCGGGGTGACCGGCCTTGGCGCCGTGGGTGCTGGTGAGAACACCTTCCCGCACGCTGACGGCAGTCAGCTTCAGGGCTTTCTTTTCAGCAGAAGTCATGTTGGGTGAACCTCCTTATTTCTTAGCCTGGCCGTAATAGGCGTTGGGGCCATGCTTACGCATAAAGTGCTTGTCCTGGATGCACTGAGGGGCGGGACCCACCTTGGGGTTGATCATCTCAGTGAACATACTCATCTTGGCCACTTCCTCCAGCACCACGGAGTGATAGACGGCCTGGGCGGCGTCCTTGCCCCAGGTGAAGGGGCCGTGGTTGCGGCAGATGACCGCCGGGACATAGGCTGGGTTGATGTTGCGGGCGCGGAAGGTCTCCACAATGACGTTGCCGGTGTTGGTTTCGTAGTCCTCCTCGATCTCCTCGGGGGTCAGGTTCCGGGCGCAGGGGATGGGGCCGTAGAAGTAGTCGGCGTGGGTGGTGCCGTAGGCGGGGATGTCCCGGCCGGCCTGTGCCCAGGCCACGGCGTGGGGGCTGTGGGTGTGGACAATGCCGCCGATCTCCGGGAAGGCATTGTAGAGGATCAGGTGGGTCTTGGTGTCGGAGGAGGGGTTCATCTCGCCCTCCACCTTGTTGCCCTGGAGGTCCATGACCACCAGGTCCTCCGGCTTCAGCTCGTCATACTCCACGCCGGAGGGCTTGATGACAAACAGGCCCTTCTCCCGGTCGATGCCGCTGACGTTGCCCCAGGTATAGGTGACCAGGTTGCGCCTGGGCAGCTCCATGTTGGCTTCGTAAACTTGGACTTTCAATTCTTCCAGCATAAATTTACTCCTCCTGTCAATCGTTCGGTAACGGGAGCGCCCCAACGCCCCCTTTGCTCCTATTTGTAGTTTAACAAAATGCCGCTCTTAAATCAACAGCTACTTTTGAAATGTCCGCATTTTTAGAGGTTGCCACAAGACCAATTTGGAACAAGCCATGGAAAAATCGGACAAATCAAGGGCACAAATCCGGGACAGCGCAAGAGAATTGTCCGTCTCACTCCGTGACCGTGTACAGAGCCACCTCGTTGATCTCCCGGTTGGTACCGACGATCACGTCCTGCCCCGCGGAGTTGACAAAGTGCATGGCGTTGGCGCAGCCGGTGTTGCGGTCGATGAACTCGGTCTTATAGGTGCCGGCCTCGGCGTCCCAGGTGATGGCAATGGTGTCCTTGGTGCCCTTGCGCCAGCCGACGATCCAGGTGGGCTTGCCCAGAATGGTGTCGGCCCAGGTGGCGTGGAGCATTTCGGTGTCGGCCTCCGGCGCGGGATATTTCCACTGGGGGATGTAGTGGTCGTGCTCATTCAGGTGGTAGATGGTCAGGCTGTTGCCGTGGAAACCGCTGATAACGCCCAGCTCCGGCTTGCCGTCGCCGTCGAAATCCACCAGCACGGAGTCGCTGGTGGGGATGTCCAACACCTTGGTAATGACCCAGTCGCCGCCGGGGACCATGGGGGGATCGAAGATAAAGGTGCCTTCCTCGCAGCCAACCAGCGCCGCGTCGTGACCGCCGTGCTGGAACACGCAGAAGCCGTGGTTCTTCAACATATCGTCCTGGAGCAGGGTCATCTCCAGCTGGTTGTCGTCGTTAAAGGCGGAGAGGTCCTTGGGCAGCACCGCGCCGTAGACCTCACCGGGGAAGCGGAAGTCGTTCTTGTACTCATGGCCGGATTTCAGGCAGCAGGCAATGAGGTAGTTGACGCCGCCCCGGTTCAGGATGCCGAACCGATGGACAAAGGGAATGTGGAGCAGGGTGCGGATCTCCCAGTCGTTCTCCGCCTTGGGAGTGGCGATGACGATGCTGGCGTCCGCGCCGTCGTTGGGACCGTAGAACTTGCGGGTGGACAGGAACTGTCCGTCGGAGCCGGGAACCTGGAGCATGGTCATGACGCCGCCAGGGCCTTCCCAGACGGTCTCCAGTTTAGTGCCGTCCTCAGAGAACAGATAGCAGGGGTCCTGCTTTTCGGCGGCCACCAGGAAGCAGGGCTTGCCGTGGTAGTTCAGGCGGGTGGTGGCGTAGCATTTGGTCAGGTTGGCAATGACTTTTTTCTCGACCTTCATAATGTACCTCCTGTAATGATGAAGCTGTTAGCTGTTAGCCAGGTGCTGCAAGCAAGAAACAAAGTGCTAAAATGAATATGGTTGCCCCTTTTGCTCAGAAAAGTACAAGTTTCCTATGGAGAATTACTGTTCGGAGATTGACCACCCCTCTTGCCTCCCCTGAAAGGGGAGGAGGGCCGCCGCCTTTAGGCGGTGGCGGAGGGGTTTCAGCACATAACTGAATAAAAGGGAAAGCCAATATAACTAATTACATACCGTCAGGATTGTTTATTAGGATTGTTTATCCAGGATGGCGCTCATGCTGGAGCAGGCGAACTTGATGTCGTCCTTCCAGGCGGGGCTGCCCACGTCCCACATCTCGGTGACGTAGCGGCGGATGCCCATGCTCCACGCCTTGGCGATGACCGCCTCGAAATCCACATGACCGGTCAGGAAGGGGATCTCCCGGAACTTGCCGGGGACCGTCTCTTTGAGGTGCAGGGCCACGATGTGGTCCCGGCCGGTCTCCAGGTCGTCCAGCACGCTGGTCCCGTAGGTTTTGGCGGCGTTGGTCAGGTTGCCGGAGTCGGGGTAGACACCCAGATAGGGGTTGTCGATAAGGTTGACGTACTTCATGGCCTTCTCAGTGGTGTTCATGAACGGGGTCTCCATGGTCTCGAAGCCCAGCAGGATGCCCTTGGCGGAGGCCATCAGCGTGGCTTTGGCCAGGTTCTCCCGGAACAGCCGCTCGCTTTCGGCGGTGCCTTCCTCATAATAGACGTCGTAACCGGCCAGCTGGATGGTGCGGATGCCCAGGTCGTCGGCCAGCTGGATGGCCTTCTCCATGATGTCCATGCTCCTGGCCCGGACAGCGGGGTCGGCGGAGCCGAAGGGGTACTTCCGATGGCCGGAGAGGCACATGCTGCGGATGGGAATGCCCACTTCGTACATGGTCCTGACCAGGTCCAGCCGCTCCTGGGCGGTCCACTCCAGCCGGGCCAGCTTGTCGTCGGTCTCGTCGATGCTGATCTCGACGAAATCGTAGCCGCACTCTTTGGCGCACTCCAGCTTGGCGCGCCAGTCCATGGTCTTGGGCATGGCCTTCTCGTACAGTCCGATAGCGTATGGTTTCATAAGCGGTCATCCTTCCTTCTCGTCATTTTGTCCTGATGTTTGGGCCGGTAAAAGTGACATTATTGCGGTTTAAAGTTGCAGAAAAGCCGGAGAAACCGGGGTTTTAATCGGTTTTGGTCATTTTAACGAAAAGCGCACATAAAATCGAACAATTAAACGAACGTTAAAACGAACACAAAAAGCGACGGATTTTCTGCGCCAGCTATTTGTATTATATACGGTCATATTTGCAATTTCAAGGGCTTTTTTCGTTTTTTCTCATTTCTTTCTTGAAAATGGCGTCATAAAATTTCGTCGTTTTGCCAAACGCAGAACAGCTTAAATCAAAAATAAAACATATAAAAGTTAGAAATTAGACGTTATATGGTCTTATTTTTATTCTAATTTGTAAAAATGTTTTCGTCAAATTCCTGAATCTCGGCCTCAAAAGTCCATTTTGGTGCTGAGATTCAAAAAATTTGAACCATAAAACACTTGCAATTTGAGCGATTTTACGTTATAGTTTGATTCACGGAAGCAAAAACATATATTCGTCATCTGTTCGCATCAAAAGGAGGAGCATTATGAGCAAAGTATCTGAAATGTCCCGCGAAAAATGGATCATGAGCACCTTCCCCGAGTGGGGGACCTGGCTGGTGGAGGACATCGAGAACGAAGTCGTCCAGCCGGGTAACGTGGCCATGTGGTGGCTTGGCTGCACCGGCATCTGGTTCAAGACCCCCGGCGGCGCCAACATCAGCATCGACCTGTGGTGCGGCAACGGCAAGCGCACCCACGGCGACGGCAAGATGAAGGTGGGCCACCAGATGGCCAACATGTGCGGCGGCCGCGCCATGCAGCCCAACCTGCGCAACGTCCCCTTCGTCATCGACCCCTTCGCCTTCAAGCAGGTGGACGCCGTTCTGGCCACCCACTACCATCAGGACCATATGTCCGCCGAGTGGGCCGCCCATGTGCTCCAGAGCGGCATGACCACCACCGACGACAAGGGCAACGTGATCCCCGTCCCCTTCATCGGCCCCAAGAAGTCCGTGGAGACCTGGATCAAATGGGGTGTCCCGGCAGACCGTTGCATCACCGTCAAGCCCGGCGACAGCATCAAGATTAAGGACATCGAGATCATCGCCCTGGACAGCTTTGACCGCACCTGCATCGTCACCACCGATTCCACCGGCCCCGACCGGGAGGAGCTGACCGGCGTCTGCCCCACCGATATGGACGACAAGGCCGTCAACTACCTGGTCAAGACCCCCGGCGGCAACATCTATCACTCCGGCGACTCCCACTTCTCCATCTACTTCGCCAAGCACGGCAAGGACTACGACATCGACGTGGCCTTCGGCTCCTTCGGCGAGAACCCCATCGGTATGCAGGACAAGATGACCTCCATCGACGTGCTGCGTATGGCCGAGAACCTCCAGTGCAAGGTGGTCATTCCCATCCACTGGGATGTGTGGACCAACTTCCAGGCCGACTGCGAGGAGATCAAGCTGCTCTACGACTTCAAGAAGGACCGCAACGAGTACAAGTTCCATCCCTTCTTCTGGCAGGTGGGCGGCAAGTACGTCTATCCCCAGGATAAGGACAAGATCTATTACCACCATCGCCGCGGCTTCGAGGACTGCTTCGAGGCGCCCCAGAACATCCCCTATCGTTCCTGCCTGTAATGGGGAAAGGAGACAGTTACTATGGCCACTGTTTTACAGACGATCGTTGAGAAGAAGCACTACAAGTTCATCGACGAGCCTGTCACCTGGCAGGAGGCGGTCCGCCTGAGCACCGAGTCCCTGGTCGCCGACGGCAGCGTGGACGCCGACTACTATCAGCAGATCGTGGACTGCATCACCAAGTACGGCCCCTACGTGGTCTTTGACCACTACGTGGCCATGCCCCACTCCCAGGAGAACGCCGCCGGTGTCCACAAAACCGGCATCGGCTTCATGGTGTCCAAGCAGGTCGTGGACTTCGGCGAGGACGAGGACGGCGAGAAGAAGGAAGCCAAGCTGTTCTTCACCCTGGCCGCCTGCAACCCCGACGAGCACCTGAACAACATCCAGCAGCTGATGGGCGTGTTCACCAACGAGGAGCTGCTGGACGCCCTGATGGAGGCCAACACCCCCGAGGACATCCTGGCCGCCGAAGCCAAGTATCCCTGCGAAGAGATGTAAAATGTACATCGAACCCTTTAAATTTGAAAGAGAGGATAAGTCATGATCGTTCTTAATGTCCTGAGCGCGATTTGGACCTTCTTTGCCACCTACGTGTTGCAGAAGGCCCCCTACATGGTCGGTTTCCTGACCTTGCTGGGCTACTGCCTGATGGGCAAGCCCTGGTACGACACCCTGGGCGGCACCCTGAAAGCCATCATCGGTATGCTGATCCTGAACGCCGGTTCCTCCGGTCTGACCAGCACCTTCCGTCCCATCCTGGCCGGTTTGAAGGACCGCTTCAATCTGACCGCCGCCGTCATTGACCCCTACTATGGTCAGAACGCCGTCACCGCCGGTGTGGAGGAGGTCTTTGGCAAGGGCTTCTCCCAGGCGATGACCCTGCTGCTCATCGCATTTATCGTCAACATCCTTTTGGTCCGCTTCAATAAAATCACCAAGTGCCGCGCGCTGTTCACCACCGGTCACGTCCAGGTGCAGCAGGCTGCCACCGCTTACTGGCTGATCATGTTCGCCCTGCCCGGCCTGCTGGACAACAACACCGCGCTGCTCATCGTCATGTCCGTCGTCCTGGGCGCTTACTGGGCTGTCGGTGCCAACCTGACCATCAAGCCCATGCAGGAGCTGTCCGGGGGCGCTGGCTTCGCCATCGCTCACCAGCAGATGTTCGGCATCCGCCTGAGCGCGTTCCTGGCCGATAAGTTCTTCGGCAAGGACGGCGGCAAGCATGAAGAGCGCGAGATCAAGAAGGTCGGTGAGCTGGAAATGCCCGGTTTCTTCTCCATCTTCAACGAGAACATGGTTTGTACCGCCATCCTGATGACCGTCTTCTTCGGCGCCATCATGGCCATCATCGGCAAGCCCTACTTCGTCGGCACCGGCGATATCGAAGAGAGCACCAACTTCGTGTGGTACTGCTTCGACACCTCCCTGAACTTCGCCGTCTACCTGGCCATCCTCCAGCTGGGCGTCCGTACCTTCGTTACTGAGCTGACCGCTTCCTTCCAGGGCATCGCGGACAAGTTGCTGCCCTCCTCCGTCCCCGGTGTGGACTGCGCGGTCTGCTTCGGTTTCGGCGACGCCAACGCTGTCACCTTCGGCTTCCTGGCCGGTCTGGTGGGCCAGATCATCGCTATCCTGGTCTTGATTTTCGCCGGTTCCCCTGTTATTATTATTTGTGGTTTCGTGCCCGTGTTCTTCGACAACGCCACCATGGGTCTGGTCGCCAACGACAAGGGCGGCTTGAAGGCCTGCCTCATCATCCCCTTCATCGCCGGACTTGTTGAGGTCTTTGGCGCAGCCATCATCGCCGGTTGGTGCGGTCTGGCTGACTACGGCGGATACCTGGGTATGTTCGACTGGGATACCGTCTGGCCTGTGTTCACCTTCCTGATGAGATACCTGGGCTACATCGGCGTGGCGCTGGTGGTTATCATCCTGCTGGCCATCCCGCAGATCGAGTACCGCATGGACCCCGAGGGCTACTTCCTCATCACCGAGGACTACGACGCCTATCTGGAGCACGTAGAAGCGAAAAAGGCTGCCAGAAAGTGACCGGAAGCAGGCGGTTGTTTCCCCCTCCTTTCCTGTATAACCTCCCTCCATCCAAGTGCTTGTTCCCGGTTTCCATCTGGAAAGCTCCTTATAAACGCGGCGTTTGGCCGACGGGCCAGACGCCGTAGGGGGAGCTTTCCCGAGAGCAAGTCCCCGTCCCGTCCCTGTCCGGGCAAAACCCGGCGTAATATATCTATCTATTTATAAAGGAGTTTTTTATCATGGCAAAACTGGACAACAAGAAACTGATGGTCTGCTGCGCCAACGGCGCCGGTTCCTCCCTGATGATGAAGATGGCCGTGCAGAAGGTCATGGACAAGTACAAGATCAAGCCCGCCGACCTGCACCACTGCGCCGTCTCCGATGGCAAGACCGCCGCGATGAACTACGACGTGGTTTTCTGCGCCCGCAACTTCGCAAAGACCTTCGCCGATGCCGAGAAGAAGGGCGTCACCGTCATTCCTCTGCGCAACGTCATGTCCAACGTGGAGATCGAGAAGGCTCTGAAAGAGCGGGATCTGCTGGACTGATTCACCAGTGCCGTGATTGGCGGTTCCCCGCCGGTCACGGACAGTAAAGCATAAAACCAAAAAGGTTCTGGGTGCAGCAGTGCGCTCAGAACCTTTTTCAAAAACGGAGAACATTTCGCAAAAACAGATATGGCAGCGAGAAACCTTCTTGCGAAAAAGGACGGACTGTGTTATTATGATAAAAGTAATCATTTTCGATATTGATAACACGCTGTATAGCTTTGACACCGCCCACCAGGTCGCCTTTGGCGCGTTGCTAGACTACGCGCAGCGGGAGCTGGGCGTCGCTCCCGACGAGCTCCGGCGGCTCCACAGGGAGATGAACCAGGAGCTGAAGGGGCGCATGGGCAGCTGCGCCGCCATCCACAACCGGCTCATCCGCTACCAGAACATTCTGGAGCGGCTGGGCAAGCCCCTCGGCCACGCCCTGCGGATGTCCGACCTGTATTGGAACACCCTCCTGGACGCGATGGAGCCATCTCCCGGGGCGGCGGAGACAGTGCGGCAGCTGAAAGCACAAGGGCTGAAAATCGGCGTGGGGACAGATATGACCGCCCGAATGCAGTTTATCAAGCTGGAGCGGCTGGGTCTGCTGCCCTATATCGACTTTCTGGTCTCCAGCGAGGAGGCCCAGGCGGAGAAGCCCGCTCCGGCCCTGTTCGCCCGCTGCGTGGAAAAGGCGGGCGTCCGCCCGGCGGAGTGCCTTTTCGTGGGGGACAATCTGGAAAAAGACGTACACGGCGCACAGGCGGCGGGGCTGTACGCCCTGTGGTATCGGCCCCAGGGCGCGGCGGAGGAAACGGCAGAGCCGTTTGTCACCACCCTGCGCCAGCTGCCCGGCCTCCTGGCCGCCGACGGAGAGATTGAGAGAAGGAGCTGAGAACATGAAACGAGATCGCAAGTCCGTGGACGAGCGGCAGAACCGCATCCTCCAGATGATCCGGGAACAGGGCGAGGTCAATGTGGAGGATCTGGCAAAGACGTTCGACATTTCCCTGATGACCGTCCGTCGGGACCTGCAACATTTGGAGGAGCAGAAGCTCATCAGCCGCTTCTACGGCGGCGCCACTGTGGTCAACCAGCGCCATGTGATGACCCGGGAAGAGGAGATCTCCATGTATCGGGACCTGATCTCCAAGTACGCGGCCCAGTTCGTGGAGGACGGGGACCATCTGTTCATTAACGGCAGCCGCACGGCGCTGAATATGCTGGAATATGTGGAGCGGCAGCACGTCTCTGTCATGACCAACAACGGCTGGGCCGTTGGGAAGCAGTTCCCCAAGGGCGTGAACGTGACCCTGACCGGCGGCGAGGTGCGCAGCCACATCATGATTGGCGACTACGTCATGCGCAACCTGTTGAACATCACGGCGGACAAGACCTTCCTGGGCTGCTCCGCCGTCTACGAGAACGGGGAGTTCCGCTACGACATCCCCACGGAGATCGGAATCAACGAGGCCATGATCACCCGCACCACCAAGGAGCTGTATATCCTGGCGGACCACACCAAAATCATGAGCGGCAGCGCCCACCAGAACGAGTATGGCAGCTGCACCTACGAGGGGTCCTGGACTCTCATCACCGACGAGCTGGCCAACGCCACCACCATAGAGCGTCTCCGCCAGACCGGGCGAAAGGTGATTCAGGTCCACGCGGAGCGGTCAGAGGAGGAGGCAGGCTGAGCATTTTCCGGACGTTCGCCTCTGTTTTTTCTCGGAACGATTTTATTCTGTCATAACTGTTGTTCGTTGTTTTTTCTCCCCCCACTCTCGATATAGAACCGAAAACCCGGCTCCGCAGTTCGGAGCCGGGTTTTAAAGTGCCCAAAAATAGTTGCTGTTCGCTGTCGGTTTGCCATTCCCGGCGAGCAGCGGATGCTGAGCCAAATTCACACGATCACGCCGCCGCCCACTACGTAATCCCCGTCGTACAAGACCAGAGACTGCCCCGGGGCGACAGCCCGCTGGGGCTGGTCGAAGGTGACGTGGACGCTGTCCGGGCCGGTCTGCTCCACCCAGGCAGGCTGTTCCCGGTGGTGGTAACGAATCTTGGCGTTCAAGCGGACGGGCTGGTCCAGCCGTTCCAGGGCGGTCAGGTTCAGCCGCACCGCGTCCAACTCCCGCCGGTAGAGGCGGGATTCCTCCGCCAGGGTGACGGTGTTGGCGGCGGGATCCTTATCGCAGACATAGAGCCGATGGGAGGCGGAGACCCCCAGCCCCCGGCGCTGTCCGATGGTGTAGCAAAGCTGCCCCCGGTGGGTGCCCAGCACCTGGCCCTCCGGGTCCACGAAAGGCCCCGGCTCCGGCGTCCGGCCGGTGTGCCGTCGGAGGAACGCCGTATAGTCCCCGTCGGGGACAAAACAGATGTCCTGGCTGTCTGGCTTGGCGGCGGAGGTCAGCCCCCGCTCCTGGGCCAGACGGCGCACCTCGTCCTTGGTCAGTCCGCCCAGCGGGAACACCGTGTGGGCCAGCTGGGTCTGTGTCAGGGTGTAGAGCATATAGCTCTGGTCCTTGGCGGCGTCTTTCCCCTTTTTCAGCAGATACCGGTCCCCGCTGCGCTCCACCTGGGCATAATGCCCCGTGGCGATGACGCTGCCCCCCAGCGTCTCCATGGTCTGGTACAGGGCGGGAAACTTGACCGAGCGGTTGCAGTCGATGCAGGGGTTTGGGGTGCGGCCCTCCTCGTAGGTCTCCACAAAGGGGTCGATGACCTCCCGCAGGAACAGATCCTTCCGGTTCAGGGTGTAGTGGGGGCAGTCCAGCCGCCAGCAGGTGCGGCGGGCATCCTCCACGTCCTCCAGAGAGCAGCAGGTGCGCCCCGGCCCCAGCCCGGCGGTCTCATTGTCGTAGAGGTGGAGGGTGACGCCCACCACCTGCCAGCCCTGTTCCCGCAAAAGCAAGGCGGCGGCGGAGCTGTCCACTCCGCCGCTCATCCCCACGACAGCCAGCCGGTCAGATGCCGCAGGCTTCACAGTTGTGGTCACAGGCGGCCTGACATTCCTCCGGCACCGGCAGGCCCTGCTTGGTGTAGTAGTCGGCCAGAGCCGCTTTCACCGCCTCCTCCGCCAGAACGGAGCAGTGCAGCTTGACGGGGGGCAAACCGTCCAGGGCCTCCACAACGGCCTTGTTGGTCAACTGGAGGGCCTCGTCCACGGACTTGCCCTTGATCATCTCAGTGGCCATGGAGCTGGTGGCGATGGCTGCGCCACAGCCAAAGGTGTTGAACTTCACGTCGGTGATGACGTTGTCCTCGATTTTCAGGTACATCTTCATGATGTCGCCGCAGACGGCGTTGCCGACCTCGCCCACGCCGCTGGCGTCCTCAATTTTGCCCACGTTGCGGGGATTGGCGAAGTGATCGCGCACTTTGTCGCTGTATGCCATTGCCATAATATCAAAGTCCTTTCATTTTTATGAGCTTTTAGCCGTTAGCTGTTAGTCAGGCGCTGCCAGCCAAAAGCAAAGTGCTAAAAACCAAGCGTTTCTGTTAAGAGGTAGGCGCTGTTAGTCAAGCATTACAAAGCCAAAAGCTAACAGCTATTTTACGCCCGGCCTTCCTTCTGCATCTGCTCCCACACGGGGGACATATCCCGCAGCAGCGCCACCACCTGGGGGACCTGCTGGAGGGTGTAGTCCACTTCCTCCTGGGTGTTCACCTCGTCCAGGGACAGGCGGAGGGAGCCGTGGGCGATCTCCTTGGGCAGACCGATGGCCAGCAGCACATGGCTGGGGTCCAGGCTGCCAGAGGTGCAGGCGCTGCCGGAGGAGGCGCAGATGCCCGCCAGATCCAGCCGCAGCAGCAGGGACTCGCCCTCGATGCCCTCGAAGCACATATTCACGTTGCCGGGGAGGCGCTGCTTGGCGTCGCCGTTCAGCCGGGAGCAGGGGATCTTGGACAGGCCCTCGATGAGCTGGTCCCGGTAGGAGGCCACCCGTTTGGCGTTCTCCTCCATGTGGTCCACCGCCTCCTGCAAGGCCGCGGCCATGCCGCAGATGCCGGGCATATTCTCGGTGCCGGCCCGGCGGTTGCGCTCCTGTGCGCCGCCCTCGATAAAGTTGGTCAGGCGGACGCCCCGGCGGCAGTACAGCGCGCCCACGCCCTTGGGGCCGTGGAACTTGTGGCCGGAGAGGGAGAGCAGGTCGATGTTCTGGGCCTTCACGTCGATGGGCAGGTGGCCCACCGCCTGGACGGCGTCGGTGTGGAACAGCACGCCCTTCTCGTGGCAAATGGCCCCCAACTCGGTGATGGGCTGGATGGTGCCGATCTCGTTGTTGGCGTACATGATGGTGACCAGAGCGGTGTCGGGCCGGATGGCGGCCTTCAGCTCCTCCGGGCGGACCAGGCCGTCCTCGTGGACGTCCAGGTAAGTGACCTCATACCCCGCCTTCTCCAGCCGCTTGAGGGTGTGGAGGACGGCGTGATGCTCAAAGGTGGTGGAGATAAGGTGTTTTTTGCCCTTTTTCGCGCCCAGCTCCGCCATCTGCGTGATGGCCCAGTTGTCGGCCTCGCTGCCGCCGGAGGTGAAATAAATTTCGTCGGGCCGGGCGTTCAGGCACTTGGCCACGGTCAGCCGGGCCTCGTCCAGGGCCTGGTTGGACTCCTGCCCCATCAGGTGGAGGCTGGAGGGGTTGCCGTAGTTGTCGGTGAGACAGGGCAGCATGGCCTCCAGCGCGGTTTTGCTGACGGAGGTGGTGGCTGCGTTGTCGAAGTATATCATCAGGGAACCTTCTTTCTGTTATGGAACCTTTTGGAACCGAGCCGCCGAAAAGGGGATTTTTGCGGCCCGTCTCCAATCTACTAAAGGGTATATCATATCAATTCCTATTTGTCAAGTAGGAAATGAGAAATATGCGCCGCCGCGCCGGATGTTTTCCTCTTGCAAGGCGGGGCCAACTCTTTTATAATGTCCCTGTACGCGAAAAGTCATTCCCGAAGGAGGCGCGACATGAACGAGAGCATTGCCAGGCTGACCCGAACCAGAGATTTGCCGGACGGGGAGCTGCTGACTCTGATTTCTGACCCCATGGGAGAATCTGAGCTGGCACAGGCAGCGGACGCCCAGCGCCGGAACTGGTACGGCACGGAGGTCTACGTCCGGGGCCTCATCGAGTTCACCAACTACTGCAAAAACGACTGCTATTACTGCGGCATCCGCAGGAGCAACGGCAAAGCCGACCGCTACCGGCTGACGGATAGGCAGATTTTGAACTGCTGCCGCCAGGGGTGGGCGCTGGGGTTCCGCACCTTCGTCTTGCAAGGGGGCGAGGACCATTGGTACACCGATGAGCGCATCTGCCACATCGTCCTGGCCATCAAGGGAGAATTTCCCGGCTGCGCCGTCACCCTCTCCATCGGGGAGAAGGAGCGGGAGAGCTACGCCGCCTACCGGGTGGCGGGGGCGGATCGCTACCTGCTGCGCCACGAGACGGCCAGCGACGACCACTATCAGATGTTGCACCCGTCCTCTCTCTCCCTGGCGCACCGGAAGAACTGCCTGTTCACCCTGAAAGAGCTGGGGTATCAGGTGGGGTCCGGGTTTATGGTGGGGTCCCCCGACCAAAGACCGGAACATCTGCTGGCAGACCTGCGGTTTTTGCAGCGGCTCCAGCCCGCCATGATCGGCATCGGCCCCTACATCACCCACCCGGACACGCCCTTTCATGACCAGCCCAGCGGCGACCTGCACCTGACCCTGCGGATGGTGTCTATTCTGCGGCTGATGTTCCCCTACGCCCTCATCCCCGCCACCACCGCGTTGGGGACCATCCACCCCAGAGGGCGGGAGCTGGGCTTGCAGGCCGGGGCCAACGTGGTCATGCCCAACCTCTCCCCTGTCGGCGTGCGGGAAAAGTATGCGCTGTACGAGAATAAAATCTGCACCGGCGAGGAGGCGGCAGAGTGCCGCTCCTGTCTGGAGGGCCGGGTGCGGCTGGCGGGCTACGAAATCGTCACCGCCCGCGGCGACGTGAAGCCTGCAAATAAAAAGTCAAGCCCAAAATGAGCTTGACGAAAAAATATT
>JAJPXY010000127.1 GCA_021205205.1 Clostridiales bacterium
ATAAAATAGCTACGATGTTCCATCAGTTTTTTCGATGGGACGCAAGCTCCACCTGATGATTGAGGCGAGTCAAACGATGCTGCATTCTTCCACTTTCTCTTTTACCGGCAGCTGGAATCGATTTTTCGGTTTCGGTTCTTTTGCATGGGTAAAATGAGATAGCGGGACTGTGAGCGTCTAAAGCCGCCTTTGTCATAAGGCAGGATTCTATACACTGTGATTTTAGGCTCATTGTCGCGAGGCAATGGGCCTTTTTGCGTTCCAAATAGGAAAGGAGTATTTTTATGGTAGTCATCATGAAGCCCGGCACCAGTCAGAAGGAAATTCGCAAGTTGGCGGCCTGGTTCGAGGCCCAGAACCTGCGGGTGGGCATCACCAACGGCGTGGACTGTTCCATTTTGGGCCTGGTGGGGGACACCACCCATCTGGACGAGGACAAAATTTTGCTCAACGACCACGTAGAGCGGGTCATGCGGGTGTCGGAGCCTTTCAAAAAGGCCAACCGCAAGTTCCATCCGGCGGACACGGTGGTCAACGTCAACGGCGTGGAGATTGGAGGCGGCAAGTTCGCGGTCATGGCGGGTCCCTGCTCCGTGGAGTCCAGAGAGCAGATCATCACCATCGCCGACGAGGTCCAGCAGGCGGGGGCCGCCATCCTCCGGGGCGGAGCCTTCAAGCCCCGCACCAGCCCCTATTCCTTCCAGGGCATGGGCGCGCCCGGCCTGAACCTGCTGCTGGAGGCCAAGGCGGAGACGGGAATGCCCATCGTCACCGAGATCATGAGCCCCAAACACTGCGAATTGTTCGAGGAAAAGGTGGATTTGGTGCAGATCGGGGCGCGGAATATGCAGAACTTCGACCTGTTGAAGGAAGTGGGCAAGATGTCCAAGCCGGTGCTGCTGAAGCGGGGCCTCTCCAGCTCCTACGAGGAGTGGATCATGTCCGCCGAGTACATCATGAGCGAGGGCAACGAAAACGTCATCCTCTGCGAGCGGGGCATCCGCACCTTCGAGACGTACACCCGCAACACGCTGGACGTCTCCGCCATCCCCGCCGTCAAGCGGATGAGCCACCTGCCCGTGGTGGTGGACCCCTCCCACTCCGGCGGCTACAGCTGGCTGGTGGAGCCGCTGACCATGGCGGCGGTGGCGGCGGGGGCCGACGGCCTCATCATCGAGGTCCACAACGACCCCAAACACGCCCTCTGCGACGGCCAGCAGTCCCTGACTCCCATGCAGTTCGGTCAGCTCATGGGAAAGGTGCAAAAAGTGGTTGACCTGATGGGCAAAACCGTAGTAATATAAAAAGGATAGAATTTGCTTTAAACCGATAAAGTGTATCAGGGCGAAACGAGAGCAGCGCAAAATCGTTTGGTTTTGCCTATGGGTCTCTCGCCCGGAAGGAGCGCGCCATGAACCGACTGAATGTGGCTCTGCCCGGCAGAGAATACGAGATTTTGATTGAACGGGGCCTGCTGGACGCGGTGGGCAAGCGGTGCCGGGTGGTGCTGATGCGGGCCACCCGCATTGCCCTGGTGACGGACAGCACCGTCGGCCCCCTGTACGCCCAGCGGGTGGTGGACAGCCTGGAGGCCGCCCGGTTTCAGGTGAAGGTGTTTACCATCCCGGCGGGAGAGTCCTCCAAGAACCCGGAGATGCTGGCCTGGCTGTGGGAGCAGCTGATGGCCTTCGGCCTGACCCGCACTGACGCGGTGGTGGCCCTGGGCGGCGGCGTGGTGGGCGACCTGGCGGGCTTTGCCGCCGCCACCATCCTCCGGGGCATTGATTACGTCCAAATCCCCACCACCCTGCTGGCCCAGGTGGACTCCTCCGTGGGCGGCAAGGTGGCGGTGGACCTCCAGGCCGGAAAGAACCTGGCCGGGGCCTTCTGGCAGCCCCGGATGGTGGTCATCGACCCGGACGTGCTGGAGACGCTGCCCGACCCGGTCTTTGCCGACGGCATGGCCGAGGTCATCAAGTACGGCTGTATCTGGGATGCAGAGTTCTTCGATATGCTGGACCAGTGCGGCAGCCGGGCGCGGGTTATGGCGGCCATCGAGCAGGTCATCCACATCTGCTGCGCCATCAAGGCCGAGGTGGTGCTCCAGGACGAGCACGACCAGGGCCTGCGCATGATTCTGAACTTCGGCCACACCCTGGGCCACGCCTACGAGAAAGCCTACCACTACGAGACCTACACCCACGGCCAGGCCGTGGCCGCCGGGATGTGCCGGGCGGCGGAGATCGGCGTCCGCATGGGCGTCACCCCGGCGGAGGTCCCCGGCAAAATTCAGTCTATCGTGAAAAAGTTCGGCCTGCCAGATGAGATCCCCTGTACCCAGGCCGACTACGAGGAGGCCGTGGGGCTGGACAAAAAGGGACAGGGCGGCGACATCAGCGTCATCCTGCTCCCCGAGCTGGGCAAGGCCGAGGCCGTCCGGCTGAAAAAATCAGAATTGATGGAACAAATCAAAGCACTGCAATGAGGCATAGATAGAACCGCCGGCGGGCGTTTTTCGGTGACACAACGCCGCCGAACCCGCGCATCGGGGACCCAGCCAAAGCCTCCCCTCCGGGGATTTCCTTCGGTCACAGCAGAAGCGGGTTTGGCTGGGAGAGGAGCCGCAGCCGGAATGAGTGACCTTTCGCGCTTTGCGCGGAAGGGATCGATATGGAGCTTGCGGCGACGAGGTGCGGAAAGGACAGATAAGAAATGGATTTAGCGATTTATCCCCACAAGCTGCGGGGGACGGTGACGCCGCCGCCCTCCAAGAGCCAGGCCCACCGGGCCATCATCTGCGCGGCCCTGGCTGAGGGGGAGAGCCTGATTTTGAACCTACAGCTCTCCCAGGACATCCACGCCACCCTGAACTGTATGCGCGCCCTGGGCGCGGAGGCCACTGAGCACGGCGGCATCATCACCGGGGCCAACGCCCGCCGGGGCAAAATGCAGCCCCTGCCCCAGCTGGACTGCTGCGAGTCCGGCTCCACCCTGCGGTTCCTTATCCCCATCGCCCTGGTGGTGGCGGGGGGCGGCGTGTTCAGCGGCCGGGGGCGGCTGATGGAGCGGCCCCAGAAGCCCTATCGGGAGCTGTTCCAGGAGCGGGGCATCCGCTTCGAGCGGCGCAACGGCAAAATCGAGGTGGAGGGGGAGCTGCAACCGGGCACCTTCCGCATCGCGGGCAACGTGTCCTCCCAGTTCATCACGGGGCTGCTCTTCGCCCTGCCTCTGCTGGAGAAAGACTCCGACATCGTCCTCACCACCGAGCTGGAGTCCGCCGGTTACATCGACTCCACCATCGTGGCCCAGCAGCTGTTTGGCGTCACGGTGGAGCGGACGGAGACCGGTTGGCACATTCCCGGAAACCAGCACTACCGGGCCGCCAAGGGGCCGGTGATGATCGACGCGGACTACTCCAACGCCGCCTTTTATATCATCGCCAACGGCCTGGGCAATGAGATCCAGGTCTGCGACATGAACCCCATGACCTGTCAGGGGGATAAAATCATCGTAGAGCAGGAGGCGTTGCTGGACCAGCCCGGCGAAGTGGTCATCGACGTGCGGCAGTGCCCCGACCTGGTCCCTGCCCTGGCAGGGCGGGCCGCCCTCCGGGAGGGACAGGTGACGAAAATCGTCAACGCCGCCCGGCTGCGCATCAAGGAGAGCGACCGGCTGGACACTGTCACCACCGAGCTGAACAAGCTGGGGGCCAAGGTGGAGCAGACCCCCGACTCCCTCATCATCACCGGGGTGAAGCAGCTCCACGGCGGCGTGGTGAACAGCCACAACGACCACCGCATCGCCATGATGCTGGCCATGGTGGCCAGCGCGGCCACCGACCGGGTGATTTTGCAGGACGCGGGCAGCGTCGCCAAGTCCCACCCCGGTTTTTGGGAACACTACTACCGGCTGGGCGGACAGTTCAGCATCTGGGATTAAGGAGAGAGCGATATGAAACACACGATTTTTGGCGAGTCCCACGGTCTGGCCGTGGGCGTGTCCCTGACCGGCGTGCCGTCGGGCATTGAGCTGGACATGGACGAAATTGCCTTTGAGATGAGCCGCCGCGCCCCCGGCAAAAGCCCCCTCTCCTCCGCCCGGAAGGAGGCGGACGTGCCGGAGATCCTCTCCGGCGTGTTCGAGGGCATGACCACCGGGACCCCCCTCTGCGCCATCATCCGCAACACCGACACCCGCAGCAAGGACTACGCCAAGACCAAGGACCTGGCCCGGCCCGGCCACGCCGACTACTCCGGCTTTATGCGCTACCAGGGCTACAATGACTACCGGGGCGGCGGCCACTTCTCCGCCCGGCTGACGGCCCCGCTGGTGTTCGCCGGGGCGATCGCCAAGCAGATTCTGGCCCAGGAGGGCGTCAAGGTGGGCGCACATATTCAGCAGGTGGCGGGTATTGAGGACGCCGCCTTCGACAGCGAGGAATACCCCATCAGCGGCAACCTGTTTTACACCGTGGCCCACAAGGACTTCCCCGTCCTGGTGGACGAGCAGGGCCAGAAAATGCAGGAGGCCATTCTGGCCGCCAAGAATGACTGCGACTCGGTGGGCGGCATCATCGAATGTGCCGTGCTGGGCCTCCCCGCCGGACTGGGTTCGCCGGACTACGGCGAGAACGTGGAGGGCATCTTCGCCCAGCAGCTGTTCGCCGTCCCGGCGGTGAAGGGCGTGGCCTTCGGCGTGGGCTACGGCTGCGCCGGGCTGCGGGGCAGCCAGATGAACGACCCCCTCTATATGCAGTACGGAGAGGTGCGCACCCGCACCAACTACAACGGCGGCGTCAACGGCGGCATCACCAACGGGATGCCCGTCACCTTCACGGTGGCCGTCCGGCCCACCCCCTCCATCGCCAAAGAGCAGGACACGGTGAACCTGGACACCATGCAGAACGCCAAGCTCCGCATTGAGGGGCGGCACGACCCCTGCGTGGTCCACCGGGCGGTGCCGGTCATCGAGGCCGCGGCGGCGCTGGCCACCTGCGAACTGCTGGGGATTTGACTGTAACTGGCTATCCCATTCACTACCGTATGTGTAGGGGCGGCCCTCGGCCGCCCAGGAGAAGAACGCGAAACCTGCGGGCGGCCAAGGGCCGCCCCTACAGGTGTGTGGTTAAGCCATTGGAACTGATTCAAGGGGATAACCGAATAACTGTATCTGGGGAAAGGAATCGGTAAGAGAAAATGACTGAATTAGACGAACTGCGGGGCAAAATCGACGACATCGACCGGCAAATCGTGGCCCTCTACGAGGAGCGGATGGACTGCTGCCGCCAGGTGGGGCTGTACAAGCTGCGCACCCAAATGCCCATCCTGGACTCCGGGCGGGAGACCGAGGTGCTGCGGAGCAAGACCGACCTGGTCAGCGACCCGGAGATGAAGCCTTATGTCATCGCCCTGTTTGAGCAGATCATGGCCCAGAGCCGCATGATCCAGACCAAGCTCATCAACGCCTGGAGCCCCGCCAAGGAGCGGGCCTACAGCGAGTACCAGGAGGCCCTGAACAGCGGCAGCTGGTTCCCGGAGTCGGACCGCATCATCTACCAGGGCCAGCCGGGGGCCTACGGCGAGGAGGCCACCATCCAGCTCTTTGGCGAGGACTGCGACCGCACCCCGGCCCGGAGCTTCGAGGGTGTGTTCGTGGCCATCCGGGAGGGGCTGGGGGGCTACGGCGTCCTGCCCATCGAGAACAGCTCCACCGGCTCCATCAACGACGTCTACGACCTGCTGGGCAAGTACGGCTGCTCTATCGCGGGGGAGACCATTGTGCGGGTGGAGCACTGCCTGATGGGTGTCCCCGGCTCCAGCCTGGGCAGCATCACCGACGTGTACTCCCACGAGCAGGGCTTGTCCCAGTGCCGGGAGTTCTTGAACACCTTCCCCCAGTGGAACCAGAACGTGGAGGCCAACACCGCCGCCTCCGCCAAGATGGTAGCCAAGCTAAACGACCCCTCCCGGGCGGCCATCGCCAGCCGCCGGGCGGCCAAGCTCTACGGGCTGGACATCCTGGCGGAGAAAATCAACTACAACTCCAACAACTACACCCGCTTCGTGGTGGTGGCGGAAAAGCCCCGCGTCACGCCCAAGTCGAACAAAATCAGCGTGATCTTCACCGTTCCCCACACGGAGGGCAGTCTGCACCGGATTTTGTCCGTATTCGCCGCCAACGGCCTGAACCTCTTGAAGCTGGAGTCCCGCCCCATTCCGGGCAGAAGCTGGGAGTACAACTTCTTCGCGGACTTCGCGGGCAACCTTTGCAGCGAGGGGATGGACGCGGTGATTCACCAGCTCATCGACGAGACGCTGAGCTTCCACATCCTGGGCAACTACGAAAAGAGCTCGGATTAAGCCGGTTTTAGTGGCTAGTGAACCAGCGTTAAACCAAAAGACAGCAAAACGCCGCCCGGATACAGGTTTTCCCTGTGTCCGGGCGGCTTCATGTATCATCCGATAGATGAGCGGGCTGGTCTTTTACTCAGCCATGTGCTGGAAGCTCCTCCGCCGTCAAGCGGTGCCTCCTGGGCTGCGTTCCTCCCTGCGCCGCCACTTTCAAGCGTGGTAAGAGAGGATAGTCAGTCACGAATTGCAGCTGATAAAGATTTACATTCCTTGTTCCCTTGTTTTTTCAGAGAGCTGTCATCGCTTACTTATTGATGGTCACGGTCTTGGTGTCGCTCCACGCAGCCTGATAGGTCTCGCCGCCGGTGGTCTTGTAGGCACGGACCCGGACGTAATACTTCTTGCCCTTGGTCAGGTCGGAGATGGTCTTGGAAAGGGTGGAGGCGCTGGTGACCTTGACGGTCTTGGCGTTCTTGAAGCTGCTGTTGGTGGCGTACTGGATCTGATAGCCGGTGGCCTTGGAGTTCTTCTTCCACTTGACGGTCATCTTCTTGGAGGAGCCGTTGGACAGGCTGGAGATGCCGACGCGGCTCAGGCGGTACATCTCCTCGCCCTCGGCTTCATAGCCGCTGAGGGTGCTGCCGGAGTAGGCGCGGACGGTGTAGATGTACAGGGTGCCGTTGGAGACATTGGTGTCGCTCCACTTGAGGGTGGTGCCGCTCTTCACGGTGCCGACCTTGGTCCAACCGGAGGAGCCGGTCTTGCGGTAGACATAGTAGCCGCTGGCGCCATTCACCTTTTCCCAGTTGACGGTGATGGAGGAGGCGGCGTTCTTGGCGTCCTCCAAATCAGGAGCCTCCAGCCACTTAATGCTCAGGCCGGTCTTGTTATAGCCGCTCCAGGTGGTCACGTCGTTCTTCTTGACATAAGCCTTGACGGTGTAGGTGTAGGTGGTGCCGCTCTTCAGGTTGTCCTCGTCGTCCACCCAAGAGGTTGTGGTGCCCTTGCTGATGGTCTTGACGCTCTTCCAGCTGCTGGAGCTGGTCTTGCGGTAGACCCGGTAGCCGGTGGCCCCGGAGACCTTATTCCAGGTAATCTTCACGCCGGACTCCTGGTTGGCGACCTTGCTCAGGGTGGGGGTGGCTACGGTGGTGGTGCTGCTGGTGGAAGTGCTGGTGGAAGTAGAAGTGCTGGAGGTGGAACCGGTGGCGGTCCAGGTCAGCTTTCCGCCGTAATTGGCCCGCTTGCTGCTGGTCCAAGTGCTGTCGCCGGAGGGATACTTGGCGGTGGCAGTCACATCCTCGAAAGCGTTGGAGCCGATGGAGGGGGCGCTGCCCTTGAAGGTGACGGTCTTGAGCTTGCTGCACTCAGCGAAAGCCTCCCGACCGATGGAGGTGACAGTGGCGGGGATGGTGACGGAGGTCAGGGCGCAGTCCTCAAAGGCGGCGGCGCCGATGGTGGTCAGCTTGGAGGGGAGGGTGATGGAGGTCAGGCGCTCCAGGCCCTCGAAGGCGTCCGCGCCGATGGAGGTGACGGTGGAGGGGAGAGTGACGGAGGTCACGTTGTCCAGGTCACCGAAGGCGTTCGCGCCGATGTAGGTGACGCCGCTCCCCACGACGATCTTCTTGACACGGGTTTCAAAATAGTCTTCATAGTAGTCGCCATAATGGTCTTCGCAATAGTCGCTGCTCCAGGGGGCGTCCTTCGAGCTGTAGTCATACATCTTTCCGGAGCCGGAAATGGTCAGGGTGCCGTTACTGTAACTCCACTTCACATTGCTGCCGCAGGTTCCGGAGGTGGAGACCGTAGCCTGCGCGGAGACGGTAACGTCGGCTTCCTGTGAGGCATCCGCCGCCATGGCGGGGACGGCCAGCAGGCTCATGGCCAGGGCCAGGGTGAGAATGAGGGCTAATAAACGCTTCTTCATGGTAGGGTCCTCCTTGTAATAAAAATAGTAGTATAGTAGTAAGGTGGGTTTATTTGCGCTCCGGGGAGGGGGACCGCCCCGGAGACCTTGCCAATTTGAATTTTGCTGCCGCATCTGCGGCGGGAATCAGTCGTCTGCTTCCTTCTCGTAGTCGAGGATGGTCCCGTCGGCCGCCTTGATCTCGTAGCTGTACTCCATGGCGCCGGACTTGAACTCTACCTCATAGACCTGAATGCCGTCTTCCTTGTCCAGTTCCACTTCCATCTCCCGGGCGTTGCTCTCGGAGACGCCCGCGTGGTTCAGGGCGATCTGCTTGGCCTCGGCGGAGGTGATGATGTCGCCGGAAGTGGTGGTCGTGGTGCCGGTGGTGCCAGTGGTTCCGGTGGAGATGGTCTCCTGGGAGTGGCTGACCACCGCGCCGGTGGCGGCGTTGATCTCGTACTCATATTCGGTGGTGGTGGTGTAGAACTCCACGTCGTAGACCTGCACGCCGTCGTCATAGTCCAGCTCGGCCTTGGTGAAGGTGGCGTCGGCTTCGGCGACCCCCGCGTGGTCAAGGGCGATGTCCTTGGCTTCGGCAGCGGTGACTGTGTCAGTGGTGGTGTCAGTGGTGGTCGTGGTGTCGGTAGTGGTGGTGTCGGTGGTGGTCGTGGTGGTGGTCTGGGTCTTGCCATCCTGCTCGGCGCTGATGATGACGCCGGTGGTGGCGTTGATCTCGTAGTCGTATTCGACGCCGCCTGCGTAGAATTCTATGTCATAGACCCGCACGCCGTTGTCATAGTCCAGCTTGGCGGTGATGAAGGTGGCGTCGGCTTCAGCGATCCCCGCGTGGTCGAGGGCAAGCTCCTTGGCCTCGGCGGTGGTGATCAGCCCGGTGGTGTCGGAGAGGTCAGTTCCGGCCTCGTTGACTTCGTCCACTGCGTCGTTGATGTTCTCCCAAATGGTGTCGTCGGCGTCATAGTCCACGATGTCGCTGATGTCGATGCCCCGCTCGGTGACCAGGTCGGCCAGCTCCCTGATGGTCATGGCGGCCAGCTCGGTGGCGTCCAGGGTGTCGTCCTTGGCGGCCAGGTTGAGCACGAGTACCGCCTTGCCCAGGGAGATGTTGTTTTCGTCCGCGAAGGTCTGGGCGTCGGTGCTGGTGGTGGTGACGGTCTGGTTGAGGACGGAGGCCGTCACTGCGTTGCTCTCCAGGGAGGCGTCCACATCGGTGAGCACCAGGTTCCGCACGGTCTGTGCCCGCTCCTGGTCATCGTTCTGGACGGAGATGAGGATGCTGTTGTCGTCGCCGGTCAGGTATCCGTTCTGGACCATGGCGCCGATGACGGCGTAGACCGCCACGGTCAGGTCCGTGCCCTTCAGGTCCAGCTCATCCAGGACTTCCGAGCCGTCTCCGTTGACGGCGGTGGCCTCCAGGACCTTGTTGTTTCGGTTGGTGGTCAGCTCTACGCTGGGGTTCACGTCGATGTCCACGATGGAATCGGCCACGTAGTTGTATTGGTAGTATCTGCCTCCCCAGAGGCCGATCGCCAGGACCAGGCAGGCGGCCACCGCCATGCTCAGCAGGCGAAGGGGGCGGTTATGATTGGTGCGGGTGCGAGCCGCTTCGTTTGTCTGCTTATCTTGCCGCTTCATAGGAGTCACGTTCCTTTCTGGAATGGATTCTACTTCCTCGACAATGCGTTCGTACATATCGTCGGGAACCATTTGGGAGAGAGCAGCGGAAAGGTTTGTTTCAATTCGATTCTTCATTCGATTTGTCCCTCCAAATGCTTTCTCAGCTTTTTAATGGAGCGGTGGTATTTCGACAGCACGGTGTTCAGGGGGAGCTGCATGATTTCGGCGATCTCCCGGTTTTTCATCCCCTCTACGGCGTGGAGCATCACGATTTGCTGCTCCTGGCTGTCCAGCAGCCGGAGGACGGCCTGTAAGGTCATCCGCAGCTCCGCTGAGTCGATGTGAGAATAACTGGCACTGTTCAAAATTTCGTTGTCCTCCAAGGAGGTGGTCTTTTGGTGTTCCCGCAGCTTCATCAGCGAGAAGTTCCGGGCGATGGTGAAGATCCACGCCATGGGCTTACCCTTGCCCTGGTAGTCCGCCGCCTTGTGGTAGACCGCCAGGATGGTCTCCTGGAGTACGTCCTCCGCGTCATGGGTGTTTTTGGTGATTGAAAGGGCGAAACCATAGACGTTCTTCGCTACGCTCTCATAAAGCGTGTGCAGCGCGTCATGGTCACCTTCGGCGACCCTCTTAATCAGATGGTCGTCCACGGCCGGGTGGGTATGGCTGCCCCATCTGGCCGCTGCCGTAGTATGTGCCATAGCTTTTTGTTCCTTTCCTGTCTGAGTAGTACTACTTGTTTTGCCCTTTCACTATAACAATGTGGGAGCGGGCAGTTTTATTGCAGGGTCTCAAAAAAATTTTTGAAAAAATTTTTCCCGACGCTGTCGGGGGTCCCGGGATGTGTGGTATACTCTCCTCATCTTTCTATCAAGGGGGACTCCTATGAATCACATCGGCACACAGGCCCTCCAGACGGATGGGTCTTCGCGACGCGGTGTGCTGGGGCGTCCTGCGGTCCGACCATCCCGGTGGTAGTGATACAGTATAGCACGTTCAGACGTGAACCGCCAGAGAAAACTTACAATTTCTTTGCGTAATTTTTACAAAACGCGGCGGCCTCTCTTTGATCAAGCGCTTCATGGCCCTTCGGTGAAAGAACGCCCGGCATCGCCGCTTGTGTTTACTGTTTTTTCTTTGCACAGAAATCAATTTTAAAAAGCTCTTGTAAAATTTATGCTTTTTTTAGGGGCGGCCCCGTGGCCGCCCCCAGGTTAGGA
>JAJPXY010000147.1 GCA_021205205.1 Clostridiales bacterium
GACGTAGACGGGGTAGGGGCGGGGGGCCTGGTTCACGTCGAACCCGGCCACCACCTCAATGTCCGCATCCGCGCCGCAGATGGACTCCACCACCTGGCCCATCTTGCCGTTGCAGCCGGAAATGATAATCTTTAGCATGGCGGTCCTCCTCAGCCCTGGGGCAGCAGGCCCTTCTTGGCCAGGACGGCGCGGAGCTTCTCCTTGTTGGCGGGAGAGATCTCACACAGGGGCATACGGGCCTCGGCATTGCACAGGCCCATCAGTTCCATGGCCGCCTTGACGGGGATGGGGTTGACATCGGTGAAGATGGCCTCGCACAGGTCATAGCACTCCGCCTGGATGCGGGCGCCCTCGGCGAAGTCGCCCGCCAGGCAGGCGTGTGTCATATCCACCATCGTTTTGGGCTGGATGTTGGACAGCACGGAGATGACACCCTTGCCGCCCATGGACATGATGGGGACCACCTGGTCGTCGTTGCCGGACCAGATGTTCATCTCGTCGCCGCACAGAGCGCGGGTGTGGACCACCAGGGAGAAGTTGCCCGAAGCCTCCTTGATGCCGTTGATCATGGGGTGCTTGGAGAGCTGGTAATAGGTGTCCGCAGTGAAGGAGATACCGGTGCGGGAGGGCACGTTGTAGAGGATCATGGGGGTGTGGACCCGGTCCGCGATGTAGGTGTAGTGCTTCACCAGACCGGCCTGGGTGGTCTTGTTGTAGTAGGGGGTGACCAGCAGCAGGCCGTCCGCGCCGCACTTCTCGGCAAAGAGGCTCAGCTCCAGGGCGCTTCTGGTGCAGTTGCTGCCCGTCCCGGCCACCACCTTGCAGCGGTGGTTCACCTTCTCAATGCAGTACCGGATGGCGTCCTCATGCTCTTCCACAGTCATGGTGGAGGACTCGCCGGTGGTGCCGCAGATGCAGATGGCGTCGGTCCCGGCGGCGATCTGCATTTCGATCAGTTCGCCCAGCTTGTCGAAGTCGATGTTGCCATCCTGAAAGGGGGTCACGATCGCGACGCAGGCGCCGGTAAAGATAGGGGTTTTCATAGCGATTTCCTTTCTGACAATAATGTCCAGGCGGTGAATGGAACGGGGTTGGGCGGCGGAGCCGCCCAGCGGATTTCTGACGTGGCCGTTTTCTGCTATTCCCTTGATTCCTCTTCGACGCGGAAACTCCTCCGCCACCGCCTAAAGGCGGCGGCCCTCATCCCCTTTCAGGGGAGGCAAGAGGGATAGTGCCTGACGATTCGTCTGCGTTTTTTCGCAACAGGGAACCTTCATTCTGCGAAAACGGGAGAACCAAAACGGCTTACTTGTGGATGAGGTATCCTTCCGCGGCCAGCAGCTCCGCCAGCAGCACGCCGCCGCCGGCGGCGCCCCGGAGGGTGTTGTGGCTCAGGCCCACGAACTTGTAGTCATACTGGGTATCCTCCCGCAGGCGGCCCAGAGAGATTGCCATGCCGCCCTCCAGGTCGCGCTGGAGCTTGGTTTGGGGATAGTTGGGGTCCTCAAAGTAGTGCAGGAACTGCTTGGGGGCGGAGGGCAGCTCCAGCTCCTGGGCGCGGCCCTTGTAGCTGGCCCAGGTCTCCTTGATTTCCTCAATGGAGGGCTTTTCACCTGCGAAGCTCATGAACACCGCCGCCATGTGGCCGTCGCTGACGGGCACCCGCAGGCACTGGGAGGTGATGTTGGGGGTATCGGTGTTGACGATTTTGCCGTCCTGGATGGTGCCCCACAGCTTCATCGGCTCCTGCTCGGACTTTTCCTCCTCGCCGCCGATGTAGGGGATGACGTTGTCCACCATCTCCGGCCAGGTCTGGAAGGTCTTGCCCGCGCCGGAAATGGCCTGATAGGTGGTCACAAGGGCATTGCTCAGGCCGTACTTCTCCCGCAGGGGGTGCAGGGCGGGGACATAGGACTGGAGGGAGCAGTTGGACTTGACCGCGATGAAGCCCAGCTTGGTGCCCAGGCGCTTGCGCTGGGACTCGATGATCTGGATGTGCTGGGGGTTGATCTCCGGCACCACAATGGGCACGTCGGGGGTGAAGCGGTGGGCGGAGTTGTTGGAGATGACGGGGCATTCCTTCTGGGCGATCTTCTCCTCCAAAGCCTTGATGGCGTCCTTCTTCATGTTGACGGCGCAGAAGGTGAAGTCGATCTGAGACACATAGGCGTCCAGGTCCTTCTCGATGTCGTAAATCACCATCTCTTTGACGGCTTCCGGCACCGGGGTGGACATCTTCCAGCGTCCCTCCACGGCCTGGGCGTAGGTCTGACCCGCGCTGCGGGCAGAGGCGGCAAGGGCAGTCACCTGGAACCAGGGGTGATTTTCCAGCAGGGTCAGGAAGCGCTGGCCCACCATGCCGGTGCAGCCTACGACGCCAACTTTGTACTTTTCCATTGTAAACGACCTCCGAAGTGTGGATAATGGAAGCTCTGATTGAATGGCCCTGGATGGCTGGGCGAGCAGATTTTGTTCAGATTGAGACGCAAAAACGCAGGAATACCTTGTGTATTTCAAGTTTTTGCAACGATAAGCTGAGCAAAATATGCCGGTTAGACGCCGGGAGTTATTGAATCAGAGGTTCCACCAGTATTCTATGCAGCTTCATTTGCTCTGTGCATCCGGGCAAAAAACATAAAAAAGGAATCAGCAGTTGAAAAACCGGCTGATCCTGTATATAATGTCCTGGCGGGGCAGTTATAAACAAAAGCAGACAGCTCTCCATCCGAACGTACCGGGGACCTACGGTCCCCAAAGGATGACAGTCGGCAGGCTGTTGGCCTGACGCCCAGGACCGCGCCCCGGCGTGAAGCGACCCTTCGGCGGCGTTCCCTTTCCCCGCGGAACCGGCGGGCTGCCGAAGCCCTCTCCGCAGATACTGATGAAAACCGCGCCTCTATTCTGCATAGCTTGGCCTTATGGTAGCATATTTCCGTTTTTTCGTCAAGACGGCAACGGCAAAAGAAGCATAAAATAACGGCCTTTCGCCCGAGAAAAATTGTTCACGCCGTCAGAATACCCCGTCAGCGGGGAAATCCATTGCAAAAGAGGAAGAACCACTCTATGAAAACAAGCGACTTTTACTATGACCTCCCCCAGGAGCTCATCGCCCAGACCCCCCTCCAGCGGCGGGACGCCTCCCGGCTGATGGTGCTGGACAAAGACACCGGCGCCATTGCGCACCGGCACTTTTACGACCTGCCGGAGTACCTGCGCCCCGGCGACTGCCTGGTGCTGAACGACTCCCGGGTGCTGCCCGCCCGTCTCATCGGCCACCGGCCCACCGGCGGCGCGGCGGAAATTCTGCTGCTGGTGGACAAGGGCGACGACGTGTGGGAGTGCCTGGTGCGGCCAGGGAAAAAGCTCCGCACCGGAGCCACTGTGACCTTTGGTGAGGGGCAGCTGACAGCGGAGATTCGGGAGGTACAGCCCGACGGCAACCGCCTGGTCAAGTTTCACTACCAGGGGATTTTCCTGGAGGTGCTGGAGGAGCTGGGCCGGATGCCCCTGCCGCCTTATATTAAGGAAGAACTACAGGACCAGGAGCGGTACCAGACCGTCTACTCCAAGGTGGCGGGCAGCGCCGCTGCGCCCACGGCGGGTTTGCACTTCACCCCGGAGCTGCTGGAGCAGATCCAGGCCATGGGGGTGCGGCTGTGCTATGTGACCCTCCACGTAGGGCTGGGGACCTTCCGCCCGGTGAAGGCGGAGGACGTGGAGGACCACGATATGCACTCGGAATACTGCATGGTCTCCCAGGAAGCGGCGGACATCATCACCGAGACAAAACGGAATGGAGGCCGGGTGGTCTGCGTGGGCACCACCTCCTGCCGGACGGTGGAGTCCTTCGCCAACGAGGACGGCACCATGGACGCTCACGCCGGGTGGACCAAAATCTTCATCTACCCCGGCTACCGGTTCAAGTGTCTGGACGAGCTGGTGACCAATTTCCACCTGCCGGAGTCCACATTGCTGATGCTGGTCTCTGCCCTGGCGGGGCGGGAGCATATTCTGCACGCCTATGATGAGGCGGTGAAAGACAAATATCGTTTCTTCAGCTTTGGTGATGCGATGCTCATCACAACGGTGATACCAGAATCAGAGGATAAAGCTGAAAAACGCGGAGATTTCAAGGAAAACTGATTCCCCGCCAAAAGGGCCAGACCGCCCTGTTCAGGCGGCCTGGCCCTGTACGCAGTTCAGGAGGAACTAGCCCTCCATGTTGACATCCCGCAGCATTTCATTCTCCACCACCTGGGTGCGCCCCTCCTCGATGGAGTAGACCCGGTGCAGGAACACGTTCATATGTTCCCCCAGGTGAATTTCCCGGCGCTCCAGGGAGCGGTTGGTCAGCAGGGTGACGCCGTGGACCTCCAGCCGCACCTCCAGGGCGCTGCCCCGGAAGCTGATGCCAGTGACCACGCCGTCCTCCGCCCGGTCCGCATAGGGCAGCATTTGGGGGTTGTCCTTCTTGAAGGCGTCCACAAACTCCGGCCGGATGAGAAGCCGCTGCCCTGCAGGCAGGTCGGCGAAGCCCCGGAACCCGGGCAGGCCCTCCACCACGGTGGAGTTGCCCGCGAACTGGGCCACAAAGGGAGTTTGGGGGTGCAGGTAAATTTCCGTGGGTGTGCCCATCTGCTCGATGCGTCCCTCGTTGAGGATGATGATGTCGTCGGCTACCTCCAGCGCCTCCTCCTGGTCGTGGGTGACGAAAATGCTGGTGATGCCCACCTGGACGATCATATCCCGGAGCCAGACCCGCAGCTCCTTGCGCACCTTGGCGTCGATGGCGGCGAACGGCTCGTCCAGCAGCAGCAGACGGGGGCCGGGGGCGATGGCTCGGGCGAAGGCCACCCGCTGCCGCTGACCGCCGGAGAGCTGGTTGGGATAGCGTTTCTCCAGCCCGGTCAGGCCGATAAGCCCGATCAGCTCCGTGACCCGGTCGCGGATCTCCGCCTTGCTCTTTTTCTGCACCTTTAACCCGAACGCAATGTTGTCGTAGACGGTCATATAGCGGAACAGGGCGTAGTTTTGAAAGACGAAGCCAATGCCCCGTTCCCCTGCGGGAACGTCGCTGACGTTTTGCCCGTTGATGAGAATGTCGCCGCTGTCCTGCTGCTCCAGCCCCGCGATCATGCGGAGGATGGTGGTCTTGCCGCTGCCGCTGGGGCCGAGCAGCGCGGCCATCTTGCCCTGCTCCACGCCGAAGGAGATGTCCCTGGCCGCCTCGCAGTCGTCGAACCGTTTGCAGAGATGCTGTGTCTCAATGAACATTTAAAGTCCCTCCTGTTCCTCGGACTTCCTCGCCCGCCACTCCGCGATGTTTTTCAAAATCAGCATGACCAGCGCCAGCAGCACCAGCAGGGAGGACACCGCAAAGGCCTGGGTGATGGCTTCCGCGCCGCCGGACATATAGAGGGCGTCCACCTCCAGCGGCAGGGTAAAGGTCTCGCCCCGGGCCTTGGAGACGGCGTAGACCGCGCCGAACTCTCCAAACGCCCGGGCCGCGCACAGCACCATCCCGTACAGGAGCGGCCACTTGATGTGGGGCAGTGTCACCTTGCGGAAGATGGTCAGGCCACCCGCCCCCAACAGGGCGGCGGCCTCCTCCTCGGCGTTGCCCTGGAGGTTCATGACTGGCAGCAGCTCCCGCAGCACATAGGGGAAGGTGACGAAAATCGTCGCCAGCACCACGCCGGGAATAGAGAACACCAGGGCGATGTCGGTGCCGAAGGTGTCGTTGAACCAGTTGACCAGCGGCGTGGCCAGGCCGCTGCGGCCGAACATCATGATGAAGGCCAGACCGGCGATGACCGGAGAGATGGAGAAGGGGATGTCGATGAGCGTCGTCAGGAGGCTCTTGCCCCGGAAGTCGAATTTGGTCAGCAGCCAGGAGGCCGCCAGGGCGAAAAACGTATCTACCAGCAGCGCGATGACCGCCGCCAGAAGCGTGACCCGCAGGGCGGAGAGGGTGTTCGCCGCCGTGATGGCGTTCCAGTATAGTTCCCAGCCGTCTTTCAGCGCCCGGTAGAGGACTTCAAACAGAGGCCAAACCAGCATCACCGCGAAGAACAGCACCCCGATGACAATCAGCGCGACCTGTCCCGCCGAAAGGCGGGCTTTTTTCTTTTGTTTCACTGCGCGCACTCCTTTCACCGGGTCCGCCGGGCGGAGAACCACTGCACCAGGTTCAGCAGAAACATCAGCAGGAAGGAAATGGCCAGCAGCACCAGGGCAATGGCGGCGGCGCCCACGTAGTCGGCGCTGCCCGAGTTCAGCTTCTGCATAATGACGTAGGATACCACCTGGGTGCCGTTTTTGCTGCTGTTGCCGGAGATGTAAATCACGCTGCCGTACTCGCCAATGCCCCGGGCCAGGGCCAGGCCGAAGCCGGTCAGCAGAGCCGGGGTCAGTTCCGGCAGGATGACGTGGCGGAAGGTGAAGCCCTTCGAGGCCCCCAGCATCAGCGCCGCCTCCTCGCAGGAGGCGGGCAGTTTGCGCAGCACTGGCTGGATGGAGCGCACCACAAAGGGGATGCCCACGAATACCAGGGCGATGACCAGTCCAACTCTGGAGTAGGAGCCTTGTATCCCAATGCGGTTCAGCGCCTGGCCCAGCGCCCCCTGGTCGGAGTACATTTTGGCCAGCGTGATGCCTGCCACGGCAGTGGGCAGGGCAAAGGGCAGCTCGATCATGCCGTCGATGAGCCGTTTGTCGGGAAATTCATAGCGCTCCAAAATCCAGGCCAAAATCAGGCCGAATACGCAGTTGATGGCCGCCGCAATCAGGGCGCAGAGAATGCTGGTTCGGAAGGCCCCCACCACGTTGCTCCGAGTGATGGTCTCCCAGAACTCCGCCGGGGTCAGCTCGAAGGAGCGGATCAGCACCGAGGCCAGCGGCAGTAGAATCAACAGCGACAGCATGGTGACGGTGATGCCCAACGTCAGACCAAAGCCCGGAATCACTCTGTTTCGTTTCTTTTTCATGCCGCGCCTCGTCAGCTGTTGTAGATCTCGTCAAAAATGGCGTCGTCCTGGAAGAAGGTCTCATACGCCTGGTCCCAGCCGCCGAAGTCGTCGATGGTACACAGCACCACGTCCAGGTCAAACACGTCGGAGAACTCGCTCAAAATCTCCTCGTTGGTGGGGCGGTAGTAGTATTCCCCGATGAGCCGCTGGGCGTCGTCGGTGTAGAGGTATTCCAGATAGTCCTGCGCCACCTCCGCCGTGCCGTGGTCGGCCACGTTCTCGTCCACGATGGCCACCGACGGCTCCGCCAGGATGCTGACGCTGGGGGTGATGATCTCATATTCGTCTGGGTAATCCGCCATGGTCTGGAGGGCTTCGTTCTCCCAGGCGATCAGTACATCCCCCTGGCCGTTCTCCACGAAGGTGGTGGTGGCGCCCCGGGCGCCGGAGTCCATGACCAGCACGTTGGCATAGAGCTGGCGCATATTCTCCTTGATCCACGCCTCGTCACTGCCGTCCTGTTGCAGGAAGTAATACCAGGCCGCCAGGAAGTTCCAGCAGGCCCCGCCGGAGGACTTGGGGTCGGGGGTGATGATGTCCACACCCTCTTGCAGCAGGTCGTCCCAGTCCTGGATGTCCTTCTCGTTGCCCGCCCGCACCAAAAAGACGATGGTGGAGGTGTAGGGGGAGCTGTTGTTGTCGAACTCGTCGAGCCAGCCTTCGTCGATCATGCCCTCCTGCTCGATGAGGGTGATGTCGTGGGCCAGCGCCAGCGTCACCACGTCGGCCTCGTTGCCCTCGATGACGGAGCGGGCCTGGGACCCGGACCCGCCGTGGGACTGGGTGACTTCCACAGTGATGCCGTAGGTCTCCTCATAATAGGCGGTGAACAGTTCGTTATATGCTTCGTAAAACTCTCGGGTAGGGTCATAGGAGACGTTCAGCAGCTCCACCACGTCGCTGTCCGCCTCCTCCGATACCTCGCCGGAGGAGGAGCCGCAGCCGGTCAGCGCCCCAGCCAGCAGGCAGACGCACAGCCCCAGGGCGGTCAGTTTGGTGAGATTTTTAGGGTTCATCAGATTGCAGTTCATGGTATGCTCCTTTTAGTCAAACGTTTGCGTTATGGATAGACGATTTATTTTCCAAAAACGATCTGATTTCTCAGGGTTTGACTGGCTTGCTCTCCTAAATCTACACCGAGATGCTGGCCTTGTCAATGGAAATTTACACAAACGTTTGCTTATAGCGCTTGCAATCCGCTCTCGCATCCGTTACAATGGTCGTATACTGCCAGGAGAGGTGACGCCTATGTCGCTGAAACAAATTGCCGAGATGGTGGGGACCTCTGTCTCCACCGTGTCCCGCGTCCTCAACAACAGCTCGCCCAAGTGCGCCTCGAAGGAATTGCAGGAGCGCATCTGGACGGCGGCCCACGAGATCGGCTACCGCCCCAACGAGGCCGCCCGGGCGCTGCAAGGCGGCGGGGCCAAAAAAGGCGCGGAGACGCCGCCGCGGGTCACTGTTCTGATGGCGCGCTTCCACAAGGTGGAGTCGGACCCCTTTTTTGAGGACTTGCTGCATTGCCTGAAAACCGAGCTGTACGCCCAGGGAGCGCTGCTGGACCAGGTCGTCTACGCCGGTGAAGGGCTGGAGTCGGAGGTGTCCTCTGCCAACGGGGTCATCGTCATGGGCCGCAGCTCTCACTTCCTGCTGGAGCGGCTCCAGGCGCAAAACCGAAACATCGTGGGCATCTGGCGCAACACCATGGGCTTTGAAGTGGAAGAGGTGGTCTGCGACGGCAAGAAGGCGGAGGAGCTGGCGATGGGGCATCTCATCGGCCTGGGCCACAAGAGCATCGCCTACATTGGGGACTGCTCCTTCGAGAGCCGCTATGTGGGGTATTGCAGCACCCTGATCCAGCACGACATCCCCATCAACTACGACCTAATCAAATCCACCGACCAGACCTTCGCCCAGGGCCGTCAGGCCATGCTGGAGCTGCTGGAGGGCGGGAACGCCTTCTCCGCCGTGTTCTGCGCCAACGACATTACCGCAGTCAGCGCACTCCAGACGCTGAAGGAACAAAAGCGGCGCACTGACCGGCAGATCTCGGTTATTTCCATTGACGACATCGAGGGATTGTGGAATCAGGACCCGGCGCTGACTACCGTCCACATCCCCCGGCAGGAGATGGCGCACATGGCGGTGCAGACGCTGCTGGACCGCATCCGCCGGGGCCACCAGGAGACGGTGCGCATCGAGTTCCCCTGCAAGATCATCCAGCGGGAGAGCTGCTTCCGGCTTTGACCGGCGCATCCAAACGGTTTTCCAGATTTCTGTAGGTATCCGAACCTTCTCCGCACCCTGCTCCCTTCGCCCCGGAGCTGGAGAAATCAGTTGCTTTCCGCAAAAACGGCGGTACCATGGAACAGAAGCGGACCGATCAGCGTCCGCGCCCTGCGCAAAAGGCAGGAGAAATCTGTGGTTTTCAGGAAACCCAACGTGATTGGAAAGAAGGCAGGAAAATGATTACAGAAGCGGCTCTGACGAGCAACAGCCAGCATACGGTCTATCGGACGGCCCTCTATCTGCGCCTTTCCCGTGAGGACGGGGACGGGTGCGAGAGCGATTCGATCGCCAACCAGCGCAAGCTGATTCAGGACTACATGAAGGGGAGGGGGGAGTTCCGCCCGGCGGGCGAGTATGTGGACGACGGCTGGAGCGGCTCCAACTTTGACCGACCGGGGTGGCGGCGGCTCTACGGCGACCTGGAGAGCGGCGCGGTCAACTGCGTCATCGTGAAGGATGCTTGTGTAATAATAGAACCAACACGGAAAGGCCCATTTGAGAGGCTTTCGTGACCTGGTTCTATTTGTTTTTGACCCGAAAACAGATAAAATCGTCCATATCAACCGAGATTTGCGCTGAACAGGCGGCGCACGGAGGGAAACGCCTGCAACAAAAGAATATCGCACTGAACATAGAGCGGCAATCTGCTGTTGGGACTTTGGTTCTGGCAGATGGATTGCCGCTCTATTTTTGTTTCCGGCAACAGATGCAAAAGCCTCAAGCTACTGACAGGAATTTGCATTGAAAAATTCTTGAAAGTCATCTATTCAACAGAAGCCGGTTGATGTATAATGACCGTGTCAAACAGACAAATCGGAATTTTTGAGAAAGGATTTGTGCAGATGTTTGAGGATATTTTCAGAAGGAAAAAAGCCATCCCGACAAAGCTTTTAGAATATGGCTTTGAGCAGACGGATGGCATCTATCAATATAGCACCGGCATTATGAATGGAGAATTTACGTTGCTCATCACTATCGATGCAACTGATAACGTAGATACCGTCTTGACCGAAAAAGAAACCGGTGAGGAATATGTGCTATACAAGACCAATGCGGCAGGCACTTATGTTGGTGAAATACGCACAGCCATTACAAATATTTTAGAGGATATTTCTCAGAAATGTTACCAGCCGTCCGTGTTTAAAGCGCCACAGACTTTGCGCATGATCGATTTTGTTTCTGCGACATATGGGGATGAGCTTGAATTCCTGTGGACAAAATTTCCAGATAATGCCGTCTGGCGAAGAAAGGATACCACGAAATGGTACGGAGCCATCTTAACCGTACAGAGGAACAAACTGGGATTGGATTCGAGTGAAACGGTTGAGATTATTGATTTGCGCATTGCTCCGGAGCAGATGGCTGAACTGCTGCAAAGAGAAAACCATTATCCTGGCTGGCACATGAACAAGAAAAGTTGGTATACAGTAATATTAGATGAAAGTGTCAGCGATGAGGAACTGGCTGAACGGATACAAGACAGCTACGAGCTTGCCGTTAAATAGCGCTAACAAAATAAGATCGTAATGAACATAGAGCGGCAATCCGCTGTTGGAACTTCGGTTCCGGCAGATGGGTTGCCGCTCTATGTTTGTTTCCGGCAACGGAAGCAAAAGTCCAAAGCATATCGGAAGTGATGATGTGCCGTCACTGGAAGGAGGTCAAAGATGGCAGTATTTCGAGTAGAAAGAAACAGTAATTACACCACCATGTGCAACCATCATCTGAGGGATCATTCTCTCTCGC
>JAJPXY010000152.1:0-3259 GCA_021205205.1 Clostridiales bacterium
AATGGAACCTGTGGAGGGTTTGAGTGTTGATTCTGATGAGAAAGGAGCGATTTCCATGACGAAAACCCTGACTGTCGAGGGCATGATGTGCGTCCACTGCCAGGCCCGGGTCGAAAAGGCTCTGGCCGAGGTCCCCGGCGTCGCCGCCGCCGTGGTGGACCTGGAGGCCAAAACCGCCACTGTCACCGCCGACGAGAGCGTCACCGACGAGGCGCTGACCGCCGCCGTCACCAACGCGGGCTACGAAGTGAAGTCCGTGGGCTGATTCGCCCCGAACGCACCGCCGCCGCAGGGTCCCCAAAAGGAACTGCGGCGGCGTTTTTGCGCACATTTGCCATAACACAACGTTTCCGCCAAAACGGCGTTCCTGAACCGCCCCCCTTTGTCCGCACCGCGTCCGGCGATTCACGACCGGTGTTCGTCCACCCTGTTTCATTGCACATTGCTAATTGCGAATTCCGTTTAAACCCCCCGCTTTTGGGGCATGACTGAGGCAAGGAGGTAAATGTTTAATGGATTTGACCGCATTGTTTCAGCTTTCCTACGGGGTCTATGTGGTGGGGACGGCGGCCGACGGCCGACGGAACGGCTGCATGGCCAACTCCCTCATGCAGGTGACGAACCAGCCGCCGGGGCTGGCGGTGGGCCTGAACAAGGACAGCCTGACCTGCGAACTGCTGGGGCAGGCGGGCCGCTTCTCCGTCTCGGTGCTGGGGGAGCGGGCCGACCCCGCGCTCATCGGCACCTTCGGCTTCTGCTCCGGCCGGGACTGCGACAAGTTCGCGGAAGTGAATTGGGAGGAGCGGGACGGCCTGCCCATCCTGCCCCAGTGCTGCGCCTACGCCCTGTGCGACGTGCGGCAGGCGCTGGATTTGGGTACCCACTGGCTGTTCTATGGGGAAGTCACCGACTGCGACCACCTGACGGCGGGGACGCCCATGACCTACGCCTATTACCACCGGGTCATCAAGGGCGCGCCTCTGCCGAAGGGATAAGGCGGCGCTGGTCCGTGGAGAGTGCCAGCCGGAAGGGGACACTTTACGGGAAATCTGTCCAATTCAAAATTTTTTGTGAATATGGGCGGTTGCCTCTTGCAATTCGGATACGAATGGTTTATGATAGGTTAGCACTCAGGAAGAATGAGTGCTAACCTATGTCAAACAACAAATTTCTATAAAAGAGGTACCGACTTATGGCAAAAAAAGAGTTCAAGGCGGAGTCCAAACGCTTGCTGGACATGATGATCAACAGCATCTACACCCACAAGGAGATCTTCCTGCGGGAGATCATCTCCAACTCCAGCGACGCCATGGACAAGCTGGCCTACAAGGCCCTGACCGACGACAACGTGGGCATGAACCGGGATGACTTCAAAATCAACATCACGGTGAACAAGGACGCTCGCACCATCACCGTCTCCGACAACGGCATCGGCATGACCGAGGCCGAGCTGGAGGAGAACCTGGGCACCATCGCCCAGTCCGGCTCCCTGCAATTCAAGAAGGACCTCTCCGAGGCCGAGGGCACGCCCGAGGGCGATGTGGACATCATCGGTCAGTTCGGCGTGGGCTTCTACTCCGCCTTTATGGTGTCTGACCAAATCACTGTTCTGACCCGGGCCTACGGCAGCGACATCGGCTATCAGTGGATGTCCAACGGGGCCGACGGCTACGAGATCCTCCCCATCAACAAGCCCAACGTGGGCACCGACGTGGTCATGCACATCAAGGAGGACACCGAGGAGGAGAAGTACAGCGACTTCCTGGAGCAGTACCGCATCCAGGAGCTGGTGAAGAAGTACTCCGATTATATCCACTACCCCATCGAGATGATGATGACCAAGTCCCGCCAGAAGCCCAAGCCCGAGGACGCCGGGGACGACTACACCCCCGAGTGGGAGGACTATGAGGAGCTGGACACCCTGAACTCCATGGTGCCCCTGTGGCAGCGGCCCAAGGACGAGGTCACCCAGGAGGAGTACGACGACTTCTATCAGAGCAAGTTCAACGACTACTCCAAGCCCCTGGCCACCATCCGCATCTCCACCGAGGGCAATATCTCCTATAACGCCCTGCTGTTTATCCCCAGCCAGGCCCCCTATGACTTCTACACCCGGGACTACGAGAAGGGCCTCCAGCTCTACTCCTCCGGCGTGCTGATTATGGACAAGTGCGCCGACCTGCTGCCGGAACACTTCCGCTTTGTCCGGGGCGTGGTGGACACCCCCGACGTGTCCCTGAACATCTCCCGCGAAATGCTCCAGCACACCCGGGGCGTCAAGGTCATCGCCCGGAACCTGGAGAAGAAGATCAAGGCCGAGCTGGAGAAAATGCTGAAGGATAACCGGGAAAAGTACGAGCAGTTCTGGAAAGCCTTCGGCTCCCAGATCAAGTTCGGCGCCTACGCCGATTACGGCGCCCACAAAGACCTGCTCCAGGACCTGCTGCTGTTCGTCTCCTCCGAGAACGAGAAGGGCACCACCCTGGCCGAGTACAAAGACCGCATGAAGGAGGATCAGCCCTTCATCTACTACGCCGTGGGCGAGGAGGCCGTCCAGCTGGGCAAACTGCCCCAGGCCGAGCGCATTTTGGATGCGGGCTATGAAATTCTCTACCTGACCGAGGACGTCGACGAGTTCGTCATGCAGAGCCTCCAGGAGTACGACGGCAAGAAGCTCAAGAGCATCAACGACGAGGACGCCCTCCCCGAGACCGACGAGGAGAAGAAGGCCGCCGAGGAGAAGGCGGAGTCCTCCAAGGAGATTGTGGACTTCCTGAAAGAGACTCTGGGCGACAAGGTCAAAGAGGCCCGCGTCTCCAAGATTTTGAAGTCCCACGCCGTCTGCATGACCTCCGACGGCCCCATCACCATCGAGATGGAGAAGAGCCTCAAGGCCCGGGGCCAGGACATGATGGGCTTCAAGGCCGAGCGGGTGCTGGAGCTGAACCCCGACGTGCCGGTGTTCGCCGCGTTGAAGGACGCCATCGCCAACGACCCCGACCGGGCCAAGAAGTACGCCGAGCTGCTGTACGCCCAGGCGCTGCTCATCGCCGGACTGCCCCTGGAGGACCCTGCGGGGTATACCGATCTGGTGTGCAGCCTGATGGTGTAATAACCATTGTACAAAACATAGAAACCACTTTTTCCTTCCACCTGTAGGGGCGGGCCCATGGCCCCCCGGGGGAAAAAGGGGTTTTTACGGGCGGCCCAGGGCCCCCCCACGCAAAACGGGCGGTGGCGCCACACAGGGGGGGGGGCG
>JAJPXY010000152.1:3269-10951 GCA_021205205.1 Clostridiales bacterium
CGCGGTTTTTGTTTTAAAATCATTTTAACAAAACTAACACCACTTTTTATCCTCCCCCCTTGGGGGGGGGCGTTGGGCCGCCTGGGGTAAGAAGGTGGTTTTCCGGGCGGCCAAGGGCCGCCCCTACGAAAACGTCGCTGTAGCGCATCCGTGCTGCGGCGGCGTTTTCCCTCGAATCACGGACGATGTTTTGCAATTTTCACAGAGACATCCTGCAAAAATGCCCTGATCCTTGTAGGCTCTGCCCTTGCGGCGGCGGGCCGACTGTGGTATAATACGTTTAACTTACATAGCGACAACTGAACATCGTGCGGGATGAACGGCTCAGAAGCGACAGACAAAGGCGTCTGAAAATCATCAGGCGTCTTTTTATTGCAATAAGGCGACCGAGCCACGACCGCACTCTGGAGAACCCCATGGGCTGCGCGCCCGATGGGTGCCGAAGGTGCAAGCGGCCCGGCCGGGCTGTAATCTCTCAGGCAAAAGGACAGAGGACGTATGCTTACGTTGCTTTTTGCCGGGACCTGCCTTTGGCGGGTCCCGTTTTTTTGTCGTTGGAGCAACCGGAGCAACAAATTTGATTCTGGATTATTCCGTTTCTTTCACTTTGAGGTGAAAACAGCAAGTACTATCCCTCTTGCCTCCGCCGTCAAGCGGCACTTCCGCTTCGCTCCCTGCCCTGAAAGGGGAGGGGGACCATGCGAAGCATGGTGGAGGGGTTTCCGCTGGAACCACTGATAAAGCAGATGTAAAGGGATGGCCAGGAAGTTGATTTATCGCTCCCCCGAAAAGAAGAAAGGAAGGAATCATTGTGATTGAAGTAATCACTAACGTCAACACCGCCGTCAACAACGTGGTGTGGGGCTGGCCCGCCCTGATCCTGCTGGGGTTCGTGGGTGTGCTGATGACCTGCATGACGAAGTTCTTCCAGATTCGCCACATCGGCCACTGGATGAAGAACACCATCGGCGCGATTTTCAGCGACAAGAACGTCACCGGCCACACCGCTGACCGCTCCATCTCCCAGTTCCAGTCCCTGTGTACGGCGCTGGCCGCCACCGTGGGCACCGGCAACATCGTGGGCGTGGCGGGAGCCATCGCCGTGGGCGGCCCCGGCGCGGTGTTCTGGATGTGGGTCATCGCCTTCTTCGGCATGATGACCAACTACTCCGAGAACGTGCTGGGCATCCTCTTCCGCCGCAAGGACGAGAAGGGCGAGTGGCACGGCGGCGCCATGTACTACCTGCGGGATGGCCTGGGGGCCAAGAAGCACTGCAAGACCATCGGCGCGGTGCTGGCGGTGCTGTTCTCCCTGTTCTGCCTGCTGGCCTCCTTCGGCATCGGCAACATGAGCCAGGTCAACTCCATGGTCAGCAACGTCTACGCCGCCTTCGGCATCCCCAAGCTGGCCACCGGCATCTTCCTGTGCATCGCCGTGGGCGTGGTCATCCTGGGCGGCCTGAAGCGCGTGGCCTCCATCACCGAGAAGATCGTCCCCTTCATGGTGGTGCTGTACCTGCTGGGTACTGTTGTCATCGTCTGCCTGCACATTACCGATATCCCTGCCACCCTGGTCTCCATCGTCAAGGGCGCGTTCAGCATGAAGGCCGCCGGCGGCGGAGTGGTGGGCGCGGGCATTGCCACCGCCATGAAGATGGGCTTCAAGCGGGGCGTGTTCTCCAACGAGGCGGGCCTCGGCTCCTCCGTCATGGTCCACTCCAGCTCCAACGTCAAGGAGCCTGTCCGCCAGGGCATGTGGGGCATCTTTGAGGTCTTTGCCGACACCATCGTGGTCTGCACCCTGACCGCCCTGGGAATCCTCACCTCCGGTCTGGTGGACCTGGAGACCGGCGCCCTCACCGAGGCCGGCGCGGCCATCGAGTCCAGCGCCCTGATGAGCGAATCCTTCCGCCTGGTCTTTGGCGACCTGGGCGCGGCCTTCGTGGCCATCGCCATCCTGCTGTTCGCCTACTCCACCGTGCTGGGCTGGAGCCACTACGGCACCACCGCCTGCCGGTACCTCTTTGGCGACAAGGCCGTGTGGCCCTACCGCATCATCTTCTGCGCCATCGTGCTGGCCGGTTCCGTGGTCAGCGCCCAGCTGGCTTGGGACATCTCCGACACCTTCAACGGCCTGATGATGATCCCCAACCTGATCGGCGTGCTGGTGCTGTCTCCCCTGGTGGCCAAGTGTACCAAGAACTATGTGGACCGCAAGATCTACCACCGGGACGTGAAGCCCATGCTCTCCATGTTCGACGACATCCAGGCCGAGCATGAGGCTGCTATCCGCAGCGAGGAGGAGGACTCCGTCCGCCACGCGGGGTAACAACCAACGCAAAACAAACAACAACGCCCGGACGCAGCAGCGTCCGGGCGTTTGCCGTTGAAAACGAAACGGAACCGAAGTTTAACTTACAGGTTGGCCTCGAAGAACGCCTTCAGGCCCTCGATGGCGGCGTCCTCGTCCGCGCCCTCGGCCTTGATGGTGACGGTCTCACCCTTCTTCACGCCCAGGGACATGATCATCATCAGCTGGGTCAGCTTCTTGGAGACGCCGTTCTTGGTGATGGTGCAGGTGGAGGAGTACTTCTTGGCCTCTTTGGCCAGCAGGCCGGCGGGACGGGCGTGGATGCCCAGTTCATCTTTGACGACGTAATCGAATTCTTTCATGAGTCTTTCTCCTTTTGAAATAAAATATGATCGATCAATCCTTGGAACCCCGGAATTGATTTCACACTAGGGTATTCCCCCGCCTTTTGGGGGTCCGACTGGAGCCAAAGGGCCTCCATCCCGGCGTTTTGCGCGCCCAGCACGTCTTTTTTCAGGTTGTCCCCGATGAAGAGGCACTCCTCCGGCAGACAGCCCGCCTTGTCCGCGCAGAGCAGGAACAGGCCCGGGTCGGGTTTTTCCACCCCGGCCTCCTCGCTGGTGACGACGAAGTCCATCAGGTCCAACAGGCCCAGCCGCTCCAGCTTTTTCAGCTGCCAGTCCGCCGTCATATCCGACCCCACGCCAAGGCGGATGCCGCGGCCTTTCAGGGCCTGTATCAGCTCCGTCACGCCGGGGCTGGGGGTGATAACGTCCAGCAGGGCGTTCCAGTACAGGTCGTTCATCGCCGCCGCGTGGCGCAGGGGCAGCCCCCGCTCCTCCAGCAACAGCTGGAGCCGAATGGCGCGGCTGTGGCACCCCGCTGTCTCTCCGCGCTCCCGCATCTGGTAGTCCATTACCCGGTTATAGTCTTCCCGAAAAGCGCCTTCCTCCAGGTTCAATTCCCGCCGGACGTACCGGCAGAGGGCGTCCATGGCGTGGACGTTGGCGCTCCTGTAGTTATAGAGGGTGTCGTCGATGTCGAAAATGACCGCTTTGCGCATAAATCGTCCTCATTTCCGGCCCCGGGAGGGGGCCGCCGCCCCGCTCCACAGGCGGGACACAAATAGTATACCTTCTTTTTTTCTGTCTGGCAAGGCTTTTGTCCTATTTTCACAAAGTTTTTTTCGTTCTGTTCGGTTTTATTGTCGTTTCCGTGGCTGCTTCAAAGAACAAGGAGATTCTATAATCTCATGTTATTATAATGCACGTTTCCCCGTTTGGCAAGGAGGTCTTTTCGGGGGAAATGTCGCTTTCTCCCGCCGCCCTCAGCGACAACGCGCCCGGAGGCAGGCGGGGCCTGTCCGGGCGCGTTCTCTGTGGGTGCGGGTCAGTCTGAGCTGCTGCTGGTGGCCACGTAGGAGTAGGCGTTGGCCATCTTGTTGGCGTAGGAGGTCAGCGTCACGCTGGTCCGGTAGTAGGCCACCACCGGCGTCCCCACCTCCAGCATGGAGTAGAGCTGGGTGGCCGAGGAGGCGTCGATGTTGATGCAGCCGTGGGAGCCGTTGGTCAGGTAGATGTTGCCGCCGAAGGAGCTGCGCCAGCTGGCATCGTGAATGCCCACGTTGTAGGCAAAGACCATGAAATAGGTCACGTCGGACTCGTAGTCCTCCCCCACCAGGGTGGTGGGGCTTTTCTTATAGGAGATGTCGAAGATGCCGTCCGGCGAACCGTTGTTCTTGTTGACGTTGCCGGAAACGATGTCGCAGTCCAGCACCAGCGTCCCCTCCTGGTAATAATAGAGGTGCTGGTTGGTGTAGTCCAGCTCGATGTAGGTTGTGCCGATGTCCTGGGAGTCGGCGGTGCGGATGACGCCGGTCTGCTCGTAGACCGGCTCCCGGGTCACAGGCTGGCCGCCCTCCAGGTCGGCCAAAATCTGCTCCGCCTCGCCGGACTTGTCCACCACCCAGCCGTAGTCGCCGCCGCCGATGGTAACGGTGTCCCCCAGGGAGGTGGTGAAAAGGCGCTCATCTCCGTAGGTGTTGTAGGCCGTGGCCAGGGCCTGGACAAAGGCGGTCACCTGGTCGGTGTCCACCGTGACGGAGTAGTCCTCCCCCACGATCAGCATATCGCAGATTTCCGCCGCGTCCAGCGACTCGTCCGCGTCCCCGATGTCGTACTGAATGGTTGCGCTGCAATAGGACTGGATCTTGTCCAGCGCGGCGTTCAGGGTCTCGTCGTCGGAGAACACCTCCGGGTTCACGTAGCAGTCCCGGTCCAGGGTACACTCTGCCAACCCGGCGGCCACCGCCTGGGTGACGGCGCTGACCACAGCGTCCGCCACCGGCTCGTTGCCGTAGACCTCCTCGGTGATTTCATAGGCGCCGTCCGAGGTCCGCACCAGCTCCGCGTCCTCCGACGCCGTGAAGTTGGCATTGTTCATAAAGCTCAGCGCCAGGACGCTCTCCTCCAGCTGGGCCTCGTCATAGGTGAAAGCGGCCTCCAGCGTGTAGGTGTGTTCCTTTTGCAGCTCCAGGGGCCAGGCGTAGATGTTCTGCTGCTCCATCAGGGCTTCCTCCGCCCCCGCGTCCACGTAGGCGTAGGAAAAATCCGCCCCCTGGAGGGTAAAGGCGCTGCCCTCGGTGTCGTAAATCGTCAGCTCATAGGCCGCGCCGGTGGCCACGTTGTCCGCTTTCAGGTCCGCGGCGGTTTGGCGGCTGTAGTCCACCCCGTTCACCGTGGTATGGGGGAAAAAGTGGGAGCGGAAATAAAACGCGCCAGCCAGATACGCCGCCAGCACGAGGAACAGCACCACCAGCACCGCGATGAGGACCGGCAGCCAGACCCGTTTTTTCTTTGTTTCGTTGGTCATCATATCACCTCTGACTTTCCGCCGCCGCCGGGAGGCACCGGGCCTTTCGGGGCGGACGGCGGGGGTTGGGAGCCATAAAAGGCGTGGCTACCCCCAAAAGCCTATCCTTATAGTAACGCATTGCGGGGAAAATAGCAATGATTTTACATGAATAAACGGAAAACAATTTTTGAGAAACAAACAGTTTTTCCCTTCTGTATGCCCTGTGAAAAGAGACGGTAAAGGCGATAGAATGTCACCGGGGCTGCATATGGCGTTCGATGCGGCGCACCCGTGCAGGATTTTATGCAATTTCATCGAAACAGGTGAAATTTGTGCCTGCATTTTTCTGCCGGAAGGCGCGGGTTTCCCTTGCAGCTGGGCCAAAAATCGGTTAAAATGAAATTCCGGTTGGTTTTTTAAATGTAATGACGAAAGGGGCGAACCATATGCGTCACCCTATGCCCTACGGGGCGGACTATACGCCGGAGCGGACGGTGTTTCGGCTCTGGGCGCCGCAGGCCGTGCAGGTCACATTGCGGCGCTTCTGCACCGGCAGCGACGAGGAGCCGGGAGCCAGGTTCCTGGGGGAGGTCCCCATGGACGGCCCGGCGGAGGGCGTGTTCACCTACACGGCCCCTGGCAACCTGAAAAACGAGTATTACCAGTATCTCCTGACCGATGCCGAGGGGAACGTCACCCGTTCGGCGGACCCCTGGGCGCTGGCCTGCGGCGTCAACGGTCAGCGCAGCATGGTGGTGGACCTGGCCGAGACCGACCCCTCCGGCTGGGCAAAGGACCGGGGGCCGGACCTGGCGGGCAAGGCCCCGGTGATTTGGGAGACCCATGTGCGGGACTTCTCCAGCGACCCCCGCAGCGGTGTCAGCCCCGCCCACCGGGGCAAGTACCTGGCTTTCACCGAGGGCGACACCACCCTGGACGGGGCGGGGGAACTGCCCACCTGCCTGAACTACCTGAAACAACTGGGTGTCACCCACGTCCAGCTCATGCCCATCTTCGACTACGGCTCGGTGGACGAGCGCTGCCCGGAGCGCGGGTATAACTGGGGCTACGACCCGGAGAACTACAACGTCCCCGAGGGCAGCTACTCCAGCGACCCCTACCACGGGGAGGTGCGCATCCGGGAGTGCAAGGAGATGATCCAGGCCATCCACCGGGCGGGGCTGGGGGTGGTGATGGACGTGGTGTATAACCACACCTACCGCAGCGACTCCTGGCTGGCGCGCACCGCCCCGGGCGAATATTACCGCACCATGCCCGACGGCAGCCCGGCCAACGCCTCTGGCTGCGGCAACGAGACGGCCAGCGACCGGCCCCCCTTCCGGGCGTACATGCTCTCCTCCCTGTGCTATTGGGCGCAGGAGTACCATGTGGACGGGTTCCGATTCGACCTGATGGCGGTCCACGACGTGGAGACCATGAACCTGGCCCGCGCCGCCCTGGACCGGCTCCCCGGCGGGGAGCGGCTGCTGACCTACGGGGAGCCCTGGTCGGCGCTGCCCACCCGAATGCACCCGGAGGCCATCCCGGCGGGCAAGGCCGCCGTGCGGCAGTTCAACAGCCGACTGGGCATCTTCTGCGACAACACCCGCAACGCCCTGGTGGGCAGCCCCTTCACCGTGTTCGAGAAGGGCTACGCCAACGGCAACCCCACCGAGAAGCTGGCCGAGCGGGTTCGGGCGGCGGCCCACGGCTGGTGCGACCGGGCGCGGCTGGGCTACGCCAACAACCCGGGGCAAATTTTACAGTACGTCTCCTGTCACGACAACTACACCCTCTGGGACCGGCTGACCATCGAGGAGGGGGCGCGGAACTTCGACTGCATGGAGCCGCGCCGCCTCCGGCAGAACAAGCTGGCCTCGGGGATCTGCCTGACCCTGCCGGGCATCGGCTTCTTCCTCTCCGGGGAGGAGTTTGGCCGCACCAAGCAGGGGGACGGCAACAGCTACCAGGGGCCGGAGGAGCTGAACCGGCTGGACTGGGGCCGGACGGCGCAGTTTGCTGACCTGGTGGACTGGTACCGGGGCCTGCTGGACCTGCGGGAGTGGCTGGTTCCCATGGGCCGCCTCCAGCCGGAGCGTGCCAAAGGGGAGTATCTGGAGGTCCCGGACAACTGCGTGGGCTTCCGGCTGGACGGGGAGGGGCCGTGGAGCGCCTTCCTGGTCTATTACAACCCCCACGAGGAGGGGAAGCCCGTCACCCTGCCCGCGGGAGAGTGGCAGCTGCTCTGCGACGGTTTCCACAGCGACCTGTGGAAACAGGCCCAGCCGCCGGTGTGCGCCGGGGGGTGGGAGCTGCCGCCGTGGGGCGTGGCGGTGCTGGGGAGATGTTAGCCAGCGATTCCTTGCCAACACAGTTCATTGCACACGGAAATCAGGTTTAAAAAGCACCTGGGGAAATTATACTTTTTGACTATTCCTTTGAATCAGCCTTTTCGATTATCCAGCGGGAAACCCCTCCACCATGCTTCGCATGGTCCCCCTCCCCTTTCAGGGGAGGC
>JAJPXY010000151.1 GCA_021205205.1 Clostridiales bacterium
CCGCCGCACCGGCCCCCGCCGCCGCCGCACCTGTGGCCGCTGGTGAGCCTGTCACCGCTCCGCTGCCCGGCACCGTCGTCTCCATGAAGGTCAGCGCCGGTCAGACCATCAAGAGCGGCGACATTGTGGCCATCATCGAGGCCATGAAGATGGAAAACGAAGTTCTCGCTCCCCGGGACGGCACCGTCGCGCAGGTCGTTGCCGGTCAGGGTACCGCTGTCAAGACTGGTGATCCTCTGGTGATCCTGTCTTAAGGAGGAACCAACATGGAATTTATCGGTAGAATTTTTTCCAATTTGGCGGCCCAGACCGGCTTTGTCAATATGTTTGCCGATGGTCCTGTCGCTGCGCTGAAGACCATCATCATGATTGGCATTTCCTGCCTGCTGCTGTACATGGGCATCGCCAAAAAGTATGAGCCGCTGCTGCTGGTGGGCATCGCCTTCGGTATGCTGCTGACCAACCTGCCCGGCTCCGGCATCTACCACGCGGAGTTGTGGTATGCAGGCGCAGGCGCAAACATCGACTTTGGAGCCGTCCTCCACGAGGGCGGGTTCCTGGACATCCTCTATCTGGGCGTCAAGCTGGGCCTTTACCCCTCCATCATCTTCATGGGCGTGGGCGCCATGACCGACTTCGGCCCCATGATGGCCAACCCCAAGAGCATGATTTTGGGCGCCGCCGCTCAGTTCGGCGTGTACGCCGCCCTGCTGATGGCCATCGCCCTGGGCTTCTCCGGCCCTGAGGCCGCTTCCATCGGTATCATCGGCGGCGCCGACGGTCCTACCGCTATCTGGCTGACCAGTCAGCTGGCTCCCGACCTGCTTGGCCCCATCGCCGTGGCCGCGTACTCCTACATGGCGCTGATTCCCCTGATCCAGCCGCCGTTTATGAAGCTGCTGGTATCCAAAGAGCGCCGCTCCATCAAGATGGAGCAGCTGCGCCCCGTGTCCCAGACCGAGAAGATCGTGTTCCCCATCATGGTCACCATCGTCTGCTGCCTGATCCTGCCCTCCGTGGCCGCTCTGCTGGGCTGCCTGATGCTGGGCAACCTGTGGGCCAACTGCGGCGTGTGCGACCGTCTGTCTGACACCGTCCAGAATGCTCTGATGAACATCATCACCATCTTCCTGGGCATCTCTGTGGGCGCTACCGCCACTGCTGAGCAGTTCCTGTCCGTCAGAACTCTGATGATCATCGTGCTGGGCCTGCTGGCCTTCTGCTTCGCCACCTGCGGCGGCCTGCTGGTGGGTCAGATTATGTGCACCCTGACCCATGGCAAGATCAACCCCATCATCGGCTCCGCCGGCGTGTCCGCCGTGCCGATGGCGGCCCGTGTTGCTCAGGTCCAGGGCCAGAAGGACAACCCCTCCAACTTCCTGCTGATGCACGCCATGGGCCCCAACGTGTCCGGCGTCATCGGTTCCGCCGTGGCCGCTGGCTTCCTGCTGGCTGTGTTCGGCTGATAACCGCATAAACACAATATTCGGGGCTGTGCCGTTGGGCGCAGCCCCGTTTTACAACCGACGGGCGAAAAACCGCCCAAACTCCCCCATGCAACCGCCGGTTGACAAACTGCAAGGTCGAACTGGTTGCCCCGCAACCGCTGTTTTTCGTACAATGGAGCCACCCAAAACAAGGAGGCATTTCGATATGAACATTGCAGACAGGATCCAGCAGCTGCGGAAGGCACGTGGGATCTCCCAGGAGGAGCTGGCGGACCAGGTGGGTGTCTCTCGCCAGGCGGTCAGCAAATGGGATAGCGAGCAGAGCGTCCCCGACCTGAACAAAATCGTGCTGCTCAGCGACTACTTCGGTGTGACCACGGATTATTTGCTCAAGGGCATCGAGCCGCTGCCGGAGCAGCCGGTGAAGGGAAAGCCCGACGCCCGCATTTTCACCGTAATTGGCTCTGCCCTGAACTTCATCGGGCTGGTGACAGCCATTGGCATTTGGGTGATTTGGTACACGCAATTATCCGTAGTGGTGGGGTTCGTCCTCATGGTGGCGGGCTGCGCGGTGTTTGCCGTGGGCCAGCTCCTGGGGGAGAACGCCCGGAGTGCCGCCAGATGGTTTTGGCTGGTCAACGTGTGGCTGCTGGCACTGATGCCCATTTCCTGCGTGTTCAATGTGCTGTCGGGCTGGTACCTGGCGCCTATCCCGGACCCGCGTGGGTACTTTGTCATCGATGCGCTGTGCTGGCTGTTCTACGGGGCGGTGTGCGTGGTTGCAGACCGCTGGCTCTGGAAAACGCTGCCCAAAGAGTAAAATAGAGCGGCGCGAGGCCGCTCTGGTCGTACAAGTGAAAATAGTTGTCCTTTTACTCAGCCGTGCGCTAGAAACCCCTCCGCCACCGCCTAAAGGCGGCGGCCCTCCTCCCCTTTCAGGGCAGGGAGCGCAGCGGAAGTGCCGCTTGACGGCGGAGGCTAGAGGGGTGGTCAGTTACCGAACGGTGGTTCTTTGTGGAAAACCTGTACTATGTTGGGTAAAATCACTGACAAATGGCAGGCACTATCCCCCCTTGCCGCCCCTGAAAGGGGAGGTGGCGCGGCGTAAGCCGCGACGGAGGGGTTTCACGTTGGAATTGCTGACAAGGCTGCTTCAAAGGGATAACCAGTAAAAATCAACCCAAAACGGAGGTATCGCAATGAACACAAACAAATTCCTGGCTGTTGCATGGTTCGTCACCGGCGTGGCGGACATTCTGGCCGCCATCTCCTGGCTGCTGGACGGCAAGAAATCCCTGGGCGCACAGTGGCTGTGCATTGGCAGCATGAACCTGTGCCTGGGTGCCATCAACCTGGGGAAGTCCCGGAAAAGCCGGGGCGGAAAGGTGACCGCCGAGGAATGACGGCTCAGGTCAGCAGCCAATACACCTCCAGCAGCCCATACAGCACCGGCTGGTGCAGCAGATAGACCACCAGCGAGTGCCGCCCCAGCCAGCTCAAACCGGGGACGCCCCGGCGCAGCAGGGGCAGCTCCTTCCACCGACTCCACCACAGCCGGTGGGCGAAGTAGCCCACGCAGAACAGGAAGAACCAGGGCAGCAAGGGGAAGTAGTCGGCGGAGTAGAACCCCGCCGGGGGAAAGCCGAAAAAGGCGGTGGCCAGGTTCCGGTAGAGGGCACGAGGCAGCGCCAGCGTCCCCACTCCGGGGAGCCCAATCGTTCCACTGGAAATATTCCGGGTCAGGGCAAAGAGCAGCGCGCTGCAAAGCAGCCCCGCCGCCGGGTGGAGTTTTCGCAGCAACGGCTCCAGCGCCGTCAGCAGCAGCCCCGCCGCCCCCAGCAGGGAGAGGACCCCCCACCAAATCAGGGCGGTAGGCTCCACCAGCGCCGTCACCGCCGTCACCAGCAGGCCGCAGGCGAACACGACAACGCCGTGCCGCAGCGGGTGGCGGCTCATGCTCCAGCAGAAGCCGGAGAGCAGGATGAATGTCCAGCAAATGCCCTGCTGCCAGTAGAAGGCCCCGCCCTCGTTGTACCAGCCGGGGGTGAACCCCGCCAGGTAAATCAAATCCCACAGGCCGTGGTAGGCGATCATATTCACCAGGGCGAAGCCCCGGAGGGTGTCCAGCAGGGCGTAGCGGGGGCGTTTCGTCGGCTCCGCAGTCATAAAATCACTCCCTCCAGGGCGCTGCCCCGAACGCCGGTGACGCGCACCGTCCGCAGAACGTTGTGCAACTCCTCTCCCGGCGCATAGACCTCGATGTAGTTGGGCGCGTGGCCCCGCCACAGGCCCTCCGCCGCCTCCTCAAATAGGACTTCCAGCGTCTCGCCCACCCACAGGGACAGATAGGCCCGCTCCATCTCCGCCGCCACGTCCGCGGCCCGGTGGCAGCGGGCCTCTTTCGCGGCGTTGGACAGCTGACCGGGCAGCTTGTCCGCCACGGTGCTGGGCCGCCGGGAGTAGGGGAAGATGTGCATGGCGGAGAACTGGGCCTGGCGCAGGAAGTCCAGCGTTTGGGCAAATTCCTCCTCCGTCTCGCCGGGGAAGCCGCAGATCAAATCAGTGGTGATGGCAGGGCGGTCGAAAGATTGCCGCAGCAGGCGGCAGGACTCCAGGAACCGGGCGGTGTCGTAACGCCGGTGCATCCGCGCCAGCGTCTCATCGCAGCCTGACTGGAGGGACAGGTGGAAGTGGGGACACAGGTTGGGCAGCGCCGCCGCCCGGCGGCAGAAGTCCTCCGTCACCGTCCGCGGCTCCAGACTGCCCAGCCGCACCCGCAGGCCGGGGGCGGCGGCACAGACCGCCTCCACCAGGTCGATGAGGGTCTGGCCGGTTTTCAGGTCTTTGCCCCAGCTGGAGATCTCAATGCCGGTGAGTACCAGCTCCTGATACCCCGCCTGGGCCAGCCCTCTGGCCTGCTCCGCCGCCCCCTGGAGGGAGACGGACCGCACCGGCCCCCGGGTGTAGGGGATGATGCAGTAGGTGCAGAAGTTGGCGCAGCCGTCCTCCACCTTGAGCATGGCCCGGGTGCGGCCCGGCAGGCCCCCGGCGGGCAGCGTCTCGAAGGGGTCCTTCCGGCGGAGGGCGTCGTCCACCGCCACAGACGGCTCCCGCGTCAGGGCGAACCGCTCCACCTGGTCCAGGAAGTCCGCCCGCCGCCCGGTGCCGGAGATGACATCCACCCCCAGGGCCTGCACGTCTCGGGGGCTGGCCTGGGCGTAGCAGCCGCAAACCCCCACCACTGCCTGGGGATGGTCCCGGCGGGTGCGGCGGATGATGTTGCGGCACTTTTTGTCGCTGACGGCGGTGACGGAGCAGGTGTTGACGAGATACACGTCGGCCTCGCCGTCGAAGGGGACCAGCGTGTGGCCCCGCCCGGTCAGGAGAGTCTCCATGGCCTGCGTCTCGTATTGGTTGACCTTGCAGCCGAGGGTGTAGATGGCAAAACGCATAAAGAGAACCGGCTTTCTACTGCTTGCATTTGGCGCGCAGGCAGGCTATAATGTCACTGAGGATAGCCCATTTGTGGGCTGTCCGCCTGCCTGCACGCAGGAATCAGCAATATTATACCGGATTTCTCGCATCTTGTACAGTCTTTTTCCCCGGAGAACAGGGAATCCATGTTGAAGGACGCAAAAAACGGTGCTTTTGTAGGGGCAAAGCACCTCCTGCGTATCCTGTTCAGCGCAAAGGAACCTCCCATTTGAATCTCTGGCGAAAAAAGCACACTTGCACTGGAGGTCTGCAACATGAAATTCTATCAGGTCACTTTAAATTCCATCGACAGCGTGAAAAAGTTCGTGGACGTTACCACCATCCTGCGCTGCGACATCGACGTGCTCTCCGGCCGCTACGTGGTGGATGGCAAGAGCATCATGGCCCTCTTTTCCATCGACCTGAACCGGCCCGTCACCGTCCGTGTCCACGACGACGAGGAGGGCGAGCTGTTCAAAAAGAACGTGTCGGCGTTCCTGACCGTGGAGGAGGTCCAGGAGTACCCGGAGGAAGCGTAACCCACAGCACCACAGAGAAAAGGAGAGCGCCTTATGCACGCAATCGTTACCGTCATCGGCAAGGACCGGGTGGGCATCATCGCCGACGTGTGCGCCCTGCTGTCCCAGCAGCGGGTCAACGTGCTGGACATCAGCCAGACCGTCATGCAGGAATACTTCACCATGATCATGATGGTGGATGTCACCGACGCGGAGCTGCCCTTCGCGGAGCTGGTCAAGCTGCTGGAGGAGGAGGGCAAGGGCCTGAACCTGACCATCCGCGTCCAGCGGGAGGACATCTTCAACGCCATGCACCGCATCTGACGGGGGTGGACAGATGCTAAGCAGAAACGAAATTTTACAGACCATCGACATGATCGACCAGCAGCACCTGGACATCCGCACCATCACCATGGGCATCTCGCTGCTCAGCTGCTGCGACCCGGACCCGGAGGCCGCCTGCCGCAAAATTTACGACAAGATCTGCCGCACGGCGGAGAATCTGGTCAAGACCGGAGAGCAGATTGAGCGGGAGTTCGGCATCCCCATCGTCAACAAGCGCATCTCCGTCACCCCTATGGCGCTGGTGGCCGCCGCCAGCGAGACCAGCGACTACGTCCCCTTCGCCAAGGCCCTGGACCGGGCTGCCAAGACCTGCGGCGTCAACTTCATCGGCGGCTACTCCGCTCTGGTGCAGAAGGGTATGACCGCCGCCGACCGCAAGCTCATCGCCTCCATCCCGGAGGCCCTGGCGGAGACGGAGTTCGTCTGTTCCTCTGTCAACGTGGGTTCCACCCGGGCGGGCATCAACATGGACGCGGTGCGGCTGATGGGCGAAACGGTGAAAAAGACCGCCCTGCGCACCGCCGACCGGGACGGCTTTGGCTGTGCCAAGCTGGTGGTGTTCTGCAACGCCGTGGAGGATAACCCCTTCATGGCGGGGGCTTTCCACGGCGTGGGCGAGGCGGAGAGCATCATCAACGTGGGGGTCTCCGGCCCCGGCGTGGTGTACCACGCCCTCCAGTCCGTCAAGGGGCGGCCCTTCGACGAGGTGGCGGAGACGGTGAAAAAGACCGCCTTCCGGGTCACCCGCATGGGCCAGCTGGTGGCCCGGGAGGCCAGCCAGCGGCTGGACGTGCCCTTCGGCATCGTGGACCTGTCCCTGGCTCCCACCCCGGCGGTGGGGGACTCGGTGGCCCGCATCCTGGAGGAGATGGGCCTGGAGACCTGCGGCACCCACGGCACCACCGCCGCCCTGGCCCTGCTGAACGACGCGGTGAAGAAGGGCGGTGTGATGGCCTCCTCCAGCGTAGGGGGTCTCTCCGGCGCGTTTATCCCCGTCTCCGAGGACGAGGGCATGATCGCCGCCGCCCGCTCCGGCACCTTGAATATGGATAAGCTGGAGGCCATGACCTGCGTCTGCTCGGTGGGACTGGATATGATCGCCATCCCCGGCGACACCCCGGCGGAGACCATCGCCGCCATCATCGCGGACGAGGCCGCCATCGGCATGATCAACAACAAGACCACCGCCGTCCGGGTCATCCCCGCCCCCGGCAAGGACGTGGGCGACACGGTGGAGATGGGCGGCCTGCTGGGCACCGCCCCGGTGATGCCCGTCCACAAGGAGAGCTCGGCGGACTTCATCGCCCGGGGCGGACGTATCCCCGCGCCGCTGAACAGTTTGAAGAACTGAAGCTTCTTTTTGCCTTGAATTGAAACCCAGTGTGTCAAGTGACAGTCTGTTGGGAAAGGCTTGCATATTGTTCCGTTTTACACCATTGTATGTGTAGGGGCGGCCCGTGGCCGCCCGCAGAAACCACCTGCTTATCCTGGGCGGCCGAGGGCCGCCCCTACAGGTGTGCGGTAACAGTTCCGCGTCAAGCTGGCAAGGCCGGTTCAAAGGCATGGCATACTGAATTTTTTCCTAACAAAAACACCCGAACCCAGGAAAAAGCCTGCGGTTCGGGCGTTTTTCGCTCTTTTGCTTATTTCAGCATGGAGGTGACGATGCTGGCGGTGTCCGCCAGACCGTTGGGTTCGATGTTTTCCACCATCCCCGCGTCCACGGCGGCGGCGATGGCCGGGTCGATGGGCAGCTGGGCCAGCACGGGCAGGTGATTCTCCACAGCCACCTCCGCGATGTGGCTCTCGCCAAAAATGCGGTGGCGCATCCCGCAGTCGGGGCACTCGAAGTAGCTGTAGTTCTCGATAAGGCCCAAAATCGGCACGTTCATCAGGGTAGCCATGTTCACCGCCTTGGCGACGATCATGGAGACCAGGTCCTGGGGGGACGTGACCACCAGGATGCCGTCCACCGGCAGGGACTGGAACACCGTCAGCGGCACATCGCCGGTTCCGGGAGGCATATCCACAAACAGGTAGTCGATGTCGCCCCAGTACACGTCGGTCCAGAACTGCTTGACCACCCCGGCGATGACCGGCCCCCGCCAGACCACCGGGTCAGTCTCGTGCTCGGTCAGCAGATTCAGGGACATGATTTTGACGCCGGTGCGGGTGACGGCGGGGACGATGCCCTCGTCCACGCCGATGGCCCGCTCGTGGATGCCGAAGCTCTTGGGGATGGACGGGCCGGTGATGTCCGCGTCCAGGATGCCCACCTTGTAGCCCAGCTTGGCGGTGGCCACGGCCAGGGAGGCGGTGACCATGCTCTTGCCCACGCCGCCCTTGCCGCTCATGACGGCGATGACGTGTTTGACGTTGGAATATTGGTTGACCGGCTCCTTGGGGATGGCATTCTCCCGGGAGCTGCAATTCGCGGTGCAGCTGGAGCAGTCATGGGTACATTCTTCAGCCATAGGTTGGTTCTCCTCCGTTTTTACAGACTGGGAACAGCATACCACATTTTCTGGGGTTGTGCAATATCCTGTGGAGGGGTTTTCTCTGTTCCAGCCCTGCATTTCCGCCGCTTGTCCACCGGAAAAACGGCAGCTCACCGCAGCAAATATTCCACGTCCTCCGGGGTGAGCCCCTCCTGGAGGCCCATGGTCACGCCGCAGCCGATGATTTGCGCCAGCTCCGCCGCCAGGGCGTCGATGTCCTTGGGAGTCACCAGCAGGCTGCCCAGCGTTTGCTGCTGTCCCTCGTCCGCGCCCAGGTCAGCGGCCAGGGTGGCCGCCCGTACCACGGTGGGGACCCCCACCGCCAGCACGGGGACCCCCAACTCCTCTCGGGTCAGGGCGAAGCGGGCGTTGCCCACCCCGGAGCCGGGGACGATACCGGTGTCGGCCAGCTGGATGGTGCTGCACAGCCGCCGTGCGGAGCAGGCCGCCAGGGCGTCGATGGCCACCACCACCGCCGGGCGGAGCCGCTGGCACAGGGCCTTTACCAGCTCGCCGCTCTCCACGCCGGTGGAGCCGAGGACCCCGGTGGCCACCGCCGCCACTGGGCGGAAGTCACCGAAGGTCTCCGGCAGACGGGCCACCAGGTGGCGGGTGACAACGGTGTGGTCCACCGCCCAAGGCCCCACCGCGTCCGGGGTGATGGCCCGGTTGCCCAGCCCCACCACCAGGGCGCTGCCGTTTGCGTCCCGGGGCAATAGCCCCCGCAGCGCCCCGGCTACCGCCTCCGCCGCCCGTTTGGGGTAGTCCCCGGCCCGGCTGTCCCGGCCTGTCTCCACTGTCAGGTAGGTGCCCACCGGCTTGCCCACCGCCTCCGCGCCGGTCTGGTCCAGCACCCTGACCTCCGTCACCGGGAAGCCCTCCCGCTGATATTCCCGGGTGGCCACGCCGGGCAGCTCCCCCGGGTCGCTGGGCCGCTGTCGCCACAGCTCCGTGGCCTCCAGAATCAAATCCGTCTCGATGGGTAACATGGCTGTTCACGCTCCTGCGTTTTTTCACAGTATGGCCGGGGTGCGGCGTTTTATTCTCGGAGGAGCTTTGATTTCTCCGTAAAAAAATTTCAAAAAACGGTTGCAATTCTAATCGTTTGATGATATAATACAAGATCGCACAGAGTGTGTAATGCTATTAGAGGAGGTGTTTGGTTTGCCGAATATTAAGTCTGCTAAGAAGCGTGTCCTGGTGGCGCAGAAAAAGACCGCTCAGAACAAGGCCGCTAAGTCCGCGCTCAAGACGACGCTGAAGAAGTTCGACGCCGCTGTGGCTGAGGGCAACCGCAGCGAGGCTGATAGTGTCTATAAAGCGGCTGTAAAGACCGTTGACCAGGCCGCCGCCGCCGGCCTGATCCACAAGAACAAGGCCGCCCACAAGAAGAGCCAGATGACCATCAAGCTCAACGCCATGCAGGGCTGAGTTGGTTTCCGGGTCTGCAAAAGCCGTCTGCGGAAGCAGGCGGTTTTTGCTGTTTTTGCGGGCATCGCGACGCCGAAAGGGGTGGCCCAGTGAAAAAAGTTGATACGCTGCTGGCCCAGTGGTCCCAGAGATACCGCTGGGTGGCTTTCGCGGTGGACGTGGTCAACGTCTGCCTGGACCGGCGGGTCAGCCGGGGGGCGGCGGAGTTGGCCTACTACCTGCTCATGACGCTGTTCCCCATCCTGATGATGGTGACGGGCATCGTGGGTATGCTGCCCATGGACGGGGCGAACCTGGCCGAGACTGTCTCCGCCTTCCTGCCGGAGACGGTGGCCGGGGTGGTGTCGGATTACATCCTCTACGTGCAGGATTACCAGAGCATCGCCATGTTCGTGGCGGGGCTGGTCACCACCATCGCTGCCGCCAGCGCGGCCTTCCGGGGCCTGGTCTCCATCTCCGGCGAGATCTACGGCCGCAGGGCCTTCCGGGGCGTGTGGGCGGTGCTGTTCTCCTGGGTGTTCGCGCTGCTGCTGTTGGTCATGATTTACCTGTCCCTGGTGGTGGTGCTGACCGGCAGCTGGTTCATGAACCTGGTGAAGTCGGTGTTTCCCCTTTCAGTGCCAGTCTATTGGCCTCTGATTCGGCTGCTGGCCATGTTCGGCGCGGCCATGCTGTTCCTGTCGCTGCTCTACCGGCTGACGGCTCCCGGTTGGCGGAGCGGCCCCCGGCCTCCAGTGCTGACCGGGGCGGCGCTGACCGCTCTGTTGCTGACCCTGTCCAGCCATCTGTTTTCCACCTTCATCAGTCTGTCCTCCCGCTACTCCGTGGTGTATGGGTCGCTGGCCTCGGTCATCATCCTGATGATCTGGCTGTACCTCTGCGGCAACATCGTGATTTTGGGCAACGTGTTCAACTACGTCTGGTGGCGGCACAAGCGGGGCCTGCCCGCGGCCATGATTTTGGAAAAAAAGCTATAAGCGCACCGCAAGGCGCAAAAAATCCCCCCGAAGCCGCGCT
>JAJPXY010000047.1:0-2287 GCA_021205205.1 Clostridiales bacterium
GCCGCCCCTACAAAAAAGTGCAATTTTTCCGCAAGCTTTTCAAAATTGATTTCCCCGGCTGACTTTGCGGCGCGATTCCCGCTGTGGGGCTCTCCTCCCGCTAATTCGGCTTTTGCCCGCTGAAATGTCGTGCCCGGACCACTCAGGCAAAAATCCACCTCACAGCCCGGAGACTGTGAGGTGAAAAGCAAACTGGACCGTAGCCAGGTTGCGCGCCGCAAGCGTGGCCCGGCTATTTTAAACCGTATCTGCCCAGGGCGATGACGATGCAGTTGGCCCCCGTCAGGATGAGGTGAATACCGATCAGGATGCTGACAATATACATGGCGCCGAAGGGATGCAGGATCATCAGGAAGCCCAAAACCAAACCGATGATACTCACGATCAGCGAAACGTAATAGCAGAAGTCCCCGGCGGCAAGGCGCAGGATATTCAGGTTTGCCAGGTTGAAAATGTTGTGCGCGATGAACCACATGGGGAGCAGGAGGTAGAGGATCCACTCTCCCACATCAGGATAAAGAATGAGCATCATTCCGGTCATCACGCTGATGATTCCCGTAATCAACGCCACGACCGGACCGAACCCGGTGTACCGCTCTGCCCGAATATAAAAGAGAATGTCGCTGACGCCGGTGAGGAGCACAATGGCCGCATACAGCAGCACCAGCGCGTTCATCATCCCCCTGGGTCTGATAAAGGTCAGAATGCCCAGGCCGATCATCAGGATGCCTAGTAGAAGCTCCAGCCAGCCAAATCCGCTGCGGTTCCTCATTGTGCCGCGCCTCCCTTCAAAATGTGCATAAATTCGTCTCCGGTGATGGTCTCCTTTTCATACAGGTACTGGGCCAGCCGGTCCAAGGCGTCCCGGTTCTCCCGCAAAATCTGCTTCGCTTTTTCGTGCTGCTCCTTGACCAGGGCCACGACCTTTTTGTCGATTTCCTTCTGGGTCTCGGCGGAGCAGGCCAGGGAGGTGTCCCCACCCAGGTACTGGTTGTTGACCGTCTCCATGGCCACCATGTCGAAGTCCTCGTTCATGCCGTACCGGGTGATCATCGCCCGGGCCAGCTTGGTGGCCTGTTCGATGTCGTTGGAAGCGCCGGTGGTGATTTGTCCAAAGACGATTTCCTCCGCGGCGCGCCCGCCGGTGTAGGTGGCGATTTTGTTCTCCAGTTCCTCTTTGGTCAGCAGGCATTTGTCGTTCTGCTCCACCTGCATGGTGTAGCCCAGCGCGCCGGAAGTCCTGGGGATGATGGTGATTTTCTGCACCGGGGCGGAATCGGTCTGCATGGCCGCCACCAGCGCGTGGCCGATTTCGTGGTAGGCGACCACTTTTTTCTCCGCATCGGACATAATGGCGTTTTTCTTCTGGTAGCCCGCGATGACCACCTCAATGCTCTCCTCCAGGTCCGCCTGGGTGACGAAGGTCCGGTTGTCCCGGACTGCCCGGAGCGCCGCCTCGTTGACGATGTTTGCCAGCTCCGCGCCGGAGGTGCCGGAGGCCATTCTGGCAATCGTGTGGAAGTCCACATCGTCCGCCAGCTTGATTTTTTTCGCGTGGACCTTCAGGATTTCCTCCCGGCCCTTCAGGTCGGGCAGCTCCACCGGCACCCGCCGGTCAAACCGCCCGGGGCGGGTCAGTGCCGGGTCCAGGGATTCGGGGCGGTTCGTCGCCGCCAGGATGATGACGCCGTTGTTCCCCTCAAAGCCGTCCATCTCGGTCAGCAGCTGATTCAGCGTCTGCTCCCGCTCATCGTTGCCGCCGAGCTGGCCGTCCCGCTTCTTGCCGATGGCGTCGATTTCGTCGATGAAAACGATACACGGCGCTTTTTCCTTTGCCTGCTTGAACAGGTCGCGGACCTTGGACGCGCCCATGCCCACGAACATTTCCACGAACTCAGAGCCGGAGATGGAGAAGAACGGCACGTTGGCCTCGCCTGCCACCGCCTTGGCCAGCATGGTCTTGCCGGTGCCCGGAGGGCCGACCAGCAGCAGGCCCTTGGGCATGGACGCACCTACTTCCGTGTACTTGTCCGGGTTGTGGAGATAATCGACGATTTCCGCCAGGCTCTCCTTTGCCTCGTCCTCACCGGCCACGTCGCTAAAGTGGATGCCCTCGGTGGACTGCACATAGACCTTCGCGTTGCTCTTGCCAATGCTGCCGAACTGCATGGCGTTCCTGCCGCCCGCCTGATTCGTGAGCCGCCTGCTCATGTACTGCCCGATGACGAAGAAAATCAGGATCGGTACGCCAAATGACAGCAGCAGGTCCAGGAAGGTGGAGGAGGTC
>JAJPXY010000047.1:2387-10689 GCA_021205205.1 Clostridiales bacterium
GGAGGTCACCTGTACCTCACCGATGTCCTCCTCTTCGATCATCTGCATGAAGGTCCCATAGTCCACCTCTACGATCTGGCTCTGGGCCAGGAACGGCGTGACAATGAGATTAAATAAGAGGACGACCAGCAGTACAATCCCATAGTAAAAATACAATGGCCTTTTGGGCGATTTTACCTCTTTCATAGCGTGTTCCTCCTTCGTCTGTGCCTTTTGCCGCACCTTCCCGCTTGCGGCTGCGGGCCGGGCGAGGGGGCCAGCGGGTCCGGACCCGGCTGTGCGTTTTGGGAAACAGTCCGCCGCGCTCCCCGCGTTTTGCGGTGGGCCACGCTCGTCATGGCACCCCTCTGTGCGCCTCATTGTATCATTTCGGAAGGACACTTCAATTCACAAAAAAACGGAAGTGTAAAAAAGGTTACACTTCGGGATTTTTGTGAAGCGATTGGGAGGGCCACGCCCCGCACGTTCGAAATTTCGCCCCGCTTGCAACCCCGGACGGCCTGTGGTATAATCCCCTTAACACACCGGCTGCCCACAGGCTGACGAAAGGGGCGCTTTGTTTGCGGATTTCAACCAGGGGGCGCTACGCCCTGACCATGATGGTGGACCTGGCCCGGTACCAGGGGGAGGGGTATGTCTCGCTGCGGGATGTGGCGGAGCGGCAGGGCATCTCCAAAAAGTACCTGGAACAGATCGTCCTTATCTTCAATCGCTCCGGCGCGCTGAAAGCCAGCAGGGGGTTCCAGGGGGGCTACCGCCTGGCCCGTGCGCCGGAGGAGTATACCGTGGGGGAAATTCTCCGCGTCACGGAAAACGGCCTCTCCCCGGTCCCCTGCGTGGACCAGGACGCGGAGGAGTGCGCGCGCAGCACAGTCTGTCCCACGCTGCCTATCTGGCAGGGGCTGAACCAGGTCATCAACGACTATCTGGACGGGATCACCCTGCGCGATTTGTTGGAGCAGTACCAGACGGCTTCGCCGGGTTTTTAGCTGTTGGGGAACCTCTGATGAAATGGCCGCGCTTTGCGGAACACTTGCGCTGCCCGGGGCAAAGCTGCGAACTGATGTCAGCCGCTGTCCACCAATCGTTGTTTGGACAGCTTGCCAAAAAAACAGGAAAAAAAGAAGGGAAAATTGGCTGGCGCAGTCCATGACTTTTCATCTTGATTTCAGTTTTCCATTGTAAGATATACTAAGTTAGTGAACGCTACTAAAATTTAGGCTATACGTACCATTCTCCAGGGGTATCTCACGACTTTGCAGCGGGGATGGTGCGGCGCGGCCCCACAACCGGAGGAATCTCACATGAAAAAACTGACTGCGCTGTTTTGTGCGCTGTCCATGGTGGTGAGTCTGGCCGCCTGCGGCGGCGGCTCCGCCACGGCGGACGGCTCCACTGCGACGGACACATCCGCCGCTGCTTCCACTTCCACCGCCTCGGATGCCTCCGACAAGGAGTACATCGAGGAGACCCTGAACCTGGCCAACAACACCGACTACACCTGGAGCTACGACTCGGGCGCGGACGCCTGGGTCATGTCCATCGTCTCCGCCGTGGCGTACCCGGAGATCGAGGACGAGGAGGGCGTCTCGGTCTGCGTCCCCGGTGGGTACGTCACCGGTATCGACACGGACGGGGATGGCTCCGCCGACGTGACGGCGGCGAGCTACAGCGAGGCCGTCAACGGAGGTCTGGTCATCGACTACGACGCCGAGATCACCAGCACCAACGGCCAGGTGTACACCGCCGCCACTGCCCCGGTGATTTTGAACACCGGCGCGGCGGGCTACAGCTCCTCCACCAACACCCAGGCGGCCACTACCTACGCCGCTGAGGGGTATATCAACGTTGCCTGCGGCAACCGGGGCAAGCAGGACACCGCCACCGACGAGAACGGCGAAACCTATTACACCGGCGACGCGCCCTCCTGCCTCTCTGACCAGAAGGCGGCCACCCGGTTCGTCAAGTATAACATCCTGCTGGGCAACCTGCCCGGCAGCGTGGACTACTTCGTCTCCACCGGCGGCTCCGGCGGCGGCGCCCACGCCACCATGTTCGCCGCCACCTCCAACAATTCCGATTTCTACCCCTATCAGGCGGAAGTGGGCGCGGTGGGCTGCTACCTGAACGAGGACGGCAGCTACTCCACCACGGTCACCATCGACGGCGAGGAGGTAGAGCTGTCCGACGGGGCCTGGGGCTGCATCGCCTACAGCGCCATCACCTCCCTCTACGAGGCGGACATGGCCCTGGCCTTTGAGTACTATTTGGACACCGATTATACGTTCGGCTCTGACTTCCAGGCCCAGTTGGCGGAGTACCTTTCCGAGTCCTATATGGACTATATCAACGAGCAGGAGCTGACCGTAAATGAGGCCGACGTGGGCTTTGACCTGGACGGGGACGGCGCGCTGACCAGCACGGTCGCCCTGACCATCGAGTATGATGAGGACCTGTACGCCGACACCAACGGCTACGGCGGAACCTATCTGGACCTCTATCTGGCGGAATTTGTCTCCAATCTCCAGTGGTACCTGGATAATCTGGACTATGCGGAGGGGTGGACCTGGTTCGATGAGGACGGCAACGCCCTCTCCGATGAGGAAGTGGCCGCCATGACCACCGAGGACAAGGCCGCCGCCTTCCTGGAGGGCCGATATGCAGCCAGCAGCACCGGCGGCAAGACGGGCGACCTGCCCAGCGGCATGAACGGCGCGGCGGACTTCGCCGACGGCGAAACCGGCAGAGGCGACCGGGATGAACTGCCCGACGGGGACACCAGCGCCTTGCCCACCGGCGGCGGCAGAGGCGGCAATATGGGCGGCGACTTCGACGCCGACAGCAGCAGTCTCCCCAGTGACATGGACGGCGAGATGCCCAGCAATACAGACGGCGAGCAGCCCGACCAGACCGGCGACGCCACCCAGAACGAGAACGTAGACAGCGCGGGCGACACCATGACCGTGGGCACCCCCGACGCGGGCACCACCCAGGCAGCAGGCAGCAGCACCGACTCCGCCAACTACGCCTCCTATGAGGAGATGGTGGAGGCTTACGCCGCTGACATCGCGGAAATCGAGGCCGGGGACGAATACGGCAATAATATCGTCGCTCTCTACAACCCGCTGAACTATATCGGCGACGAGGGGACGGAAAGCCCCGCCTGGACCCGTATCGTCATGGGCGCGTCCGAGGGCGATATGTCCATGTTCACCTCCCTGAACCTCCAGCTGGCCTGGCTGAACAGCGGGACCGACTGCGAGATCGAGTGGCAGTGGGACGGCGGCCACGTGCCCTCTGAGGTGCTGAGCAGCTCCTTCTCCCTGTATGTGGACCAGATGTATGCCGAGTACGCGGACGGCGTGGCGGTGGAGACCCCCGCCGCAGAGGCACAGACCAGCAACGGCACCGCCACCGAGGCCACCGGCACCGACCTGTCCGGCTGGGTGGACACCAGCGACGTGACCAGCGTCTCCTTCTCCCTGGCGGACGCCGTCTCCTACCGGACGGCGGGGGCCAGCAAGGCCATGCCCGGCTTCGACGTCATCGACTACGGCCAGGAGGACTATGTGTTCGGCAGCTCCACCCAGGACGCCCGCCACTGGAACACCTTCCTGCTGGAGATTTTCCAGGAGCACGAGGACACCCTCTCCGCGCTGTTCAACGCGGGGTAACGAATCACACATAACCGCAAATTTACAGAAACAGCCAGCCCGCAAAGCGTTTGCGGGCTGGCTTTCTGCGTGTGGGGATATTTAATCTAATAGCGAAACGCCAGCGTTCCGCCGATATAGACGGCTTTCAGCCGCAGCTGCCGGTCCAGCAGCAAAAAGTCCGCGTACCGCCCCGGTTCCAGCGCGCCAATTTCGCCCTCCCGGCGGAGGACCCTGGCCGGGGCGGCAGTCGCCGCCGTGACCGCGTCCTCCAGGGGGACGCCAAAGGCTACCGCCCGCCGCAGGCCGTCCAACAAGTGGATGGAGGACCCGGCCAGGGTGTCAGTCTCTGTCAGGGTGGCTTTGCCGTCCGCCATGGTGATGGGCTGTCCTCCCAGGGTGTAAGCCCCGTCAGGCATCCCGGCGCAGCGGAGGGAGTCGGAGATGAGCACCAGCCGCTCCCGGAAAACCCGGTGGGCCAGGCGAACCACGGCGGGATGGACGTGCAGCCCGTCGGAAATCAGCTCGGCGGTGGCCCCCGCGTCTGCCGCGGCGGCAACCACCCCTGGCGCGCGGTGGAGCAGAGGCGGCATGGCGTTGAACAGGTGGGTGGTGTGGGTGGCCCCGGCGTCGTAGGCAGCCAGCGCCGTGTCGTAGTCCGCCTCTGTGTGGCCCAGCGACACGGTGCAGATCTGGCTGGCCTCGCGGATGAACTCCAGCGCGCCCTCCAGCTCCGGGGCCACCGTGACCAGCCGGATTTGTCCGCCGGAGGCTTCGTTCAGCCGCAGGAACAAATCAAAGTCGGGGGCGTGCAGGTTCTCCAAAGCCTGTGCGCCCCGTTTGGCGGCGGAGAGGAAGGGGCCTTCCAGGTTGACGCCCGCCAGCCTGGCCCCGTCAGTCGGGCGGCGGAACCCTCTGGCGGCGGACATAGCCCGCCGCAGCTCCGGCTCCCGCAGGGTCATGGTGGTGGGACACCAGGAGGTGACGCCGCCAGCGGCGTAGTACCGGGACAACCGCTCCAGCCCGGCCCCATCGCCGTCGCTGGCGTCCGCGCCCACGGCCCCGCGGGTGTGGAGGTCGATGAGACCGGGAATGAGATAGCAGCCGCCCGCGTCCATTCCCTCGCCGGTGACGGCGGGGCCGACCCGGGTGATGGCCTCTCCGAATTCCATGTCGCCGGGCGCAAACCCGCCGCAGCGGAACAGCTGCGCGTTGACGATTCGCATGATAGGCTTCCTCCTTTATTCCGCCGTTCGGCGTTTTTGCCTTTGCTCCATCGTACCGGCAAATGGCCGTTCTGTCAACCAGGAAACGCCCCGAAAAACGGAAATCAAGTTTGTAAAGCTTGCGGAAAAATTGCGCTTTTTTGTAGGGGCGGCCCTTGGCCGCCCGCAAGTTTCGCGTGGGTTTCCCGGGCGGCCACGGGCCGCCCCTACAGGTGTGTGGATAAAAAACAGATTTTTTCGCCTGTACGCAATTCAAATGGCTTTGAATATCTGGAAACAAGGCGCCTGATTCGCAAAATTGATTTCCCTGGCCCCGGAAAAGCGGGAACGCCGGACAGAACCGAAGTTCTGCCCGGCGTCCATGCTGGGATTGTGTGGGGTGAAAAGGAGAAAAGAGAGTATCATCAGGCTCGACAGATCTTTTCGACCCAGTCGCAGACCTCAAAGGGGTAATCCGCCTCGCAGTGGGGTTTGTCCCAAATCAGGTGGTATTCCACGTCCTTGCCCAGGTTTGCCAGCTTGACGGCCAGGGACATGGAGACGATGAAGGCGGTGTCGGCATCGCAGGCGCCCACGTTGATGCGGTAGTGACCAGCGGGGGAGCACTGGTCCAGCTTGCTCATATAGTCCATGGGGTTGATGAGCGTGCGGCGGGTGGCCAGAGCCTCATCGCCCAGGACCTTGGCCCAGCTGTCGTAGACCTGGGCCACTTCTTCGGGGAAGTCGGCCCGCAGCTCATCCAGCAGGGCGGGGATGTAAGCATTAAAGTGGAGATAATCGTCCTCAGGCGTGCCGAACTCCTGGTTTTCGCCGCTGTCCATGCCCAGGGTGTCGAAGCTGGTGCAGGGCTTCATCCGGCGGCGGTGGTTCAGCAGATAGTCGTCCAGACTGGAGATGGTAGCCTTTTCGCCGTCCCAGGTCAGCCAGGCGGATTTGTCGGTGCCGGGGGCCTCCACCTTGGGGAACTCCAGTCCCACATAGGGCACACCCTTGGGGGGCCGGGAGACCAGATCGCCCAGGCTGGGAGGCCCGGAGGGCTTGTCGCCGTCCATGCCGTCGTCCAGCGGGGGCATGGCCACCGCCGCGCCCTCGTGGTGCAGACCCACGTCGTCCTTGCTCTCCGGCTCGTCGTCAGGCTTGGGGGCGTCCACCAGGTGGGTGTAGTTGCCGGTCAGGTAGTCGGTGGAGGTGTACTTCTCGGGCAGCTCGCCCCGGTCCAGCCGGGAGAGGTAGTCTGCGGCGGATTTCTCCAGCTGCGCCATCAGGTAGTCGTAGCCGGAACCGCTGCGGCCGTCCTCGTTGAGGACCAGCGGCTCACCGGTCTCCGGGTCTTTCAGGCCCAGGCCGTTGAAATAGGGGATGTAAGCCGCGGCCAGCTTCTGGGACAGCGCCGCCTGGAACGGGGTGAAGGTCCCGGCAGGCCCGGCGGGGGAGGACTCGTTCTCCGGGTCGTTTTGGAACTGCCACTCATAGGCCAGGTCGGCGTGATCCAGGTCCAGGATGGGGCAGTAGATTTGACCGGCGAAAACCGCGTCGGATTCGTCCATAAAGGCCCCGTTCTGCTCCAGATAGGGCAGATAATCGGGGTGGTCGCCGGTGACGGAGACCAGGGTGGACATGGCCCCGCCGGCGCTCCAGCCCACGGAGACCATGTGGTCCATATCGCCGGGGAGCACCGCAGCGTTGTGCCGCAGGAAGCGGATGCCGGTCTTCAAGTCAATGAGCGCCCAGGGGGACTTGCCGCACAGCTTGCCGTCCTGATCCAGGGACTCCCGGCCCCGGCAGCCGCAGGTGACGTAGACCATGCCCCGCTGGAGGTACTTCGGACCTTCGTCCCGGGGGCTGCCCAGCCAGGTGTGAGGCATCTGCATATACCCGGCGGAGTTGTTCTCAAAGACCACCGGGGCGGTTTTGGCGGTGTAGTTCCCGCAGGTGCCCTCGGCATTGACGGTGCCATCGGCGTTCAGATAGGCCTCGGGGACGAAGATGCTCATCCGCTGGAACTTGGGGGTGGTGGCCTTCATGGTGTAGAGGATGTCCTCCAGGCACCAGACGTGATAAGTCTCGTCCAGGAACCACTTGTCCTGGCAGTCGGCCAGTTCCAGAGTGGAATTCAGGATGGGGAGATAGGGTTTCAAGTGCCTCACTCCTTCTAAAAATCTGAAATCACGAATTAGTCACAAATGAATGTGGTGCTTCTGCCTTACAGTTTAGTCAGAAGCACCAAAAAGAACAATTCTAATTTTCTTTTTTCTATTTCCCTTTTGGAATAGATGGCTCGGCGGAAGGGTTCCCTTCGGGTTCCGCGAACCGGGCCTTCACCTGCTTGCAGTATTCGATGAAGTAGGCCGCCGCAGCGGAGAGCGGCTCCCCCTTGCGGTAGCACAGGAACAGGGTGGTCTTGATGGAGGGGGTGATGGGCACCGACACAAAGGGCGGGGTGTCGCCAAAGTCCACCTGATGGGGGAAATTCATGTGGTGAGAGAACAGCAGCGCCACGCAGCTGCCCCGGCGGACGGTGTCGAGAATGGCCTCCAGGTTGTTGGAGGTGAAAATCACGTTGGGCAGGAAGTTGGCCTCCTGGCAGGCCCGCACGCACAGATTGTAGGGCAGGGTGCCGGGCGGGATCAGGGCGAAGTTCTCATCCGCCAGCTGGGACAGTTCGATGCTCTCGGCGCTGCACAGAGGGTGGTCCGGGGGCAGGACCGCCAGCAGCCGGTCCCGGGCGAAGGGCAGCTTGACCAGCCGCCGCTCCTTCTCCGGGTCGTGCTCCATGTAGGTCTCGCTTTCCCGGATGATGGCCAGCTCGCAGGTGCGGTCCAGAAGCATTTCCCGGGCCACCAGCGTATCGGCCTCGTGGATGTTCACCTGCACGGTGGGGTGGTCCTGTTTGAACTGCATCAGCGCGTCGATGAGGCCGTAGTGGGCCATCACCGGAATGGTGGCGATTTCCAGCGGAGCGGTCTCCCGGTTGAGGAAGTTGAAGGCCGCCGCCTCGTACTCATATTGCAGCTTGGCGATGGACTGGGCGTAGGGGAGCATGACCTGGCCGAAGGGGGTCAGCTCCACCTTCCGGGAGGTGCGCACGAACAGCGCCTCCCCCAGCTGATTCTCCAGAGTCTTGATGTGCTTGGAGAGGGAGGACTGCCCAATGAACAGCCGGTCCGCCGCCGCCCAGAAGTTTTTTGTCTCCGCCAGAACGGCGAACTCCCGAAAATAGGATATTTCCATGTGCAAAGCCTCCTTGCGTGGGAAATGCTGGGTTGTATGATTCTTTGGCGCAGCCGCAGCGGGGCCGGAGGAGTCCGCAGAACGCCGCGGCGGGCGGCGGTTTGGGGACCAATAGCGGTAATACGGGTACACAAAAGAAATCGTTGGAAAAGACTTTTGTAATGTTCGATTCTTTCCTGGAATCAATTATAT
>JAJPXY010000073.1 GCA_021205205.1 Clostridiales bacterium
CATGCCTATGGCTGGCTGCCATAACCAAGGGGCAAATATTATAGTAACAGGAGGACAGGTAGTCACGGGGCTGGAGCAAAATCCACACAGGAGCCACAGAGGCGATGGCGATGTAGATGCCGATGATGATCATCCAGGTGGAGTTGGTCAGGTAGATGGGGTGGAAGTTCATGCCCACGCCCATGCAAATGCAGATGGCCAGGATGCCGACGATGGTGCAGACACCCATGGAAGCGCCCCGGCGATAGACCAGGAAGCCGAACAGGATGGCAACCACGATGAACATCAGGGAAATCATAGCCACGGAGGCAGCGGAGGCAGAGGCGGCCACATCGATGGCGCCGGCCTCATCCACGGTGGCGGCGAAGGTGCCAGCCACGATGGAGGCGAAAGCCGCCACCACCAGGACCAGGGTCAGGTAAGCGAAGATCAGGAACAGACGCTTGGCACGGCGGCCCATGGTGGAGGAAATGATCTCACCGATGGACTGGCCCTTGTGCCGCACGGAGGCGAACAGAGCGCCGAAGTCATGCACGCCGCCGAAGAAGATGCCGCCCACCAGCGCCCACAGGGTGACGGGCAGCCAGCCGAACGCGTCCGCGTTGATGGGGCCGGTGATGGGGCCAGCGCCCGCGATGGAGGAAAAGTGATGGCCCATCAGTACGGGGGCTTTGGCGGGGACGTAGTCCACGCCGTCTTCCATGGTGTGCGCGGGGGTCTCTTCGTCGGTTTCACCCACGCCCCACTGCTTGCACAGCCAGCCGCCGTAAAAAATGTAACCACAGGCCAAAACAGCCACACCGATGATCAGAAGTACCAGTGAATTCATGGTTTTTCTACACTCCTTACTTTCTTTCGATAGGGAAATGGTTTGCGCCGCACCTTGGGATGCAGCACATTTTTCAAAAATTTCGCTGTGTTATGACCGGCGAAGTTGGCCGTGAAGGAATCCTTCCCCAATTCGACCATGGCCGTATGAACCTCCATCCAGCCGCGCAGCGAAAATTGAAAACATTTTTGGATCCGGCACTTCTTCAGGGCCTTGACGGCGTCCTCGTCGGCGGTGTCGCAGAGGAACAGCGCCACGATGTTGGTGCTCATGTGGCCCGGCGCGGGGTCCACCAGCGGCTCGCCCAGCTCGCGGGCTTTTGCCAGGCAGGACTGGTACAGCTCCAGCGTCAGGTGAGGCATGGAGAACAGATAAACATATTCGTGGCGGTCCGCGGTCCACATTGTGGCCCGTTTTGTCAACACATAGCCAGTGTCGTGCTCGTGGAAAGCGGCGGTGGCCACCAGGGGGGCATCCTGCTCGTCCACATACGCGATGTCGTAACAGGGGCTGTACGCCCGCATCACCAGGGGCAGGACCTTTTCGCGTGTCAGTTCCATGTCGGTTCTCCTTCGTCAAAAGTGCGGTGAAACGTCGCCCTAAGAGGCGAACACGCTTATTTTATCAGATTTATTCAAATTTTCAAGGGGTCTGGCGGGGACAAATTCTGGATTTTTCACCAAAAGAATTTATGAATAAACTGTAAACAATGGGCAAAAAGACGAAAAAATGTCGTTTTGCTTTTTTGTTCCAATTTTGGGAAAATAAAACAGAAATAAGCTGTTGCATTTTATGCGTCAGCTTGACAATTTGTCACAACATACACAAAACCCGACTGCAACAGGTGCAGCCGGGCTGGGCCTTGCGGCCCTCGACCAAAATCACGGATTTTGGTCGAAAATGCGGCCCCGGCAGCGCACGCGCAAGCGCGCACGTTTGGGGCCTCCGCCGTCAAGCGGCACTTCCGCTTCGCTCCCTGCCTGTGTGCTTTTGCCGGTACACGCCCGGCTAAAAGCACGAATTTCATTTTATTTTGCCGCAAGCGGCAAAACTCCTGCGGAGGGCTTCGTTTACTTGCTATTCTACATTGTCTCATATTAAATCTTTGCAAAGGGGAGCAAAACCCGACTGCAACAGGTGCAGCCGGGTTTCGCAGGGGCGAACGAAGTTGGAACGAAGTCAGGACCGGCAGAGTTGCGTTTGTTCAGCCTGCCTGGGGCAACAGCTGCGCCTTCTCCAGCGCGGCGCGCACCGCCTTGCCCAGTCCCGTAGCCACGACCATTTTGGCCAGGTCGCCGGGGATGAAGGGGAACACGCACAGGGTCAGCGCGGACCACAGCGGGGTCTGGGACTGGAACATAAACCAGGCGGTGCCCAGCGCATAGGCGATGGCGGTGCTGACCACCATGGCCAGGATGGTCCAGACCGTGTGGGCGTTGGTGCGCTCCAGCACAATGCCGGAAATCAGGGTAATAAAAATGAAGCCCACCAGATAGCCGCCGGTGGGACCGGCCAACTTCGCCAGACCCCCGGTGTAGCCGGAAAACACCGGCATCCCCACCGCGCCCAGCAGCATATAGACCAGGTAACTGACGGTGGCCCCTTTGGCCCCCAGCAGGTAGACCGCCAGATAGAGGACCAAGTTGGTGAACGAGATGGGCACCGGCCCGATAGGGATGGACATGGGGCCTAAAATGCACATCAGCGCCGCCATCAGGGCGCAGGTGGTCAGCTGGTAGACAGTTGATTTCTGTTTCATGTTGTTAAACTCCCTTTTCCGGGCTGTGCCCGTTCTTTTCGTCCCTTATCATACAGGACGGCGGGACATTTGTCAACCATTATTTTAATTTGGTTGACAATTAAATTTACGATTGTTCCAGTATCTTGCAAATCATCCGCTGCTCCGCCCGGCTCTCCTCCGCCAGGGACAGCAGCAGTTCCCGGAGGGCGGGATCAGACGCGGCTTCCGCCGCCTGGCGGTCCTCCCGTTCCGTCCGCTGGCTGCCCCGGTACAACTCCCGCAGCCCGGTACGCAATTCCCGCCAGCGCTGGGGGCGCATCCCTCCCGCCGGGAAGTACCACCCGCCGGAGGCCAGGAACAGCGCCGCCGAGAGCCGCTTGGCCCGGCGGTAGGCCCGGCAGGACAGCCGCTCCAGCGCGGCGCTGTGGCGGGAGGCGGCCAGCCCCTGGCAGCTCCGCCACCGACGCAGCTCCTCCTCTACCCGCCGCCGCAGATAGGCCCCGCTCTCCCCTGCCGCACCGTCCTGCCAACAACCGGGCGTTTTGGACTGGACCACCTCCACCGGGCAGCGGCCCTCCGCCGGGGCCACCCGTTTCCACACCCGCGCAAACAGCGCCGGGTCCAGGGCGCGTTCCAACGCATCGTTCATACTGTCTCCTCCGTTCCCCCAAATGGGCGTTGTTTCCCCATTTTATGCGGGAACCGGCGGCGGTGTGATGATTGCAGACGCAGGCGGCAAGCCCAGGCCGCTGGACCAAAATTCAGAAGAAAAACGAACCTTCGTTGAGAATGGAATCGGACTGTGGTATTATAATAAGGAGAAAATCATTTTTACTGGTTATTCCTCTCGATCAGCCTTATTTGTACTTGCATCCGGAAACCCCTCCACCATGCTTCGCATGGTCCCACTCCGCCGTCAAGCGGCACTTCCGGGGCTTTGCCCCTCCCTGCCCTTTCAGGGGCGGCAAGAGAGGTGGTCAATTTCCAAGATGTGCTTCTTCTTGGAAAACTTGTGCGATACTGGACAAAAGTACTGAGCAAAGAGGATAATCAATTCATCTTTTCGCATACCTCACAGAAGGAGCATACCCCTATGAAAATCGCAATCGTCACCGGCGCGTCCAGCGGCCTGGGCCGAGAGTTTGTACGGCAGATCGACCAGAGCGAGGCCCTGGACGAAATTTGGGTCATCGCCCGCCGGGAGGAGCGGCTGAAAAGCCTGTGCGGCCAGTCCGCCGCCGCCATTCGCCCCATCCCCCTGGACCTGACAGAGAAGGCATCCTTCCAGACGCTGGAGGAGCTGCTGCAAGCGGAGCGACCCGACGTGCAAATTTTGGTCAACGCAGCGGGCTTCGGGAAGATCGGCGCGTGGAAGGACATCGCCCCGGCGGACGCGGACGCCATGATCGACTTAAACTGCCGGGCGGCGGTGGACATGACCCAACTGGTGCTGCCGTATATGAGAAAAGGTGCGCGGGTGCTGGAGATCTGCTCCACCGCCGGGTTCCAGCCCTTCCCCTATCTGAGCATTTACGCCGCCTCCAAAGCCTTCCTTTACCGGTATAGCCGCGCCCTTCGGGTGGAGCTGTTCGGGGAGGGCATCAGCGTCACGGCGGTCTGCCCCTACTGGATCAAGGACACCGAGTTCATCGGAACGGCCCAGAAAACCAAAAACAGCGCCTATGTCCGCCACTTTCCCCTGGCGTCCAGGGAGAAGAACGTGGTACGGCTGGCGCTGCGGGACGCAAAGCTGCGGCTGCCCGTGTCCACGCCGGGGGTGGTCTGCACCCTGCACCGGGTGGCGGCAAAATTCATCCCCAGCGAGGCCATGATGGGCCTCTGGGCGCTGATTCGGAGAATTTAAGGAGTCCGCCGCCGTGAAAAAAGGCGAAATGCCCCTTTTCCTCTCCCTCTAAATCTGGTAAAATAGCAGTCAAGGATTTTCTCATTTTCAACTTTTGCAGAAAGGACGCCTTGCTATGTCATCCACCCCCACGCTCTGGCAGCCTATGACCGCCAGCCTCCCTGTTCTCTCCACTGCCAGCAACCTGTCCGCCGCCTTTCGGACGGATACGCCGGGCGTTCTCGGCATCCGGGTGCAGGGCAAGCTGCCCGATGGCAAGCTGGTACTGGTGGCCGCCTCCCGGCCCCACAGCCGGTACTGGTATTGCCCCATTGACCCGACGCCGGAGGGCTTCACCGCCTCCATGGAGGGGTTCGGGGAAACGCTGGCCTCCTGTGGGGATGTGGACTGGACGCTTTCCGTGGGGCGGCGCACCAAAAGCGGCGTGGTCCTCTACCCCCTCAGGCAGTCCGGCGACAAGGACTATGTCCGCTGGCTGGACACGTTCTTCTGCGATGACCGGCGGCGGTATGCGCCCCCGGCCGGGTCGTTCCCCTTCCAGGGTGTGGATCATTCGGTTCTCCCCCACTATGTGGGCAAGCAGTACAGCCTTTTCCTGTCGGTGTGCCCGGCGGAAGACCGTTACACGCAGCAGCTGGCCTGCCGTCTGACCGCCTTTGCCCGGGAGGACGACGCCTTCTGTCTGGCTGTCACCTGCCCGGACACCATGGAGCAGCCGGAGGGTTTTTCCTTCCACGATACCGGCTCCGCCCGCCCGGCTGCGCTGTTTTTCCCCGGCCAGGCCCAGGGGGATTTCTCCAAGAGCCACACCATTGAGGGGCGCATCCCCTTCTCCGCCCTGGCGGAGCTGTCCGGTCAGGTGGAGCTGACCTGTATCCTTCGCCGGGAGGGCGATCTCCTGCTGCGCTGCCCGGTGCGGCTGGCGGAGCCAAAGCTGGCCATGGAGCTGCAATCCCAGTGGGAATCCCGCCCGTTTTTCACGGGCGAGGCCCGGAACTGCTATCTCTCGGTGAACGCCGACCATAAGCTGGTGCTGGACTTCGCCGTCGAGGACCCCGGCGTCCAGTACCCTGGCTGCGCCAGCCTGGAGGAATACCTCTCCAGCCCCCAGCGGCAGGAACAATACGGCGTCACCGCGCTCTCCCAGCCCAGCGGGAACTGGCAGTGGAACCTGCTGCTGCCCAGCCTGGACCTGACCGACGCAGACGAGGCGTTGCTCTGCCTGGAAAAGGCCCGCTCCGCCCTCCAGTGCCTGTGCCCGGTCACGCTCCGCCCCAACCAGGGCGGCGGGACGCTGGCCACCGCTGACCTGTCCGGCCTTCCGGCCCTGCTGGAGAGCTGTCTCTCCGTCAACTGGCTGGTCACACTGGCCATCCGGCGGGGGAGCCGGTTCTGGTACCTCCCGGTGCTGGACCCTCTCCACACCGAATATTCCTCCCGCGCCTTCCCCACGACCTTCCGCTTTTCCTCTGACCTGGAACGCAGCCCGGTGGGCGAGACCCTGTTCGCCGGTCAGCCCGTGGAGGGCTGCCCCCACTGGACACGGCGGTACAGCGGCCGGATGTGCCTGCTGGTGGGCGGGAAATGCCTGCGCTATATGCCTTCCTTCACCTGCCGCGCCCAGCAGGGACGGCTCCTTTTCGGGCGTCTGACCCTGAAAATGCAATGTCCCAAAATTCACGGGACCTGGGTGGGCGTGGCGCTGACCCACCGCTATAAGCTGGAGGCTGACCGGCAGGACTACTTCTTCCCCTGCGCCGCGCTCAAAGACTGCGGAGACTACTATGAGATGACAGTGCGCATCAACGTGCGCCACCTGACCTTCACACCCCTTTACTGGGACATCCGCGCTGTTTTTGAGCGGGACGGCTTCCAGTTCTGGTCGCCCATCCATGCGTCCATTCGCACCGGCACAAAGGCGGACCTGATGAAGGAATCCGGTCTCCGGCGGCTGTTCGTGGGAGACAGCGCGGTGTTGAACCGGGAGCAGCAGCTGTTCCTCTACCGGACGGTGAACAACTGCTTCGCCCTGGTCTGCCAGGAGCGGACCCCTTACAGCGGTTTTTTGTTCCGGCTCAAGGAGCGCATCGCCTTTCTGCTCTATTTCCTGTTCCGCAAGCGGCTGAAAAAGAAGAGCATCCTGCTGACCTACGAAAAATACTGCTGCATGGCCCAGGACAACGGCTTCTACTTCTTCCGCCACTGCATGGAGCACAACATGGAGGCCCAGCTCAAACGGAGCATCTATTTTGTCATCGACAAAAAGGCCACCGACTACCAGGCGAACCTGCTGCCCTACAAGGATCACGTCATCCAGTTCATGAGCCTGCGGCACATGGTCTACCTGCTGGCGGCCCGGCTGCTGGTCTCCAGCGACTCCAAGGCCCACGCCTACGCCTGGCGGTGCAAGGAGAGCATCATCCAGCCCTATATCGAGAAAAACAAGAAGCTGGTATTCCTCCAGCACGGGGTCATCGCCCTGAAAAAGGTGGAGTTTTTCAGCTCCGGCACTAACGCTGTCAGCCTGTTCGTCACCTCCAACGACATGGAGCACGACATCATCATCAACGAGCTTGGCTACCAGCCCCAGGAGGTCATCATCACCGGGCTGGCCCGGTGGGATGTGCTGGAGGACCGCTCCGCCCAGGCGGAACGGCGCACCATCCTCATCATGCCCACCTGGCGGAACTGGCTGGAGGAGGTCAGCGACCAGGTGTTCCGCGACAGCGACTACTACCGCAACTACATGGCCCTGCTCAACTCCCCCCGGCTGGAGGAGTACCTCCGGCGGTACGACCTGTACCTGAACTTCTATATCCACCCCAAGTTCCGGGAGTACCTGGACAACTTCTCCATCTCCGGCGACCGGGTGCGGCTAATCCCCTTCGGCTCCGAGCCGCTGAACCGGCTGATGATGGAGTGCAGTCTGCTCATCACCGACTACTCCTCCGTCTGCTGGGATGTGTTCTACCAGGCCAAGCCCGTCATCTTCTATCAGTTCGACGTGGACAAGTACAACGAGACCCAGGGGGCCTACATCGACCTGGAGCACGACCTGTTCGGCGACCGGGCGGTGGACAACGACCAGCTGTTCGCCCTGATGGAGGAGTACGCCGCAGACGGCTTCCGGCTCAAGCCCCAGTACGCCGAGATGCGCAAGTCCCTCTATAAGTATATCGACAAGAACAACAGCCAGCGGGTCTGCGATGAGATCCGGAAACGGAACTGGTGAGCTGCCCCTAAACGCGCAAAAGCGCCCGGACTTTTCAGTCCTGGCGTTCTCTTTATCCCTGTTATGTTACAAAATCACCTTGAAAATCAGCAAAAAGATGCCCAAGATCATCAGGCAGCCGCCGATGACCCGGTGGAGGGTGCGGCTGTCGGCCCGGTTGGCGTATTTGGCGGCGAACCAGGCCCCCACCAGGGCGGACAGGGCGCAGATGACCAGAGGCGCCCAGCGGACAGAGCCGTACATGGCAAAGTGGGAAATGGCTCCCACCAGGGCCAGGAACATCATGATGAACACACTGGTCCCCACGGCGGTTTTCAGCTCGTAGCCCAGCAGGGAGGTCAGCAGGAACAGCATCATCATGCCGCCGCCGGCCCCGGAGAAGCCGCAGATGGCCCCCACGATGGCCCCGGAGATGATGGACAGCACCCGCCGGGTGAAGTTGTCCTGGCAGTGGCCGGCGTTGATGGGCTGCTCTCCCTTGTCCCGGAGGAAGTTGAAGCCCAGCAGGACCGGGAAGGCCACAGAGACCAGACTTAAAATGTCGTTGTCCACGTTAGAGCTGACCAGACAGCCCACCACCGTCAGGAACAGGGCGGGCACCAACAGCCACATCCCGCTGCGAACGGCGATGTGCTTGTTTTTGGCATAGGTGGCGGCGCTGAGGCCAGAGGCCAGCACGTCGGAGGCCAGGGAGATGCCGATGGCCTCGAAAGCCGGGAAGCCCAGCAGCGTGATGAGCAGCGGAGAGATGATGGCGGCGGCGGACAGTCCGGCAAGACCTGTAACCACGCCCGCGCTGAACCCGGCGACGAGGTAGACGAAGATTTGAAACATAGGGGGCAGCCTTCCAATTACGAAAAACAGAATCACAGTGAAATCCGTCATAAACAGAGGTATTATACCATGTGACGGAAAAGATGTATAGGGCGATTTGGGAAATCGTATCAGAAAATTTACAAATTCAACAGTGCAAAATGCGCATTCTCCGCCGCCATCGGCCATTGTAAAACCACCGCATCTGTGGTAATCTAAGAGACAGGCAGATAGAAAAAGAGGACTTGCCATGAATATTCTGAAAAAAATCCAATACAACGCACCGGTCGTGCTGACCTTCACCTTTCTCTCCCTGGCGGCGCTGCTGCTGGACTTCGCCACCCAGGGAAGAAGCACCCAGCTGTTATTTTGCGTCTACCGTTCCTCGCCCCAGGACCCGCTGACCTATGTGCGGCTGTTCGGCCATGTGCTGGGCCACGCCAGCGTCAGCCACTACATGAGCAATATGATGCTGTTCCTGCTGCTGGGGCCGATGGTCGAGGAGAAATACGGCAGCCTGCGGACGCTGGCAATGATTTTGGTGACGGCGCTGGTCACCGGCCTGGTGAACATCGCGTGCTTCCCCAACGTAGCCCTGCTGGGGGCCAGCGGCGTGGTGTTTATGCTGATCATCCTCTCCTCTATGGTGCGGATGGAGGACGGAAAGATCCCCCTGACCATGGTGCTGGTCGTCGTCCTCTACCTGGGACAGGAGATCTACAACGGCGTTGTGGCTCAGGACAGCATCTCCCAACTGAGCCACATCCTGGGCGGCGTCTGCGGCGGCGCCTTCGGCTGGGTGCTGAACCGGCGCGAATCCGCCGGGACCGGCGGCGGTCAGCCGTCTGGCGGAGACTCCGGCTCCCGGCGGGCGAACTGGTCGGCATCCTGGGCGACCCGGCGGGAAAGTCGGCGCACAAGCAGGCAGGCCCGGCAGGAGAAAAAGAAAGAGCAAAGTCGCCCCCTCGACCAGAACGAGACCGACGGCGTAAGATGGGACTGAACAAGGAGGACAATATGGCGCTGATTCAAACAAATTTCTATTCCAACAGTCTGGCCCGGGTGGTACCGGTGACGGTCATCCTCCCCACGGACAAGCGCGCCTGGGACGACGCAGCCGACCGCCACGGGCGGCCCTACCAGACCCTTTACCTGCTCCACGGCATTTTTGGCGACAGCATGAGCTGGCCCACCAACAGCTGCATCCGCCGCTACGCCGAGGACCACGACCTGGCGGTGGTGATGCCTGCCGGGGAGAACGGCTTCTATCTGGACCACGCGGCGTCCTACACCTTTTACGGGGACTTTTTTGGCCGGGAGCTGGTGGAGCAGACTCGGAAAATGTTTCCTCTCTCCCACCGGCGGGAGGACACCTTCATCGGGGGCCTCTCCATGGGGGGGCTACGGTGCGCTGCGCACCGGATTGAAGTACCGGGAGACCTTCTCCGCCATCGCCGCCTTCTCCTCCGCTCTGGTGCTGGAGGACAACCGCCGCAAGGTCTATGAACCGGGCATTATGACCGACCGGGCCTATTCCGAGCATTGCTTTGGCGACCTGGACCAGGCCATGGAAAGCGACGAGAATCCCCTCTGGCTGGTGAAGCAGGCCGTGGAGCGGGGCGAGCGTCTGCCCGCCCTCTATGTCTCCTGCGGGGAGCAGGACAGTCTGCTGCCCAACAGCCGGGCCTTCGTGGAGGACCTGCGGCAGCTGGGGGTGGAGGTGACCTTTGAGACCGCCCCCGGCGGCCACGAGTGGGATTTCTGGGACAGCCAAATCAGGCACGTCATCGAGGACTGGCTCCCGCTGGAATCCAGGGAGGAGTACGACTTCCACACCCTGGTCAGCCGAAAAAACACCGGCTCCTTCAAGTGGGACCAGATGGGCGACCAGCCGGAGGGCGTCGCGCCCCTCTCTGTGGCGGACATGGAGCTGAAAAACCCGCCCCAGATCGCCGAGGTGATATAGTCCCCTTAGAGTAGACACTCGAAAAGCAAAAATTCGAGGCTAC
>JAJPXY010000157.1 GCA_021205205.1 Clostridiales bacterium
GGTTATAGGTGTTATAAAGTGGTTAGGAGGGGTGTAAAGTTTTACAATGGGGTTGAAGGAGTGGTAATCAGAAGATTTTTTGCCCTTTCTCAGTACGTATTGGGTACCTTTTTGCGTAAAATCACTTGTTGATGTGGCAGTGAGGTGTCTTGTATTGACTTCCCTGAAGGAGGGAATGATCGTTGCCTTTAGACGGTGGCGCAGGGAGAAGCGAAGCTTTGCAGGGAGGGGCAAAGCCCCGGAAGTACCCCTTGAAGGTAGAAGTGCCACTTAACAGCAGGGGGCACCCGCATAGCAGAGCAAAAGGATAACCAAATTTGGACGATAAAGAAAAGACGCCTTCCTAACTGAAAAAAGCGCGGATGCTCAGAAGAACAGCCGCGCAGAAAGGGGAAGGATGGGAATCATGTTTCGTTGGTCAGAGCATCATAGCCCTCTTCGCCAGTGCGGACACGGACCACATTCTGGACATTGTAGACGAAAATCTTGCCATCGCCCACGTTGCCAGTATACAAGGTCTTCTTAGCCACAGCGATGACCTTTTCCACCGGTACAGTGGATACAACCACGTCAACCTTCAGCTTTGGCAGCAGCGACATGGTCATGGAGACGCCCCGGTAGTATCCGGTGCGGCCCTTTTGAGCGCCGCAGCCCATCACCTGCGTCACCGTCATGCCTGTGACGCCGATTTCCGTGAGGGCGGCCTTGAGATCCTCAAAGTGGTTCTGGTTGCAGAAAATGCTGACACGGGTGTAGGGGCCATAACCCTCCAGCGCGGCAGTGTCATCCACGGGGGCAGATGCCTCCATTGGCACACTGACGGCTGCGGGAGCGGACACGTCCGCCATGCTGCCGCCAGGCATCCGGTCGTGGATGGAGAAACCGCCATAGGCGGACATCAGTCCGTGTTCGCTGGTGTCCAGACCGACCAACTCCTCCTCAGCACTTACGCGCAGGCCAACAGTGCCCCTGATAATGAGGAAGGCGATGGTGATGGTCACGGCGCTCCAGCCGATGACCGTCAGCACACCCAGCAGCTGGATACCCAGCTGGCCGAAACCGCCGCCATAGAACAGGCCCACCACAGAGTCGTTGCCGGGGGCCGAGGTGGTGGCAAAGAGACCGACAGCGATGGTGCCCCAAATGCCGTTCAGACAGTGGACGGCCACGGCGCCCACCGGGTCGTCAATGTAGAGCACGTTGTCCAGCAGCCAGACGCCAAAAACGACCAGCACACCGGCCACAGCGCCGATGATCAGAGCGCCGGTCACATCCGTCACATCGCAGGGGGCGGTGATGGCGACCAGTCCCGCCAGGGAGGCGTTCAGACACATAGAGACATCGGGCTTGCCGTATCTGACCCAGGTGAAGATCATGCAGACGACGGTGGCTACGGCGGGAGCCACGGTGGTAGTCAGGAAGATGGAGCTGTTCCACGCTGGTGGCGGCAGCGCCGTTAAAGCCGTACCAGCCCAGCCACAGGATGAAGCAGCCCAGGCAGCCTAAGGGCAGGCTGTGTCCGGGGAAAGCATTGACCTTGACCACCTTGCCGGAATCGTCCCGGACGAACTTTCCAATGCGGGGACCCAGCAACTTCGCGCCAATCAGCGCGGAAAGACCGCCCACCATATGGATGGCGCAGGAGCCGGCGAAATCATGGAAGCCCAACTGGGACAGCCAGCCACCGCCCCAGATCCAGTGGGCCTCGATGGGATAAATCAGAGCGGAGATGACGGCGGAGTAAATGCAGTAGGATAGAAACTTGGTCCGCTCCGCCATAGCGCCGGAGACGATGGTGGCGGTGGTGGCGCAGAACACCAGGTTAAACACGAAGTTGGACCAGTCAAAGCTGGCGTAGCTGGTGAAGATGTCCAACCCCGGCTTGCCAATGAAGCCAAACAGGTCTTCGCCCAGCAGCAGACTAAAGCCGATCAGGATAAAGACCACGGTGCCAATGCAGAAATCCATCAGGTTCTTCATCAGGATGTTGCCCGCGTTCTTGGCCCGGGTGAAGCCGGTTTCTACCATGGCGAAACCGGCCTGCATCCAGAACACCAGGGCGGCGCCAATCAAAAACCAAACGCCAAAGACGACGGAGTTGACTTCTTCCAAACTAGCAGCGGCCATAAAACATAACCTCCCTCATTGCGATAACGGTTGAACGATATGCTCTCTTTTCATGGAATATGTAGCTGCGAAACAAAAAGGATGTCAGGTTCCGCATCAGGAACGCTGGCATCCTTGTCTTGACGCCACACAGTTTAACACGTTTCGCGGTAAAGTCAATACGCAAAATGCAACTTTGGCTCTTTGGGTGAAAAATCGCCCGAAATGAAAGGTAAGATTGTAAAACTTGCATATGCTTCTGCCTTAAAGAGGGAGAGCGGAATAAAATGAATTTTTGATGGAACAGTTATGCAAGAAAACACAAAAAAGCCGTTCCGTTGACGATGAGGACAGGCTTTTCGGGTAAATCCCAAAACAAGGCCCGTTCACCGGGGATTTTGCAGGATTCCATGTCGCTTTCTGCAAAATCTCGAAAGGCAATTTGTGTATATTCACAAAAACAATCGAAATATAAGCTGATTTTGTGTGATTATGAACCTTGCAGAAAAGAAACGAGGGCCGTATAATAAATCAAAAGGCAAGGACGCCCTGCAAAAAATGCAGAAAAGCGTCCTTGTTTTTTTGTTACCCCGTCTTTTTTAAGGAGGAATCATCATGAAGAAGAAATTGCTCAGTCTCCTGCTGGCGCTGTGCCTTGCTTTCAGTCTGGCTGCGTGCGGGTCGTCTGATAGCACAAGCGGCACATCCGACAGCGACACATCCACCGCAACGGATGCAGAGGCCTCTGTCGCCGCAGAGGAAGATTCAACTTCCGGCGCGGTTGACGGCACCATCATGTTGGGCATGATCGGTCCCATGACCGGCAGCCTGGCCGTCTACGGCACCCACGTTGCCAACGGCGTCAACCTGGCTATCGATCAGATCAGCGCCGCCGGCGGCGTCACCGTGGGCGACGCGACCTATGGGCTGGCGGTGGAATCCAAGGACGATCAGGGCGACTCTACAGAGTTTCTGAACGCCATGAACGCTCTGATCTCTGACGGCATTGAGCTGGTCATTGGCTCCGCCACCTCTGGCTGCACCTCCAGCATCACCTCTGTCTCCAACTCCGAGGGCGTCGTTCTGGTCACGCCCTCCGGCACGGCGGACGCCCTGACCACCGAGATGGACTATGTATTCCGTACCTGTTTTAAAGACTCCTTCCAGGGCGAGCTGGCCGCACAGTACGCCGCGGATGAGGGATATACCAAGGTAGGCATTGTTTACTGCTCCGCCGATACCTATTCCGCCGGTCTGCGGGACGCCTTTGCCGCAGCTGCCGAGGAGCTGGGGCTGGAGATCGTGGCGGAGGAATCCGTGGCTACCATGACCGAGGTGGATTACACCAACCAATTCACCAAGATGGTGGAGGCGGAGGCCGAACTGGTCTTTGTGCCCTTCTACTATGACGTCACCGGTCCCTATCTGGTTCCCCAGGCCCGCAGCGTGGGCTTCGACGGCATCCTGTTGGGCGCTGACGGTGTGGACAACACCGAGACCACCATCCCCGACGGCGCGGATATGTCCGTCTACAACGATTTCCTGTTTGTCAACCACTACTCCACCGAGCTGGCCACCAGCGACATCTCCATCAGCTTTGTCGAAAGCTATGAGGAAGTCTACGGCGAAACACCCAACAACTTCGACGCGCTGGGCTACGACGCCGTCCTTGTGTTGAAGCAGGCCATCGAATCCTGCGGTGCGTTTGACGCGGACAGCGTTCAGGCTGCCCTGGCGGATACCTCCGTGGTATATGAGGTCTCCACTGGCACCTTCTCCTTCGACGACACCGGCACGCCCATCAAGACCGGCGTGCTGATGGGCTATTCCTACACCGAAGGCGACGACGCTGTCACCAAGATCGCTGTCACGACCCTGAGTCTGGACTGATTGCGAGCATCCAGAGCAACATGGGGGAGGCGCTTCTGCGTCTCCCCCTTTGCAGGATGACAAGAGAGGAGCGTCCGATGACTACTTTTATTCAGTTTTTGATCACAGGGCTTCGGCTGGGGAGCGTCTACGCCCTGATCGCTCTGGGCTACACCATGGTTTATGGCATTATCAAGCTCATCAACTTTGCCCACGGTGACTTTATCATGGTGGGTGGCTACACCCTGTTTTTTATGATACCCATCGTCATGAACCTGGGGCTGCCCGGCTGGCTGGCGGTGGTTCCGGCCATTCTGGTCTGCGCCTGCGTGGGTATGCTGGTGGAACTGTTGGCCTATCGCCCCGTGCGAAAAAAGGGGAATAACCTGACCTCGCTGATTACCGCCATTGCCATGAGCTTTGTGCTGGAAAATCTGGCACAGGCCATTTCCGTCATCGGCCCGGACCCCAAGGTCCCTTATACGCTGTTCACCAGCACGTTTTCCATTGCGGGGGTCTCTGTCAGCAGCGCCACCATCATCACAGTGGTGGTTTCAGCTGTCATCATGGTGGCGCTGTACTTCTTTACGCAGAAATCCCGCATCGGCTGCGCCATGCGCTGCGTGTCGGAGGACAAGGAGGCCGCCACCCTGATGGGGGTCAACGTGAACCAGACCATCATCGCCACCTTCGGGATCGGCGCTGGGCTGGCGGCGGTGGCGGCGCTGATGTACATCGCGCAGTATCCCAAGGTTTACACCACGATGGGAGCGACGCTGGGCATTTACGCTTTTGTGGCTGCAGTCCTGGGCGGCATCGGTTCCCTGCCCGGTGCCATGCTGGGCGGTCTGGTGATTGGCATTGTCCAGTCCGGGGCCAATACCTATATCAGCTCGTCCATGTCGGATACCTTTGTCTATCTGATTCTGATTGCGGTGCTGATGATTCGTCCGGCGGGCATTTTGGGTAAGAATGTGGGGGAGAAGGTATGAGAAAAAACGAAACGAGGACCCGTTATCTGGTCAATTTCATTGCCGTTGTTCTTCTCTTTGTCCTCTCCCTTGTGATGAGCAATGCCGGAGGCGACACTCTGAAGCTGAAGGTCGTCCCCTCCATCTGGCAGTGCTGTTATCTAATCATCATGGCGGCCTCCCTGAACCTGGTGCTGGGCTTTTTGGGGCAGCTTTCCCTGGGGCACTGTGGCTTTATGGCCGTGGGCGCTTATACGGCGGCCCTGCTTTCTCTCGCGTTTCAGCGTGCAGGCTTTTACGACGAGAAGTCCGGCCCCGCCTTTCTGCTGGTGCTGCTCCTCAGCACGCTGGTCGCCGGTATTCTGGCGGCGCTGATGGGCCTGCTGGTGGGCATTCCGGCCCTCCGGCTGAAAGGGGACTATCTGGCCATCATCACCCTGGGCTTCGGCATGATTATCGTCAACGTCATCAACAACCTGCCCTTCTGCGGCCAGCAGGGGCTGGGGCAGGGGTCTGCCTCCTCCGCGCTGTATGCCACGGGGCTGGGCTTCTCCAACGACGAGAAGGTTCAATACCTGTGGGTGGCGGTTTTGGTGGTGATTCTGTGCATGACCGCCATGCTGCTCTTTGTCCGCTCCAAATATGGGCGGGCCATCCGCGCCATCCGGGACAACGAGATCGCCGCCTCCACTTCCGGGATCAACGTCAGCTATTACAAGGTGCTGACCTTCACCATTTCCGCCTTCTTTGCAGGCGTGACCGGCGCGCTCTATTCCTGCTGTAATGCGGCGCTGGCTACCACCTCCTTCGCCTTTACCAACGGCTCCATTTTGAACTCCGTGTTCATCGTGGTTATGGTAGTCGTGGGCGGCATGGGGTCCATGACCGGCTCTGTCATCGCCGCCGTAACCCTGTTCCTGCTGAACTACACCATCAAAAACGGCGCATGGGTATCGGCGCTGCCCGCCTTCCTGCAAAATGTCTTTACCTACCCCATGCTGGTATACTCCATTGTGCTGATTATTGTCATTTTGTTCCGCCCCCGCGGCATTATGGGGAGCCGGGAGTTCGCTCTGTGCGACGTTCCCAAGTGGCCGGGCAGGATAAAAGCCTGGCTTACTTCCCGCTCCGGAGAAAAGGAGGCCAGCAGTCATGAGTGAGACGAAAACCCCTGTTTTGGAGACCCGCCGTCTGGGCATCTCCTTCGGCGGCCTTCATGCCGTCCAGGACTTTAACCTCTCCATCTACCCTGGCGAGTTGGTCGGCTTGATCGGGCCAAACGGCGCGGGCAAAACCACCGTTTTCAACCTGCTGACCGGCGTTTACGTCCCCACGGAGGGAACGGTTCTGCTGGACGGTGTGCCGCTGAACGGCAAAAAGGTACACCAGTTCGTAGCAGCAGGTATTGCCCGCACGTTCCAGAATATCCGCCTGTTTGACGGTATGACGGTAATCGAAAACGTCAAGGTGGCCTTCACGAAGGACATCCACTATGGCCTGCTGGATTCCCTGCTGCGCACGCCGAAGTACTGGAAAGCGGAGGCCCAGGTCACAGAGAAAGCAATGGAGTTGCTGGCGATCTGCCACTTGGAGGATAAGGCGGACGTGCTGGCATCCAGCCTGCCATATGGCCAGCAACGGAAGCTGGAGATTGCCCGCGCACTGGGTACAAACATGAAGGTTCTGCTGCTGGATGAACCTGCCGCCGGTATGAACCCCACCGAGACGGCGGAGTTGCTGGCGTGTATCAATGCCATCCGGGACCAGTTTGGCATTGCCATTCTGCTCATCGAGCATGATATGTCCCTGGTGATGAACATCTGTGAGCGCATCCAGGTCATTGACTACGGGCAGACCATCGCCTCCGGTTTGCCGGATGAAATCGCCAACGATCCCAAGGTCATCGCGGCCTATTTGGGCGAATAGGGAGGGCGAAGTATGCTGGAAATTAAGGATTTGAACGTGCATTACGGCGCGATCCATGCGCTGAAAGGCATTTCCCTGACGGTTCAGGACGGCGAACTGGTATCTCTGATCGGAGCCAACGGCGCAGGCAAAACCACCACCCTCCATACCATCTCCGGTTTGCTGACCGCTACCAGCGGCGAGGTGCTGCTGGACGGGCAGAACTTGCAGAAGGCGCCGCCCCACACCATCATTCGGATGGGGCTGGCCCACGTGCCGGAGGGTCGGCACGTGTTTGCCAGCATGACGGTGGAGGAAAACCTTCGTATGGGGGCCTATATCATCCTGGACCAGAGGAAAATCTCCGCCAGTCTGGAGCGGGTCTATCACCATTTCCCCCGGCTGAAGGAGCGCCGTCATCAGCTGGCCGGCACCCTTTCCGGCGGTGAGCAGCAGATGCTGGCCACCGGACGGGCGCTGATGACAGCCCCCAAAATCGTGCTGATGGATGAGCCGTCCATGGGACTGTCCCCCATTCTGGTGAAGGAGATTTTCTCCATCATCCAGACTCTCCATGAGAGCGGTATCACCATCCTGCTGGTGGAACAAAACGCGAAAATGTCCCTGGCAGTCAGCGACCGGGCCTATGTGCTGGAGACCGGCACCATCGCCATGGAAGGCCCGGCCAGCGCATTGGCCGCCGACGACCGGGTGCGTAAGGCATACCTGGGCGCGTGAAAGGAGGAAATTCTATGGAACGGTATGCAATCACCGTTGCCCGGGAGACCGGCAGCGGCGGGCACAACATTACCCGCAAGTTGTCCGCCGCCTTGGGCATCCCTTACTATGACAGGGAGCTGTTGCGTTTGGCTTCCGATGTCAGCGGCATACACGAAGGGCTGTTTGGCATGGCCGACGAGCGCATCGGCGTCAAGGAGATGTTTTTTGCCGCCCGACGTGCCTACAACGGAGAGATCCTTCCCCCGGACAGCGATGACTATGTGTCCACGCTGAATCTGTTCAGCTTCCAGGCGAAAATCATTAAGGACCTGGCCGCCCAGGAGAGTTGTATCATTCTGGGCCGCTGCTCCAACTATTTGCTGGCAGACCAGCCCCATGTGCTCAAGGTGTTCATCCACGCTCCCATGGAAGCCCGCATTGAGCGGGTAGCATCCTACTCTCTCGCGTGGAACCGCAGAGATGTCATTCGACACATCCGGGAGGAAGACAAGCGCCGCGCGGACTATTACCACTACTATACCGGTTTGAAGTGGCGAGATATCGGAGGCTATGATTTGTCTCTGGATTCCGCACAACTGGGGGAAGATGGATGCGTAGAGCTGATTCGGCGGGCGCTTTCCCTGTTTTTTGAATAAGCTGAGTGTGATGAATCCAGGGAGATAACGATAATGCCACTGTGAGCGGCATTACGGGCAAAAAACTGAGACAAGAAGAAAAACAGCGGCCAACCGTTTCGTTGGTCGCTGTTCCGCGCCTCCATGCTATTCTCTTATGCCATTTTCCGCAGCTCCCGGTAGATGATCTCCGACAGCGCCGCCATAATTGCGTTGTACTTCCCCCGGTCCTCAAACAGGGAGGTATAGGTGTCCTGGCTCTCGGTATAGCTTTCCATCGCGGCGTCGCCGAACGCCTTGGGGAAAATGCTCTCGGCGAAAATCTGCGGGTCGCTGGTCTTGGCGATGCTCGCCAGCTTCTTGTCCTTCATCAGCTTGGCCTGGAGCGCCATCAGCATGACCCGGTCGCCGTCCGTAAAGTTGCCATTGTACCGCTCGTTGATTTTCTGAATGATCTCGTCCAGCGGCTCGTCCTGCTCCAGACCCATCGCGCCTTTCTGCCGGGCGGCTTCATAGACGCCCTTCGTGTCCGGCTGGAGGGTGATGGTCCCGTCAAAGGTTTTTTGCAGCTTGTAAAACTCCAACTGGAGCTTGCCCTCCAGGTCCAGCGGTTCCCCGACTGCGGGCGGCAGCAGCTTGAGCAAGTACGAGCAGAACACAAACTCCTGGTGCAGCTCCTTGTCGAACATCCGCACCACCTGCGAGACGTAGCTGTACCACTTGATGAGGCTGCGGAGCTGCCGCCGGAACTGGTACTGCTCCTCCTCGTCCTTCTGGTTGTAGCGAGCGGCGACGGGGAGCAGGACACTGCTCATCTTCCCCATGTTGTTGCTCTGGCTGCACTTGGCGAAGTAGACCTTAGAGAAGGCCGCTATGTCGCCCTCGTCGTAAATGTGGAACCCGCGCAGTTCCTTCTGGGTCTGGTAAATCAAATCCACGTTGACTTCCTGCTGCAAATAGGTCTCCTGATAGAAGGGCTGAAACGCCTCCAAGATGTCCTCCTGCCTGTTGACGAAGTCCAGCACAAAGGTGTCCGTTTTGCCGGGACAGGTGCGGTTCAGCCGGGAGAGGGTCTGCACTGCCTTGACGCCTTTCAGCTTCTTGTCCACGACCATGGTGTGGAGCAACGGCTCGTCAAAGCCCGTCTGATACTTCTCCGCGACAATTAACACGTTGAAATTCTCGTGAAACTCCGCCTTGGTCTGGGCCTCGCTGATGTGGCTGCCGTCCGAGCGGACGTTCAGCTTCGGTTCGGTGTACTCCTCATCCCCGTCCGGGACGGCGCCGGAGAACGCCACCAGCACGTCCACGTTGGTGTACTTTTTCTCCCGGATGTACCGCTTGACCTCGTGGAAGTACCGCACCGCCGCCAGCCGGGAGGACGTAATGACCATCATCTTGCCCTTGCCGCCAATTTTCTTGCTGGTGGTCTCCAAAAAGGTCTCCACAATGACCTGGGACTTCTGGCTGATGTTGTAGGGATGCAGCTCCTGATACCGCCGGATCAGCTTCGCGGCGCGGCTGGCGGGCACATCCGGGTTTTCCGGGACGGTCTTGGCGATTTTGAAGCAGGTGTCGTAGGTCATGTAATTCTGGAGGACATCCAAAATGAAGCTCTCCTCGATGGCCTGCCGCACGGAGTAGATGTGAAACGGGTGAAAACTGCCGTCCTCCTGCTCTGTGCCGAACAGCTCCAGCGTCTTGTCCTTGGGGGTGGCGGTGAAGGCGAAAAAGGACAGGTTTTTGTGCTTGCCGTGGACGATCATCTCCCGCATCAGCTTGTCGTCCGGGTCCAGCTCCTCCTCGGCCTTGCCCTCCAGCTCGGCGTACTCCCGCAGGGCGTCCTCGGTGTCGGCCAGGGCCGCTTTCAGCTTCAGTGCGGAGTTGCCCGTCTGGGAGGAGTGGGCCTCGTCCACGATGATGGCATAATTCCTGCCGTTGGCCTTGTCTACCTCGGTGTAAATGACCGGAAATTTTTGCAGGGTGGTGACGATGCCATCATTGACTTGGACACCATCACCGAGCAGATTGAGCAAAAGGAACTTTCGAGGGCGGCGCTCACCGATTTTCAGAAGGCCCTCCGGTCGAGGAGGGCCATTTGTCACGTTTCGACCCAGAGACATGGTACACGCTGGTGGATCATGCCACTGTGTACTCGAAGGACGATACCCGGTTCACATTTAAGAACGGGATGGAGATTAAGGCATGAAACGCCGATGCCTTACCATCATAGGTGGCCATTGTCGTATAGTCGACCCTCTTCCCTTATAAGTTGTG
>JAJPXY010000026.1 GCA_021205205.1 Clostridiales bacterium
CGCCCCGGAAAACGAGCCACGTTTGTTGTTTAATGTGCAGTTGAACCCTTACTTGATCTCCAGCCGACGGCTGGTGGGCACGGTGACGGCCCTCTTGGGCAGGGTCAGCTTCAACACACCGTTCTCGTAGGCGGCAGAGATTTGGCTGCTCTCGATGTCGGAGATGTCAAAGCTGCGGCTGTAGGAGCCGTAGTACCGCTCCCGGCGGAGATAGTTGCCCTGGGCATCCTTCTGGTCGTTCTCGGCCTTGTGGACGGCCTGGATGGTCAGCCGGTCATTGTCGATGTCGATCTGGATGTCCTCTTTGTCGAAGCCGGGCAGCTCGGCCTCCAGGATGTAGCTGTCGCCGTTGTCCTGGATGTCGGTGTGAAAGGCCCGCAGCTCGTTCTTGCCATAAAAGTTGTTGTTCATCTGGTCCACATCGTGGAAGGGGCCATAAGCGGGATGACTGTAAAACATGATTTCTGCCATAATAGATAACCTCCTAATTTTGAGTAAAGACTGTTGACAGTTGATACATTGCAGTTCATTCAAACATTCATGGGTGTCAAGCCTTCTTTTTTCTTTATGCTGGTAGCATACGCCGGAACTTTGAACAAGGATTGCGATTTCTTTGAACAAATCGTGAATCTTTAGCACTTGGTTTTGACGATTGCTAAAAAATGAATGGTTCCATTCAGAGAAGAAGAAAGTTTGCTAAAGGGAAAACCGGGTAAAAAAGGGGCGCTCCGAAGAGCGCCCCGGCATCGGGTCACAGATTGTCTGTCTTGCGGCTGAGAAGTTACTCGATGGTCAGCCGGCGGGTCTTGGGTACGGTGACGTTCCGCTTGGGGAGGGTCAGCTTCAATACGCCGTTTTCGTAGGCGGCGGAGATTTGGCTGCTCTCGATCTGGGAGATGTCGAAGCTGCGGCTGTAGGAGCCGTAGTAGCGCTCCCGGCGGAGATAGTTGCCCTTGGCGTCCTTCTGGCCGCTCTCGGCTCTGCGGACGGCCTGGATGGTCAGACGGTCCTGGTCGATGTCGATTTGGATGTCATCTTTGGCGAAACCGGGCAGTTCTGCCTCCAAAATGTAGCTGTCGCCCTTGTCCTGGATGTCGGTGTCAAAGCTGCGCACCTCGTTCTTGCCGAAGAAGTTGCTGTTCATCGAATCCACGTCGTAGAAGGGGCTAAAAACGGAACGGGTAAAAGGCATCATTTCAAACATAATCAATTCCTCCTAAAATTTGAGTGTAAGGCTGTTGGGGCCGCTTTGGTTTGTTCTCTCATTGAGCATCCATCGGTATCAAGCCTTCCTCTTTGTTTCTGAGGATAGAATACCCCGAAGCTGTGAACAAGGTTTGCGAATTTTATGAACAAATTATGAATTTTTAGCACTATGAGCTACAGAGTGCTAATTCGCCCCCGAAGGAAATGGGGCGGAGAGACGCCGCCGCAGGCGAGCGCGAAAAGGAAAGGAACGTGGTGAAACCGATGGCTTTTGCATTGACGCCGGAACAGAGCGCCGTGGTGAACGACCGGGGCGGGGAGCTGCTGGTCTCCGCCGCCGCCGGGTCGGGCAAGACCCGTGTGCTGGTGGAGCGGCTGCTCAGCCGGGTGGAGGACGAGGGGCTGGACCTGGACCAGTTCCTGGTCATCACCTTCACCAAGGCGGCGGCCGCCGAGCTGCGGGACAAGATCCTGGCGGAGCTGAACCTGCGCCTGGCCCAGCGGCCCGACGACTGGCACCTGCGCCGACAGACCACCCTGGTCTACCGGGCGCAGATCTCCACCATCCACTCCTTTTGCACCGCCTTCCTCCGGGAGAACAGCCATCTGCTGGACCTGGACCCGGATTTCCGGGTGGCGGACGAGACGGAGGCGGAGCTGCTGCGGGTGCGGGTGCTGGACCGGGTGCTGGAGGAGCGGTACGAACACCTGGACGAGAACGGCTTTGCCGACCTGGTGGATGCCCTCTCCGCCGGGCGGGACGACAGCCGCCTCCGGGACATCACCCTGGACATCCACCGCCGCATCCAGGCACACCCCGACCCGGCCCGGTGGCTCCGGGAGCAGGCGGCGTCCTTCGACCTCTCCGGCGTGAAGGACGTGGGCAAGACCGCCTGGGGGCAGTTGCTGATGGAGGACGCCAAATCCCAGACCGAATATTGGCGGCAGCAGATGGTGAGTACGCTGGACATCCTCCAGGAGAGCGGGGACGACGCCCTCATCGGGGCCTATGCTGAGTCCATCAACGGCACGCTGGACAGCCTGGACGACTTCCTCGCCGCCCTGGACCGGCGCTGGGACAGTGCCCAGGCCCTGTGCGACATCCGGTTCCCCACCCTGGGCCGCTCCCGGAAGATTCAGGACAAGGAGGCCCAGAACCGGGTGAAGGCCATCCGGGACAAGTGCAAAAAGAGCATGGCGAAGCTGGCCAAGCGCTTCGAGAGCGGCAGCCGGGAGCTGCTGGAGGACTTGGAGGCGGTGCGGGAGCCGGTGAACCAGCTGTTCCGGCTGGTGCAGGAGCTCCAGGACGCCTATGGGCGGGAGAAGCGCAAGCGCAGGCTGCTGGACTTCAACGACCTGGAACACTTCACCGTGGACGCGCTGGTGCGGGACGGAGCGCCCACGGCGCTTGCCAAGCGCTGTCAGGAGCGGTACGCCGAGGTGATGGTGGACGAGTACCAGGACACCAACGCCGTTCAGAACGCCATCTTCTACGGCCTGACGGGCGGGGGCAAGACCCTGTTCCAGGTGGGGGATTTGAAGCAGTCCATCTACCGGTTCCGGCTGGCCGACCACACCATCTTTTTGAACAAATATCACAAATTCGTCCCCGGCGGGGAGGCCCAGCCCGGCCAGCCCCGGCGGCTGGTGCTCAGCCGGAACTTCCGCTCCCGAAAGACGGTGCTGGACGGGGTCAACTTCCTGTTTGAACATCTGATGACCGCCCCCTTTGGGGAGATCGACTACACCGAGGATCAGCGGCTGAACCTGGGCCTGCTGGACCAGCCCCGGCGGGACGACGACCGGGTGGAATTAAATGTGGTGGACTGTTCCACCCTGGAGATGGAGGAGGGCCAGGCCAAACCGCCCCGGGACCAGGTGGAGGCCCGGTTCGTGGCCCGGCGGGTGCGGCAGCTGCTGGACGAACCCTATCGGGTGACGGAGGGGGACGGGTTCCGCCCGGTGCGGCCCGACGACATCGCCATCCTCTACCGCTCCCCCGGCGCGGTGCTGCGGTATTTGACCGCCGCTCTGGACGAGCAGGACATCCACTGGCAGAACGAGGGGGGCGAGGACTTCTTCGCCGCCACCGAGGTCAGCGTGGCCCTGTCCTTTTTGCAGATCATTGACAACCCCCGGCAGGACATCCCGCTGATCTCCGTCCTGCGCAGCCCGGTCTATGGGTTCACGGCGGACCGGCTGGCCCAGCTCCGGGCGGCGGAGCCAAACGGAGACATCTATACCTGCGTGGTGAAGGGCGCGGAGGAAGGGGACGCGCTCTGTCAGCGGTTCCTGAACGACCTTGCCGGTCTGCGGGTGCAGATGGTGGACAGCTCCTGCGCCCAGCTGCTGTGGTACCTCTACGACCAGATGGGGCTGCTGGCCCTGTTCGGGGCCATGGCCGGGGGCCAGCGGCGGCAGGAGAACCTGATGGCCTTTTACGACTACGCCCGTACCTTCGAGGGCCAGGGCCACCGGGGGGTGTTTGCCTTTGTGGGCCACCTGCGCCGGTTGCAGGAGCAGGACAAAAACCCCACCCGCCCCGGGGGCGGCGGCAGCGGCGTGCGCATCCTGTCCATCCACAAGTCCAAGGGGCTGGAGTTCCCGGTGGTGGTGCTGGCGGGGCTGGCCCGGCAGTTCAACCGGGCGGACGAGACGGCCCCCATGCTGTTCCACTCCCAGCTGGGGGTCGGCCCCAAGCGGCTGGACCCGGAGCTGCGGGTGGAGTACCCCACTCTGGCCCGGACGGCGGTGCAGCTCAAGCTGAACAAGGAGAGCAAGGCGGAGGAGCTGCGGCTGCTCTACGTGGCCATGACCCGGGCCAGGGAGAAGCTGGTCATGGTGATGAGCTTCAACGAGGCGGAGAAGGAGCTGGAAAAGCTGCTGCCCGACGCAGGCCCCAACCCAGAGCCGGAGGCGCTGTTCCAGCTGGACTGCGTAGGGAAATGGGTGCTGCTGCCCGTGCTGGCCCGGCCCGACGGGGAGGCCCTGCGCTTCGGCCAGCGGCCCGGGGCTTACGCAAAGACCATCGACCGCTGGGACACTCACCTGGTTCATGCGAAAAACGACTGGCTGACCGATGCGTCTGTCCTTCGCCCGGCGGAACCGGAGACGGCTGCGGAGCAGCCGGACGAGGCGGCGGTGGCGGAGCAGCTCTGCTGGCGCTACCCCTGGCAGGAACTGACGGAGCTGCCCTCCAAGGTGACGGCCACCCAGATGAAGGGCCGCCTGCTGGACGAGGAGGCGGCGGAGGAGACGGCGCGGCCCCTGCCGCCATTGGAGTTCCGCCGACCGGCCTTCGACCAGGCCCGGCGGGGCCTGACCGCCGCCCAGGCGGGCAGCGCCATTCACGCCGTCATGGAGCACATCGACCTGAACAAGGCGGACACAGCCCAGGGGGTGCGGCAGGAGCTGGAGCGGCTGACCGCCGGAGGCTGGCTCTCCCCGGAGCAGGCCGGAGCGGTGGACCCGGCGAAGGTGGCCCGGTTCTGGGCCTCGTCTCTGGGCCGGGAGGCCGCTGCGTCTCCCCGGCTCCGGCGGGAGTTCAAGTTCTCCATCCTGGCCCCTGCCGGGCGGTTTTACCCCGCCGCCGGGGCGGGGGAGGAGGTGCTGCTCCAGGGCGTGGTGGACTGCTGCTTCACCGGCCCGGAGGGCTTCACGGTGGTGGATTTCAAGTCCGACCACATCCGCCGGGGAGGCGAGCTTCAGCGGGCGGAGGAGTACCGGGGCCAGCTGGATGTTTACACCCAGGCGCTGGAGGAGATTTTCGGCCAGCCAGTGACCCGGCGGGTGGTCTGGTTCTTCCAGACCGGCCAGGGCGCGGAGCTATAAAATAAAATCTGACTATCCATTTGAATCAGCCGCGTTATTTTGAGTGGCTAGTGACTAGTGATTAGTGGCTAGAAAAAGTGCTTCTAATAGAAATTCTACATCTGTCGTACAAAACTGACACCGGACGACAAGAACTATCCCCTCTTGCCTCCCCTGAAAGGGCAGGGAGGGGGCAAAGCCCCCGGAAGTGCCGCTTGACGGCGGAGGAGGGCCGCCGCCTTTAGGCGGTGGCGGAGGGGTTTCCCGACCGGATAGTAGAGAAGGTTGATTCAAGGGGATAACCAGTAAATGAAAATCTGTCCAGACAGACGAAATTTTTTCTCAAAAAGCCCTTGCATTTTGGGGGAAGGCGTGCTACTATTATTTCTGTTGTATATCAAGATTCTCATTTTGTCAATTTGAAAGAGGTGAACAAATATGAAGGCAGGGATTCATCCCGATTACCAGCAGACCACCATTCGCTGTGCTTGCGGCGCTGTCTACCACACCGGTTCCACCAAGAAGGACATCCGCGTGGAAGTCTGCTCCAAGTGTCACCCCTTTTTCACCGGTAAGCAGAAGATGGTGGATACAGGTGGCCGCGTGAGCCGCTTCAACAAGAAGTACGGCTTGAACTAATGACGTTTCGGGAAAGCGAACGCTGCGTTGCAAAACGCGGCGTTTTTTCCTTTTTTATGGGCTGTGAGGGGGAAATGCACTTTTCTTTTGCCGCGGGATAGACTATAATACAGATAGAATGTCAACCGGACAAATTCGCCATTCTTAATTTGGAGGTACTACTATGTTTCAGAGAATCGACCCGAAGGAACTGACCAAGAACCCCTTCTCCCTCATCGGCGACCAGTGGATGCTCATCACCGCCGGAGACGAGCAGAGCGTCAACACCATGACCGCCAGTTGGGGCGGCGTGGGCATCATGTGGGGCAACCCCGTGGCCACCTGCTATATCCGCCCCCAGCGGCACACCAAGACCTTTGTGGACGAGGAGGACTACTTCACCCTGCCCTTCCTGCCGGAGGCGTACCGGAAGGAGCTGCAATTCTGTGGCAGCCACTCCGGGCGGGATGTGGATAAGTTCGAGGAGTGCGGCTTCGACATTCGGGAGGCCGCGTGCGGCGCGCCCTACATCGCCCAGGCGGAGCTGGTGCTGGTGTGCAAAAAGCAGTACGCCCAGCCCATGGACGCCGGTTGGCTCACCGGCGGCGACCCGGACGAGATCGACCGGAAGATGTACCCCACCCACGACTGGCACACCATGTATATCGGCAAAATCGTGGAAGCCTATCTCAATCGGTAAGAAATAAAAACACATTTTCCGGGTGTTCCGTTAAAACTGCACGGGAAACCTCTCGGCTACCGCAAAGCGACAGCAGAGGCGGTTTCCCGTGTCATTGCACATTGCTAATTGCACATTTTCGCAGCAACAGCCGTAATGGGATACCCGATCACTCAACCCCCGGAGGAACGCTATGCCAGACACCATCCAAGAAGAGAACATCAACCGCGCCGTGCTGGTGGGCCTGAACGCCCACAGCCTGCCCGAGGAGGACAACTCCACCGACACCACCCTGGAGGAGCTGGAGGCCCTGCTGGAGACCGCCGGGGGCGAGGCCGTGGCCGTGGTCCTGCAAAAGCGAGACGCGCCGGAGGCCCGCACCTTCATCGGAGAGGGAAAGGTCCAGGAGGTCAGGGAGCTGGCTGCGGACAACGGCGCGGATCTCATCATCTTCGACAACGAGCTTTCCCCCGCCCAGGTGCGGGTGCTGACCGAGGAGATGGGCGTGCAGGTCATGGACCGGGCGGCGCTGATTTTGGACATCTTCGCCAAGCGCGCCCGGACCAGCGAGGGCCGTCTCCAGGTAGCGCTGGCCCAGTACAAGTATCTGCTGCCCCGGCTGACCGGTATGTGGACCCATCTGGTGCGGCAGAACGCCTCCGGCGGCAAGTCCCCCATCGGCACCCGCGGTCCCGGTGAGACCCAGCTGGAGACCGACCGCCGCCACATCCGCCGGAAGATTCAGAAGCTGGAGGACGACCTGCGGGAGGTGCGCCGGGTGCGGGCGGTCCAGCGGGACCGCCGGGAGAAAAACGAAGTGCCGGTGGTGGCCATCGTGGGCTACACCAACGCGGGGAAGTCCACCCTCTTAAACCGGCTGACGGGTTCGGAGATCCCCGCCAACGACCGGCTGTTTGACACGCTGGACACCACCACCCGGACGCTGGAGATCTCCGACACCTGCACCGTGCTGATTTCCGACACGGTGGGCTTCATCCGCAAGCTGCCCCACCATCTGGTGGAGGCGTTCAAGGCCACGCTGGAGGAGTTGCAATACGCCGACCTGCTGCTCCACGTCATCGACAGTAGCAGCGAGGAGTGGCGCACCCAGGCCCAGGTGGTGGACAAGCTCATCCGGGAGCTGGGGGCGGAGCAGACCCCCTGCATCCGGGTGTTCAACAAATGCGACCGGTACAGCCCAGAAATTCGCCCCCATGGGGAGGACGTTGTCTGCATCTCCGCCAAGACCGGCGAGGGCCTGGACGAGCTGATCGCCGCCATCGGCAGGCGGCTGGACAGCGGCGCGAAGCGGGTGCAGCTCCGCATCCCCTACGACCAGGGGGGGCGTGTTGGACCGGCTCTACCGGGAGGCCAAGGTGGAGAACGTGGAGTACGCCGAGGTGATTCAGGTCACTGCCGTCTGCACTCCCAAAACGTTGGGCCAGGTGCGTCAGTTTCTGCCGCCGGAGGACGAGCCGCCCCAAAATGGGACGTGACCGTAGGAAAGGAGCTGCCCATGACAGAATATTACATCCCCACCGGGCCGGGGGACGCGGAATATGTGGAAAAGCGCTCCCGGTTTCTGGGCAAGGTGCGCCATGTGGAGAGCGAGGAGGAGGCCCGGGCCTTCATCGACGCCATGAAGAAGCAGTACCACGACGCCCGGCACAACTGCTGGTGCTATGTGCTGCGCAGCGGCGTCATGCGCTACAGCGACGACGGCGAACCCCAGGGCACTGCCGGGCAGCCCATGCTCAACGTGTTTTTGAAGGAGGAAATCACCGACGTGGTCTGCGTGGCGACCCGCTACTTCGGCGGGGTACTGCTGGGGGCTGGGGGCCTCTGCCGGGCGTATACCAAGAGCGCGAAGGACGCGCTGGACGCCGCAGGTGTCTCCGTGGTGCGCCGGTGGGTGGAGGTGTCCATCCCCTGCGGCTACAATCTCTTTGCCCGGCTGAGCCAGGAGGTCCCAGCCTGGAAGGGCATCGTCACCGACACGGAGTATGGGGCGGATGTTACCATCTCCGCCCTGCTCCCGGAGGAAAACGCGGAGGCGTTCGCCCGGCGGGTGCTGGACATCACCGCCGGAACGGTGCGGGTGCAGACCACCGGCGAGGCGATGAAAGCCGTCGCAATTAGCAATTAGCAATTTGCAATGTGCAATGGCAGGGTTGTCATCGACAGAAGAATGGTATCCATAGCGATGTAACATTCCGTAATAGACCACCCCTCTTGCCGCCCCTGAAAGGGCAGGGAGGGGCGAAGCCCCGGAAGTGCCGCTTGACGGCGGAGGAGGACCATGCAAAGCATGGTGGAGGGGTTTCCCGGCTGAAAACATCGAAACAGGAGGATTTTTTATGTACGTACTGATTCTAAATGGCAGCCCCCGCAAAGACGGCAACACCTCCGTCGCGGTGGCGGAGTTGGAGAAGGTGTTCGCGGAGGAAGGCGTAGAGACCGAAACCGTCCAGGTGGGCGGAAAAGACATCCGGGGCTGTATCGCCTGCAACCACTGCTATCAGGCGGGGAAATGCGTCTTTGACGATTTGGTCAACGAGCTGGCTCCCAAGCTGGAAGCCTGCGACGGCCTGGTGGTGGCCAGCCCGGTTTACTTTGCCTCCGCCAACGGCACATTGGTCTCTCTGCTGGACCGGCTGTTTTACAGTGTCCCCTTTGACCTGCGGATGAAGGTGGGGGCCAGCGTGGCCGTGGCCCGGCGGGGCGGCGCCAGCGCCACCTTTGACGAGCTGAACAAGTATTTCACCATCAACGGGATGCCGGTGGCCTCCAGCCAGTACTGGAACAGTGTCCACGGGCGGCTCCCCGGCGAGGCGGCCCAGGACGAGGAGGGCTTGCAGACCATGCGCACGCTGGCTCGAAATATGACCTTCCTGATGAAAAGCATTGCCCTGGGCAAGGCGGCCTACGGCCTGCCGGAGAAGGAGGAGCCGAGGCAGACGAATTTTGTGCGGTGAGTGGGACACGGAAAAGCCAAAACAGTGAGTTTAACGCCCTTACCTGCTAAATCGGAATTCGCAGGTGTGAAACAGTATGGAAATATCAATATTTCAAGATAGTGACATTGAGGCTGTATTTGGAATACAACAGGCAGCATACAAAACGTTATATGAAAAATATCACGATGATAATTCAAACCCTTATTTGGAAAGTAAAGAAACTGTCTTTCGCAAATACACAAGAAAAGGGACAATAGGATATATTTTTACTAAAAATGGAACAATAGTGGGCGCAGTTAGGATAAATTTATATCCTGAAAGTAGGAGTGGCAGAGTATCTGCGTTAGCAGTACATCCACAATATCAAAAGCAAGGAATCGCCCAACAAGCATTATTGTAAATAGAAGAAATACATTATGATGTTGAAAAATGGTTTCTTGATACTATTTTACAAGAAGAAGGAAATTGTCATTTGTACGAAAAAATCGGATATATAAAGACTGGAAAAACTGAAAAAATTAACGAGAGAATGACCTTGGTTTTTTACGAAAAACAGTGCTAAAAAATCCAGTTTATCACTCCCCCCACAAAAGCGAGGTATCCCAATGGAAATCAAACCTTACATTCACAACGCGAAATACTACGAGACCGACCAGATGGCCATCGTCCACCACAGCAACTACATCCGCTGGTTTGAGGAGGCCCGTGTGGACTGGATGGCCCAGGTGGGCATCCCCTTCCGGGAGGTAGAGGCCAGGGGCATCGTGGTGCCGGTGGTCAGCGTCTCTGCTCAGTACAAGACCATGACCCACTTCGACGACACCGTGGCCATCACCGTTAAACTGACCTATTACAACAGCGTCCGCTTCAAGTTCCGCTACGAGGTGCGGGACGCCGACACCGGCGAGCTGCGGGCCACCGGCGAGAGCGAACACTGCCTGCTGGACAGCAAGGGCCGGGTCATCAGCCTCCGGCGCAAGGCCCCGGACTTCCACCAGCGGTTTGCGGACAACCTGGAGCCGGAGGAGTAAAGGGGTCTTTGGTGCCCCTCTGAACTGGCTTCAAGTTTTATTGCACACCTGTAGGGGCGGCCCGTGGCCGCCCACAGAAAAAGTGCGGTTTACCCGGCCGCCCACGGCCGCCCCAACACAATTAAAATAAAAAAACGAAAAATGTGCAAGTAAA